>JBGAOI010000791.1:0-3811 GCA_044221885.1 Polyangium sp. (in: bacteria)
GTGCCTCGGCAGCTTTGAATGAGCACCGAAAAACCCCGCTCGGCAAAAGGCCGGCTCAGCAAGGAGAGAAACGGATTCGTGCGGCCATAAGGCGATCGGAGCAGGACCAGCGGGCGTTTACGTCCATCCCGCGGCGCATGGAGATCCGCGAGCAGCACCGTGCCGTCATGCATGGGCACTTGCAGATCGCGCTGGACGACGATATCGCGCGTTTCTGCGGGCGGCAGATCCAGGGCGCGTTCGAGGATGTGGCTAAAAACATTCATGGCGGCTCATCGTGCCACGTCGTTATCACGCAGGGAAGGGAAGAATGTGGTGGTTGACCGCGACGTTGCGCTGGTCCTGTTTGGTCGGATGACATCGTGGCGGACATGAAGCTACAAGCTTCGGATTCGCGATCGATGGTTCCACGCGCTGCATTACCCGCAAAACATACTGCTTCACGGGCTCGCCGGCAACTCCCCCGGATACGCCAATGAATGCAAAAGCTCCAGCTTCTGCAATTGCCAAACGCCGTTCGTCTTGACGAATACTGCTGTATTGGCCGCGAGCAAAAGCAGCTTTTCATTCACGGGCACACCAAGCTGCGGGGGCGGTTTGACCGAATTGATGAACTTGAACGACGCCGTCGCGACGTCACCATCGATATCCACACCAATTTGACTCACGGCAAGGTTTGCCCCGGCAATCACCATGATCGGGCCATACCCGCTGAGCAACCCATCGTACCCGACAAACTTATGCTCCATGCCCACGAAATCGACCACGCGCATTTCGAAGTCAGCATGGATCTTGGGGGCCAGCGCTGCCAACGCTGTTTCGTCCTCCGTGTCGACGATATGCGCAAATTCCAGAACGGCTTCGCGAATGGCTTCTTTCGTTTCGAGCACTTCCAATCGTTGTTCCACGACAGACGGCGTATTCGTGTCGGACGCTGCCGCCTCTTCACAACCGGGCAACGCTCCAAGCCCTAACATTCCGGCAATCGTCAATGCGCCCGCCAAAGTTGTTTGGAACGTCGTTCGCGAACGAAGTGCCGAAGATGCTCGACCCAAAAATGCGAAATGGCTGCGTTTCATGACTCGCTCCACGTGAAAGGCATGACTCGACCCGCGCGATCTTTTGTGGTGCGCGGAATCTTCACGCCGGTTCTTGTCGGACATGATGGTACGAATGCATTGCGAAACGGTCCAGCGCGTTTTCTGAATAGTGGGAATCCAGTATTGGAATCACCCAAGCGTCGTCATTCGTTCCGCGGATAGTCACTATCCGGTTTTGTCATTGGCTATGCGAGAAGCCTCCTCCTATGGTCTGCACGTTCGTGCTCCACGAGCGGAGAATCGTTATGATGACGCAGAACCAACGTTGCCTCGTTTTCCTCGGTGCCCTTTTGGGGTCCACGTTTCTTTTTGGATGTGCGTCGACGCCATCGACGACGTCACCGTCGACGCCCGACGACCATCACCATGGAGAACCATCGATTGATGCCGGGAAAAACCCTGCGGAGCCATTTCGTCCGTTGGCCATTCCTCCCGCAAACGAATCCGGCGATAACGTTCAAGTCACGCGTTTGCTCGACGAACCTCACGCCACGATTCTTTCCATTCGGCTTCGTCATGGAGCGGAATTCCCCACCCACAATGCGCCGGTGCCCGTCATCATTCAAGCGGCATCCGGTTCCGGGACGGTGATCCTGGGTAACGATCGCGTGCCGATTGGTAACGGTCGATTTGTCACGTTGGCGCCCAAAATAAAACATTCGGTGTTACCCGATTCCGACGCGGACCTCGTGCTGCTCGTCACGCAACTTCGCGGTGGAGGTTCAAAATGAGCTCGACGACCGATTCCTTCGATCCCGTTCAATTCGATCGTTTGGCCACTCTTTCCGTGCCCGGATATACGGCGCTACAAGAGCTGGTCGCGTTGGCCGCAAGTCATGCATTGCCCCAAACGGCGCGTATTCTCGACGTCGGATGCGGCACGGGTAGCGGCCTTTTGGGATTGGCCAAAGTTTGTCCCAATGCAACCTTCGTGGCTTGCGATCCCATGCTCGCGATGCTCGAAGCTGCGCGCGAGCGCTGTGCAAATGCGTCCATGTTGGTCGAATTCATTCACGGATCAATCGAGGCGATTGAAAACGCACCGACTTTCGACGTGATCGTTTCGACGCTGGTGCTGCATTTCATTCCGCCACAATTACGTGCGTTATGGCTGCGCGCATTACGTGCGCGCTTGCGACCCGAAGGAAAACTCATCCTGACAACCCTCGTGCACGATGACCAAGCCAATGCTGTGTGGGCCGACTTGCGCAAACAATACGTGATTCAGCAGGGACTTCCCCTCGCCGAATTGGCTCGACGTCACGCGCAATCGACGATGGTACCCGTCGCGGAAAACGAATTACGAGAGCAACTAAGATCCGCAGGTTTTGCCGCTCCCATAACCCTTTATCAGATTCTCGCAGTAAAATGCTGGCTCGTGAAATCACCGCCCGATGGGGACAACCATGAATCATGATCAACCTTCCGTCGATCTGCTGGTCGTCGGCGCTGGTCCGACGGGCCTTTGCGCGGCCCTCGATGGTGTACGGCATGGTTTGTCGGTACGCATCCTTGATCGCAATGCCTGCCGAACGTCCTATTCCAAGGCGCTTGTGCTTCATTCGCGTTCCATGGAGGTGCTCGCGGATTTGGGATGTAGCGAACGCCTTCTGGCGGCGGGGCGTGAATTCCGCGCCTTGAATATCATCGCCGATGGAAAACTAATTCAACGCATCGATTTCCGGCGGCTCGATTGGCACGACGCACCATTTCCCATGTGGTTCACCATTCCTCAAAGCGAAACGGAACGATGTATCGAAGAAGAACTCGAGGCCCGGGGCGTCCGGGTGGTACGAAACTCGACGCTACAATCCTTTCGTCAGGAAAACGAGTTTGTCGAAGCAGAAATCGTCCATGCCGACGGGACGCGTGAAACCAGCCGCGCTTCCTGGCTCGTTGCCGCCGACGGCGCGCGAAGTGATGTGCGCCGAATGCTCGATGTCGAACTCGAGGGCGATGTCACCGGTGAAACTTTTATTTTGGCCGATGTGGCCCTCGAATCCGAGTTCGCCGATGCCGAAGGGTACAACATTTTCGTGCCCGAAGGCATGTTGATCCTCGTGCCGCTCGAAGTTCCCGGACGAGTGCGATTGATTGCGCATACACCGCAATTGACTCCCGAGGTTGCCACGAAGATCGATATCCCGATGCTTCAGGAAATCCTCGACAAGCGGAGCGGTTTTTCCACGCGAATCACCGAATTGGGTTGGACGTCGTCTTTTTCGCCCAAACATTTCGTCAGCAAGAAACTGCGCGTGGGTCGCGTTTTTCTCGCGGGAGATGCGGCACATATCCATTCACCCGTCGGCGGTCAAGGGCTCAATACCGGCATTCAAGACGTACACAACTTGATTTGGAAATTGGCGCTCGTGCATCGCGGCGCCGGCAATCCCGGATTGCTGGATAGTTACCAAATGGAACGGCATGCGGTTGCTGAAGCGATGATCAACAACGTCCGTCGAGCGACGAAAATGTTGACGTTGCGCGGTGCGTGGAGCCAACAAATGCGCAATCGAATCGCGTCGGTCTTGATGTAGCTCTCTGGCGTGCGGGATCGGCTGGGATCCCACGTGGGAATGCTGCATTTACGTTATCACGAAGCGCAGGGCATTCATCAAGAGTGGTCCTCTGTGTTTCGTCAAGGCCATCCGCGGGCTGGGGAACGAGCCAGTCGTTTTGCAGCGTTTCCTGCATTGACGAAAGCAATTCAA
>JBGAOI010000792.1:0-3796 GCA_044221885.1 Polyangium sp. (in: bacteria)
GGTTGCATGTCGCCCGAGGTGCCGGAATCGGTACAGGTGACAACCCCGAAGGCGCACCGGACGAAGATTTGCGTCATGCCGTCGTCGTTGCCGCCGGAGACGAAGGTTTTCGCGACGGATGCCAACCGGAGCGAGTTTGTCTCGGATCGTGATCCGGACGCATTTCGGAAGTTTTTGCCGCAAGCCGACACGATATTCGAATATGACATCTTTGCTCGGCCCTCGAGCGCGTTGCTGCTCGGGACAAAGTTACATTTGTCTTGCCCGGAAAGATTCGACGTGATGCGTCCCGAGGAGGACGTGGCCGACAATGAATCGCGTTGGGTCACCGTCGTGCGTATACCGACAGACACGCATCGTGAATTGAGTTCGCTCGTGGAAGAGACGTGCAAAGTCGCCAAGGCGGACGGGCCCGACAAACGTTACGTCGGTCAAGAACTCGGGCAAAGACGCACGTTGGTGATCGGTCAACAGAATGCGTTGTTTCACCAGCGAGTTCGGCAATTGCTGGGCCTCGACAAAGATCCGAAACCCCCGCCCTCGGGGCCGCCGGGCGTGGTGCAGCAGTTGAGGAAGACGCACACCGGGCAAGAGATCGTGGGAATGGGCCGTGGCATTACGAAAGCAGTGATTCCTGGCGGCACGATTGCGGTGGATTTGGCGCGCCAAGCGCATTGGTTGGAGGAAGGGACGCGAACCGAGCGAATTACGGAAGCGTGTTTTGAACTTGGCGTTGGGGTTGGCCAGATCGTGTTGGGTTGCGGCGGAATGGGCGTCGGAACCGGTTTGACCGGGACGGGCGGAGGTGCTCCCGCGGGTGCATTGGTGTTTGTCGGGTCGCTCGGGTTGACCATGACGGGCGTCGCGAATTGTGGCAATGCCGTGCGGCACTTGACGATTGAATTGTGGCGCTCGGACGATGGCGATGGCATGTCGTCGTCGTCGCCGCCATCGCAGACGGCATCAGACGAATCCGCACCGCAAACGGCGAAGCCGGCGGCAACTCCGACACCCGCACCGAAAGCACCGCAAGCTGAGCCGGCGAAGCTGGAGCCGTACAATGTGGGAAAGGGTCATCATGTGCCGGCGAAAAAGGCATTTGAAGGGCTGCAGGGTTATACGGCTGGGTATGATCCGAACAAGGCGCTAGCGATTCCTAAGGTCGAACTTGAAAAGTTAGGAGTCGATCATCGCCTGGTAACAGGTTCTCAGAGGACCGGGTACATCGACTTCGCAAAAACGGGTCAACCCTTGACCTGGGAAGCCATTGGGAAGATCGAAGTCGATGCTCTGGTCAAGGGCAAAATGAAGCTCGACATGGCCGAGTCCACAGTCGCTAAAGCGATTGACGCGCTAAAGGCCGCTGGCGTTGCAGCACCAGTTCGAATTCCGTGGGGTAAATAAATATGTCCAGTGATGCCATTGAAGAATTTGGCAAACAGCTCGTGCATAACGTTCGAGACAGCGCAATCCCGCAGTGCAGGATCGTAACCAAGCTCGATGTTGACGGTGCAGGTGTGGAGCGATTGAGGGCTGCCGCCGCGGCAGCGGGAGGTCAGATTCCAGCGGAAATCATGATCCCGGAATGTGTGGATCGGACGGTCTTCTACATGTTCTACTCAATGGATGATGCGGATCTCCTCCACCTCCTTTTCACCACTCCACGCGGAGAAACCGTGGACGTGTCCGTTGTGGGTGGCGGGGAACCCGCTGGCTGGTGCTCTGGCGCCAACGGGTGGTACGCCTGGTACTCGAAAGAACGTATTGTGGACGCCAACGATTACGCGGATATCGCAGTGAAATGGGGTGTGCAAGACATACCCGACGATCCCGCCCCCAATCTCGACGAACTCGAAATGCCTCGACGCGCCATTGAAGAGCTGGGAATACTATTCGTGCGCCACGTGCGCGACGTTGCGATTCAAAGTTGCGATATGCAATTGCTCCCGCATTCGCAGACGGCGGTCGCGAAACGCTGGCGTCGGGCCGCAATACCGTTTAATGGGCAAGTGCCGCCGCAGGTGCTCATTTCCGATTGCGTCGACGAGGCCATCTACGCATTTCTGCGCGCCATTGATCAAGGCTTGCTCCCGCTTTCATACGTGTCGGAAAATGGTGAAACGGTCGACCTCGTCAAAGAAGGACGTGGCGAACTGGCTGCGCGGTACATGGCCGCCGACGGTTGGCGCGCGAAATACTCGAAAGAGCGCGTCAACGAAGATGGGGCGGAGTGACGACGATCTCCCAACAAAGGGCTCCATCGCACGAGTGCACGCGCTCCATAGGCACCGTGCAGGCGCTCCATAAGCACTGTGCTGGCCCTCCATAGGCACTGTGCAGGCGCTCCATAAGCACTGTGCGGGCCCTCCATAGGCACCGTGCTGGCGCTCCATAAGCACTGTGCGGGCCCTCCATAGGCACCGTGCTGATGTTCCACAGGCTACATGCATGTGGTCCATCGTACGAGTGCTGGTACTCCATAGGCACCGTGCAGGCGCTCCATACGACGAGTGCATGTACTCCATCGTACGAGTGCGGGCCCTCCATCCCCCACATTCCCATTGTCTTCAGCTCCCTTGTTTGCGTACTCTGGGACGCATTCCGCTTGCTTCGCACCGTGATGTTTGTCCGAGGTGTCCATGATTCCGCCCGCATATCGCACGAGAATCGAAAAAACAGCCACCGACAATGGCTTCGAATTGCACTTGCCACCTCGAAACGAATGGCTCGCTTTCGCCGGCAGCCAAACGCGCCTCCGCCTCTGGATCACCGCCGATGCCGACAAACGCCTCTATGTGGCGATGTCCCAACGTAATGTCCTCGAAGAATTGCAAGCCCATGCGGCAACATCCCCCGCGCCCGTCCCCGAAGACGCTTATGGCCCATTGGGCGCCCATGATATTCCGTCGCTCGATCACCTGCTTTTGCGAATCTTTCAATTGTCCATTGCCCTCCCGGACGAACTTCTGCA
Organism: Polyangium sp. (in: bacteria); assembly: GCA_044221885.1. Classification (GTDB taxonomy): domain Bacteria; phylum Myxococcota_A; class Polyangia; order Polyangiales; family Polyangiaceae; genus Polyangium. Next base: position 2,972 of record JBGAOI010000792.1, read on the forward strand.
CGTGTTCGAGCGGCAAACCGCGACATTACCCAAAACCACAGAAACCGAACGGCTCGTCCTACAACGCGTGGGCCAAGACATTTTTCGGGCCGGATTACGCAAGTATTGGCACGACCAATGCTGTTTGTCCGGCTTATCCATTCCAGAATTGTTACGTGCGAGTCACATCAAGCCCTGGGCCCATTGTGAAACCGATGCCGAACGCCTGGATGTCCACAACGGCCTCTTGCTCGCACCGCATTACGATGCCGCTTTCGACGGCGGGTTCTTTACCGTGGAAGACGACGGCACGGTAACCGTATCACCGCACGTATCGACCGCCGCACGGTTATGCTTGCAACTCGACAAACCTTTGCACATCCCCGGCATAAGCGCCAAACATGCTCCGTATTTGCGTTATCATCGCTTGAAGGTGTTTCGAGGGGCGTGACGAACGCCGTTCGGTCCTGGAGACGATCCAGACGCCCAAAACTTGACCACCCGATGGCCATCTTTGGCCAACCCAAGGGCTCGTCGTAAAACCAAACCTTTGTTATGGTTGGGGTCATGGAAAACGCGCAACCTCGAAAACACGATGAAATCCCCATGTTGCCCGATGGTTCCGGCTTCGGCCCGACCCTCGAATTTCGCCGCGACCGTTTTGGATTCATGCGCCGACTGGCTTCGGGCGCTCCTGTATGCCGGTTTCAACTGCTCGACAAAAAAGTCGTGCTTGTTTCCGGTGCCGCGGAAGTGCAAGAACTGCTGGTCGAGAATGCGTCATCGCTCGCCAAAGCGGCATTGCAAAAACTGGCCGGTTACCCGGTCATTGGCGATGGGCTTTTG
>JBGAOI010000793.1:0-3794 GCA_044221885.1 Polyangium sp. (in: bacteria)
TCTTGAGCCACGCGTTTCTGGCGTTCTTCAAATACTTTGCGGGCCAACCAATCATGCCCAATCTCGAAATACCGACTCCCTTGATGCGCTGACGCATGCAAAGTGGCCGCACCTTCGAGCGCTTCGAGAACGGGAAACAACGCCTCTTGCGGCAATATCCGCAGAAGCTCTTTTTCCGTGCGTAACGTTCTGCTGCCGTCGCCACTGACGAGATGATCTTCGAGCAACCGCTGCGCGGCCTCTTGTAGTTTTCCAAGGCTCGACAAAGTCGCATCGAAATATCGTCGAAGGATAGGCTCGGCCTCGACCTGATCATTTTCGACCGTTTGTCCCGTTGCTCGCTCCTGATACAATGCGCGACAAACGATTTGCGCATAAGCCGCTTGCGCTTCGGCTTCTGCCGTTGCCGCTTGACCAGGAATTCGAACCTGCATCAAAAGCGCCTGCATCGTCTCTTCCGACCATTCTTGAGGTGGTTCTCCCGATCGTGCGGCGTGACAAACTGCCGCCGTCAGATCTCCCACCGTCAGTGGCCCAACCCGAAACGTGTTCTCGAGCAGGCGCCCTCGATCCCGCAACCGGTCTCGAAATCGCCCCAAGTAGTCTTCACGCAAAGAAAGCACCAGACGCAAAGAACGAACGGGTAGTTCTGCCAAACCTTGCAATATCGTAAACAACGCATCCGTTTCATCGGACGAACGATTGGCGAAAAAAAGCTGCTCCAATTGGTCGAGATACACGATGACCAATCGATCCGATGCCCGTACCGTGCGTTTTGCCCCTATCATGATGGCTTCCTCGACCGATTGGTTTGTCGGAACCACTCCAAGACGCAGATAGGAATAGAACGATCGCATGAGCCATTGCGCGGGAGGTTCATCTTCCGGCCACGCATCGACGCGTACGATACGCACGTCCCGCGTTTCCTCGAGCGTTGGGAGCACCGCGGCTTGCACGAGCGATGATTTTCCTGCACCCGAAGGGCCGTGCACCGTCAGACATCGCGTTGCAAGAATGACCGATTCGAGTTTGCGTGCCAAATCGTCACGACCGAAGAAGAATGCACGATCCGCCGAACGATACGGTTGCGGTCCGGGAAAGGGATTTCGGGTCATACGCCACTCCCACGTTCAAACCCCTCGAGTTGCGTAGCCAATTGCGGAATATCTTCCATGATCGCCACGATTCGACCATTGCCTGGAAGCCCACCGCCGCTTTCCCAAATCTCGCTTTCATGTGGATCTGCCGTTGGCGGCCAGATGGCCCAGCTATCTTTCGGTGCCGGGCGTCGATCATAAAGCCAGCGCAGAAAAACCCGGTGACGAACGTCTAAACTCGACAAACCCAAAAACATACTGGACTGAATACGCGGACGAGCGAGCAATTCTTCCATCCACGACGGGGGCCGCAGTCCCTCGGACCCCACGAAACCATCGAAATGGTCGTCTTCGGTCAGCAGCGGCGGTGAAAAAATAGGTCGCAATTCGGCCGAATATCCACCGTAGGGCCGTAAAATCACGATATCGTTGTCAATGTCGAATCTTTTGGGCATGACCGGTTCCATTTTCCAGACGGTCGTTCCTCCGGCGCGCTTGACAATTCGTGGTTTTCCCGAACCGAACGACGGTTGGATCGCATAAATCGTTCGTTGGGGTTGTTTGTCGGCGATTGCGCGTTCGAGAAGCGGACGCCAAAGCAGCGTCATGTGCACTCCAGGGCCAACCAATCGCGCAAAGGCTTCCAAAATGGGCGGAGGCGGCACGGTCAACGTTGCCGATAATGCCTGCTGAAACAGCGAATGCAATATTTCCTGGCCAAAGCGGAGGGAGCATCGTTGGCTGACCACACTGAGCGTACTGCCTTCCGCTGGTTTGTCGCCGTTTTCCTCCAAAAACTGGGAAAACTCTTTTTGCAATGTGGCGTGATCCTCGTCGAGATCTCCTAGGACAAACGTAAACGGATGTTCGAGCATCGTTTGCAGCGCAGGCGCCATTTGACGTGCCTTTTGCTTGCTTCCCGGTTTTGTCACGCGCCGCCCCTCGAAATTGAAAAGAATCGAATCTGCTCCGCGTAAATACAAAACCGGCGAAAATGCTTCCGCACTCTGCGCCAGCAAGGTTCGACGTACTGCTCCCATGCTCGATCCCACGTCACCGGTGGTTCGGTCCGCGCCTGCCAATGACCGGTAAAACTCGGACGAACACAATCGTGCCGTTTCGGCGCGCACGGGCCATAAATGCGCAACGACGGCGTCTGCGCCGGCTTTCACCAATATTTCCGCCGCGCTTCCAAATGCTCCCGGGCGAGCGCCGTCACAGGCTTCGAGCACAACCAAGCGTAATTCTTCATAAAATAACGAGCTCAATTCACGAGCAACCGCTTCGACGCTGATCCATACCTCTTCGCCATCGGTATCGTCGGCCAAACGCAATACGGGTTTTCCTCCCATGTCCACGCTACCGTGGCCGATGAAATGAACGATGTGCGGTGTTTTTCCGCGGCGCAAGCGTTCGTATAGCGCTTTCGCTGTGATGTCCGGTCCGGCAATCGGATCGAGCCATTCGACTGCCCCTGCGTCAATCGATTCTGTCAACGCCGATCGCAAAGCTTCGACTGCACGTATCTCGGCACCTGGTCCAATGGCCAAAACCCGTACTGCTCCCCGCACTTCTCGCGGTTCCCAAGGCTCCGAAGAATGTACGCCTCGCGCGACAATGAGGCGGGGGTTGGTCCCCCAAAACCCTTCCGATGTACCTGGTTTACACAACGCTTCCCATGGCACACCTTGTAACGCTTTGTCTTGAATAAAGAGTCGCACCAAGATCGGCTGCTCTTTGCCTGCTTCAAGGAGCCGCTGCATGACTTCCCGCAGTTCGTCGCGATAAACTGATTCGTAAAGCGATTGCGCTGCGGTTACGGCTCCCTCATCGAGAGGTTTCCCTTGACGAACCGCACGACCCACCTTGTTCCCAAAGGTCGACAGCGCGTCGAAGCTCTGCGCAGATGCCAGTGCGTAGGGCGTCGGTCGTTCACCACGGCTGCCTCGGCCCGAAATTCGGACGTCGTCGCCTTGAGTCTCGACCTCGATTTCAATCCACATGCAGACAACTCCCGCTTCGACGCTCGTCGTTCAGCATCTACACGAAGATTCAGCGGGAGGAAAGGAAATGACGTGGAAATGGTGGGTCAGGCGGGGGCAATCACGGCTGGGCGTAGCAGCTCAAGATGAGCGTCGCGTCTTTGGCGGGTTCTCCTTTGCCCACGAGGCGCAGACGCCGTCGTTCGTTTTCGGTGCATGTTGCAACGTGAATCGGGTTTCCGATGGTCGGTTCGGTTGTCGCATCCACATAGCAGTACCCATCAATGGATTTCCCTGACGAACTCACCGGTGCGTCGGAGATATCGTTCTGACATTGTTTCAATTCCTCACCCTCGAGTTGCGGAATTTCGCAGAAACAATTCCAGTCATTGCCAGGGGTTCTGTTTTTCGCTTCGTTTACCAAACCTTGGCGCGAAGCATCAATGGGCAAACGCGCCTCGCTTGCTTCGCACTTACAACCTTCAACGGCATGTCGAGCTTCGACCGCCACGCATTCCACTTGGCCCTTCTCGTTGGCTTCGAGCGTACGGGGCAAACAGGGGCCATTGATTCGGTTTTTCAGTTGATCCACCAATGCGCCAATTGCCGCCCGGTAACCGTAGTTTTCCTTTTCGCGATCCGCAACTTGCTGCGGACAAACCGACGCCACGATGCCTTGACCTTCGAGACCCCGCAATACACCAAGCTGCCGAGT
>JBGAOI010000794.1:0-3790 GCA_044221885.1 Polyangium sp. (in: bacteria)
GACACCAACAGCAACGCCCATTGCCGCGAGAAGTCCGGCGAACGTGGTCGTCTCAATGCCGAAGACGCTCAAAACTGCCAGCGTGAGCAACACGTTGAGCATGACGCTGCATACGGAACTGACGTAGCGCGAAACGGTCGCATCGATCTTTCGGTCCACCAAACTCTTGTCGACGACAGTGATGACCCCACGCACCACGAGGCGCCCGATGATCCAGAGGAGCAGCGCGCCCAGGATCTTCATGCCGACATTCATGCCGAGTTGCACGGCCGTATCGATATACTTTTGAAGCGTTTCATTCATGACAAACACCAATCTCCCTGGTCAAACCGACCCTGCGTACCCCGACGAACAGCGCACGACGCAATCGGTTACTCGGGCGGCACGATCGCCGGTCGACCAGGCAGGTGTCAAGAGCGCGACACGCAAGATTTTTGCTTTTCTTCTTGACCCCATGCGCACCTTTTCAACGGCCGAGACGAACAACGGTGTGTGGGTGTTCAGGTCAAGGCAAACGAAAGCTTGATTTTGCTGCTCGAACGCGGTCTGCTGCGAAGCTATCCATGGATGCGGACCGAGATCTTCCAGGCACACTGGCGAAAAACGTAAAACAGCTTCGGGAAGCGCGAGGTTTGACGCAGCAACAAATCTCCAAGCTGGCGGATGTTCCTCGAGCAACCTGGGCGCATCTCGAGTCTGGCGAAGCAAACCCGACTTTGTCCGTGCTCCATCGCGTGGCGACAGCTCTACAAGTATCGATTGAGGAGTTGCTGAGTGCTCCGCGCAGTGTGGTTCGTCATTACGCGAAGGGAAGTTTGCCCGTGCGTACTCCGGGGCAAGCAACGGTGCGGAAATTGCTGCCTGATGCCATTGCGGGCATGGAGATTGATCGGATCGAGTTACCAGCGAACGGACGCATGACGGGCGTACCGCACACGCCGGGAACGCGAGAATACTTGACGGTGGAAGCGGGCGAGATTCAGCTTGTGGTGGGGGGCGAAAAGTTCTTGGTCGCGCCGGGCGATGTCGTGGTTTTTCGCGGCGATCAGCGCCATTCGTACCACAATTTGCAGCGCGAAGTGGCGGTAGGTTATTCGGTGGTCGTCTTGGCGCACGTCGATTGACGTGCCAAACTCATTGCGTCACGTTGACGTTGTAGGTACCGTAATCGGACGCTGCTGTTCCCGTAATCTTCGTCGTATCTGGTTTACGCTCGACTTTCATGGGATCGGCGGCGGTCGGCTGCAATTCACCAGCAATGCTCAAGGTGAGCGTGACGTTTCCTTCGAGTTCCCCGGTCATTTTGAACGTTCCATTCAAGGTTCCATTCACCGTACCGTTGGGAACGTTGGCGAGTTTCAGATCGATGATGGGTAGTGTCCCCGTCGTATCGTAGGTGATCAATCCGTCGTCGGAATACCCCTTCATTTCTTCGTCGAGAGTCATGTTTTTATTGGCGGAAGCTCCTTGATCTACCTTTCCACTGACGGTCAATGTACCGCCCTTGTCACCATTGGCCGTTTGCGGATCGATGTTGGCATTCGAGGCCAAATTGAATCCCTGGAATCCCAGTTGAATGGCCTTGTCGACGGATTTGTCAAGACCAACGTAGGCCCGACGAGCATCTTCTTCAGAACCGACATCATCGCTACAGCCCATGAGCCCAGCAGCGAAAACGAAGATGGATGTACATAGAAGGATTGTTTTCAAGGGTCACCTCGTAAGCAACACGATAACCGAATCGTGGTTGTCGGACTATGGTTGTTCAAAACGAATGGCCACAGCGTTTCGCACGATGCATACGCCATAAGGCGTTTTCTCGGTGGAGCGTCAAGAATCCAACCGATCCCAACGACGCACTCGAGTGTCCTGGCCGCACAAGACGGAGGGACTGGGCCGATATTTCATCGTCGGCACGGTTTCGTCATCTTTCGTCGTTTCGTGGCATATTTTTTTCCCTCCCTCTGCAATTCCGTGCTAGGTCCCGCCCCGGATGTCGAACCTCGTCGAATTTGGTACGCCCGCAGCCATGCCGTCTTCGGATCGGCGGCTGCTCCTTGTTTTTGACGGCGGCGACGCGCCGGGTTACTCGTCGGTTGCTGTCGCGCTGACCGAAGAAGCTTCGCGTCGCGGGTATGAAGTTTGGGCCGCAACGGAAGGATTTCGGTCACTGACGAGTGATGCGACGAGCGAACCTCGATTCGAGCGGCTCATCGTGAGTCGCAAAGAGCGGTATTCGCTTTTGGCCAAAGGGATTCCGGCGAGAAGCATGGGCCGTCGTGTTCTCGATGCGGGAAGTGATTTCCGTAGTGAACGTTATCTTGGGTTTCATCTGGCCAGCAATCGACAAGTCGCGGCAGAAACGATACGGACGCAAGGGTTTTCCCACATCATTGCGGTGGGTGGAAATGGGACCTACGAAGGGCTGAAAGCATTGCTCGATCATACACATCCGCGTCCGAAAGCGGGATTCGTGAACGTATCGATCGACAATGATCTCGCCGGTGATCGAGCCATTGGATTCCTTTCGGGGGTCGAAGCTGGAGCCACGATTGCCCGCGGTCTGTACGAAGACGCGTATACGCACAAGCGAATTTATTTGCTCGAGATGATGGGCAATCGCAGTGGAAGACACGCGTTGCATTGCGGGGTTGCTGCCCGCGCACATCTCATCGTGCTTCCTTTCTTTCAATTTCCGGGTGTTGTGCTCAAAGAAATCGCCGAAGCTTTGTCCCGTACCGATTATGCGCTCGTGGTCGTTGCGGAAGGGTACGAACGAGACAAACGAAAGGCGCAATTTCCAGGAGCATCGGCCGCCGAGTATTTCCGCATGCAGCTCGAATCCGCAGGTTTGGAAGATACGCCTCAAAAACGAGTCATCGCCGAACCGTTTAGCCGATCCATTCGGGGCATTCGACCAGCTTTCCTCGACGTAGCCGCCGCCTACATGAAAGCGTCGCTCATGTGTGATGCTTTCGAAGAAGGACAAACCGACGTCATGCCCTTCGTGTTGGCATCCAATGACGTGGGCGTTCGTTCATTCCATTCGGTCACGCGCGAAGACCGCGTCGAACGAGCCTACTTGCCGCTTCTTTCGCGATTGCATTTGCCCGGATTCACGCATTGGATCCGGGAAAACTTCACCAACGAAACCAACAGTCTCTAGACGATCAGTTGTCCGCCACATAGCACAAACCATGGCCTTCGAGGGAACCTTGACCACCAAATGCATCATTCTGGATTTCGATGGAACGTTCACCGATGTAGCGCGAGAAGCGGAGCCATTCGTCGATGCATTTCGCGCCGCTGTTTTTGACCTGCTTGGTCGAGAATTGCCGGCGGAATGGGCGGAACAATCGGCACGTATTGCGGAAAATCCAGGACGTTACGGTTGGGTTCACGAAGGACGCATTGTCGCACCCGCGGCTGCGGATCCGTACATTCAAACCACCACGACGGCGCATTTGATGTTCGATTCGGCTGGCGTGCTGAAAGACGGCAAAACCCGTGCCGCCATTTTGCAGGCATTGTACCATCACGCGTACGAAAACACGCTCACGGCATTCCGACCGCAAGCGAAAGATGTACTCGAAACATTGGCCGCGTCAGGAATTCCGACGTTTGTCGTCACGAATGCCCGCACGGATGCAGCGCAGAAAAAATTGCGTACGCTGGGTCCTGTCGGCATTGACAAGATCGAAGTTCACGGTGACGCACGCAAGTTTGTCGTAGCCGAAGCGGAATCCTCGGACAAACGGTTTGCGCATGTACCCGAGCAAATTACGCTCCC
>JBGAOI010000795.1:0-3790 GCA_044221885.1 Polyangium sp. (in: bacteria)
GCGGGACTTTCGGGCAAGGTGGAAGCGGCGAAAGTTAATGCAGGAGGCGGCTTAGGTATGGTTTCGGATATTCCGAAAGACTTCACCTCGTCAGCAGCAGGTTATGGTGTTTGCGCGGCCAATGGGCACCTGTTCCAATTCGGTGGGCAAAATGGAACGCCTTCCGCTGGAGCCAAATCCGCAACGTTGGTCAATCCTGTACCGACATTGACGAATCAATCGTGGAATGCCGAGGGACTCAGCATGACCGAACCACGATACTTGATGGGCAGCGCTGTACAAAGCGCGTTCATTTTCCTCGTTGGTGGACAAACGGCCAACAGTCCCGCCGGGTCGTCAACGGAACTCGTGATTTGGTGAGGAGACGAAGATGAAAACATCGATTGCACTCATGTCGCTCGCGCTTTTCACGATGGCGCAAACGGCATCGGCTCAGGACCAAACAGCGCCCGATCCTTCGGCCAAACCCAAAGGTGCGTTTGTCGCCGGATTGAAGTTCGGAGGCATTGCATCGTTTAATGGCCTTGGACCGTTCGTCAATGGCGCGGTCGAAGCAGGTTACATCCTGCCCGCATTAAATCGAGGCATTGGCATTTACGCGGACGTGGCGTATACGGTGCCCACGACAACGGGCGAGAACACGGATCCGCGCGTGCCTGGAGGTAAATACGCGTGGACGCTCACGCAAAAGGAACTGACGGTTACGCCCATGGTTGTCTACCGCATGACGCGATTCGGGAGGTTCGTCCCGTACGTGGGCATTGGCCCGCGGATCTATATGCTGGAGAGCATTACCGAGGGCAAAGCGGGCAGCGAGGTCATTCTGCAGACGAAAGAGCGATCCACGCGAATTGGTGGAGCGGTTCCGCTGGGTGTGGATATCAAGGTGGGTCCGGGGGCGGTGTTGGCCGAATTGATGTTCGAGATTGGGCCCTTGCCGCATGCATTGACGGGCGAGGTAACCACGGCGGCGACGTCGCTGTTCGTGGGGTATCGGTTGATGCTCTAGGCGCAAAGAAAACGTCCCACACGCGTGCATTGCGTACGCGTGCGGACAAGAAGCGATGCGCGATCGACCCCCATGCGCATCGACCAGAAACCCCTCCTCAACTTATTTCCAACTCACTTCATACTTGCACATTCGCGAACGGTTTTTCCGACAAACCCCCGGCTCGAGGTGCGTCACGAGCGCCGTTCGTTCATACAAACGCGCCCATGCTTGCATGATTCCACGGTCGAAATCGCAATGGTATGGCGCGTCCACTTCCACGACGAGCCGATGTTTCGATACCGTCGTGCATTTGTAATGCCCTATTCCCTCAACCATCGTCCCGGTCTGCGGATCGAACATGGGCACGCCATCTTTTAAATGGTTGATGTGATACCCCATATCGAGATTCTTGAATGCTCCGCCAATATCCGTTGCTCCTGGCGGCTGCTGTGCGTTGTCAATGACTTGCAATCCCACCTCGAATGCCTTTTGAGGTCCGACGAGCGCAAAAAGTTCATTCGTTGCAGCAATGAGTTTGTCGAGCGGCGCTGCGTCGACGAGTTCGAATCCGCCGTCGGACGTGTGTCGTCCAAGTCCATGCCGAGCGAATATGGTCCGAGGCGCATCGGGTACCGCTTTGAACGCAACGAAGTAGGATTTCAGGACGCCTTGGTTCACGCCAATGTTGTCGAACATGCCGAGAGTGTAGCGAAAATTCGCGATATGCCAACGAGGAATGCACCCACGAAAATTTCCCCTTCCCGCGCGAACGAAAATCAGGTTAGGGTCTCACCATGCGACACCTCGCCGTATCGATTCTCCTCTGCGCCTTGGGCTGCGGAGGCAGCAAACCCACGCCAGACACGCAAGACAAGGCCGCGTCGGAGACAAAAACCGACGCAACTTCCGACAAACCATCCGAGGACAAACCGAAGGACGAGGCCGAAGCGGAGGACGGCAAGTCGATTCCCGAAGCTTGTGCCAATGGAACCAGTGGCGACGGATGCGTCATGCCCAAAGCATTCGTCAAGAACCTCTGCAAAGGCGTTTATCCGGAACTCGCATTGATGCTGTTCCACAAAAGCACGCCTTGGAAACGCGCCTATGTGGCCGTGAAAGAGGTTAATCCTTTTAATGGATTCAGCGGCCCAAGCTCCGAAGAAAAACTGTTTTTCGAAGAAGAACTGATCGTGCTTTTGTCCCATAAAGCAGATACGGGCGGAATGCAAGTCAGCGGTGCGGGTGCGAGTTACGACGTATTGCGCTGGGATGGTTCATGCGCGACCCTTTCCGGCGAAGAAATCCGCTTGGTGGCGCCGCCAAAACCCAAGCACGCCTTGATTCCTTGGCGATTCCTCGAAGATGCGACCCAAGAAGCATTACGACAAGACCAAGCGGTCGACAAAGTCGTCATTGAACGACGCAAAGAATGCAAAGGCGCGACCATGGGAACCGTTTCGGCGAAATGCGAAAAGGCCGATAAAGCACTCAATGATCTGGTCGTGGATGCAGTACGTAATGGGACGACCGTTCCCAAACCCAAAAAAGTTCCGTGAACGCTGTTGGATAAAACTACGAAGGGAAAACGACGATGTCGACGGGAGAACTCCAAATTGAAATCCTTGCCCCAGGTCAAGGAGCAGAAGCCAAAGCCGGGAACACGGTTTTTGTACATTACACGGGAACGCTAACGGACGGAAAGAAGTTCGACAGCTCCCGAGATCGCGGCACGCCATTCAAGTTTCGGCTAGGCGCAGGTCAAGTCATCAAAGGCTGGGATCAAGGCGTCGCCGGTATGAAAGTCGGTGAACGTCGCAAGTTGACCATTCCAGGACATCTGGCATATGGTGAAGGTGGCTACCCGGGCCTCATTCCGCCGAATGCAACGCTCGTGTTCGACGTGGAGCTCGTGAGCGTCTCCTGAATCGCTTCAATCGAAAATCTTCAAGCGTCCATTCTCGACGCGCAAATTGCACAATGCCTTCGATATCTTACCCGTGATGTCTCGTCCTCGCGGAATGATATCAAGTTCTTCAGGCCCGACGGTATCGAATGACCATACCGCCACCGAGCCGTCCTTGTCCCAAGGCAAAAATCGAGTATGCCCACGAAGCGCAATCGATCCGACGATTTCCCGCCGCTCGATGTTGAATGCCGCAATGCCGTGCGTCGCCAACAAAAACATAGATTGAGCGTCCGGGGCGACGGAAATGTCTTCCCACACCGTCGAACCCATCGGTTCGAGCAAACGCGTCGATGATTGCGCCCGTAACAGCACAACCCCTGTCGCATCCGCATAAACGAGTTCCCCAGGCGCGGGCCCATCACTCAAGGCTGACGCCCTGGGTGTGGCATACCCCACGACACCCAACGTATTCTTGTTTTCATCAATTCGCGCAAGTGCGCCGGAACTGAATGCCAGCCACAAACCTGGACCATCCGTTCCACGCGCCAAACTCGGACGCACATCGTAGACGTATCCGTCCGCCTTACCCATGATGCGATATTCGTTTGGCGCGGCATCAAATGGCGCCACCACCACCGTTCCATCGACGCGTTGATAATACAAATGATGACAGCCCGTATCCACGCCGAGAATAAATCCTGGTTCGCGTTTCAGGGTGGCCATTGTCGCACCACTACGCGCATCGAAGATTCGCCAATTCTTGAAATCTTCGCCTTCTTTGCCATCCCGCTCCCATGCCGCAATTCGCTTGTCCGAACAAACCCGGAGCAGGTTCCCTTTACGCGTCAATTCGCGCTTGCTCGTCGATATTCGATAAAACCGGACTTCGTCAT
>JBGAOI010000796.1:0-3786 GCA_044221885.1 Polyangium sp. (in: bacteria)
TTACGTGATTGCGCCGCAATTGTACGGAGCCAAAATCGACTTCGCTCGTAGCCATTTCACGTACGGGGGTATCATCACGTGCGAAACGTGCCGCTCGATGAAGAAATTCAAGGCAGTGAACGGCTTTGCCATTGAAGAAGGAACGTGGACCGGAGAAGACATCTTTCGTGCGTGGGGCTTTCCGGGAACGGTGCTCGTGACCGACCGCGTGCGGCAATTGCGCGACGACTACGATTTGAAAAACGTCGAGCTCACACCCATTGAAGAATATCACCTTCCGGAGTTCAACGTGCAGGAGTGAGAGCGAATTGTGGCCCAGTTCAGTTTCGGATGAAGCCAATCACCCGCTGAATGACGTAAAGCAAAAGTCCACTCGCTTGCGTCAAAATGATGCATTTGAGAATCAATCGACCACGAAATCGCAACAGTATCGCCATGAGTTGCGAAATGCTACCAACGAACGCGGCGCTCAAAAGCAGAACCGTCAGGATGGACAAGACAACGTCGGTTCCGTGGAACCCCTGAGCAAAGCCCTTCAAAGATGCATTCACCGGAATGTCAAGACGGTATGTGATGACCGTCGTCAATGCAAGCATGAGCGCCATGGCAATGGGGGTTGCCAACGCCGCCCAAATAATAACAAGCAATGGCAATCGTCGAACCGGCACAAGAACATCTCGTTTGGCACGGCGGTCGGTCGTTATGACCAAAGTGTTGCACATCGAGGCGATAACCAATGTCGAGGCATATTGATTCGTGATGCCCATGGTCATGACACGCGCAAGATATTCTTGACCACCAAATTGGCTCAGGGCCATATTCATTTGAAAGGCCACAACCGAGGTCAGGACGACGGCACCACCTACCACCCACCAGCCAAATACCTTCCCCATCGTCCGCCATTCCTCACGCGAAAACGTCGCGTAAGGCGACACAACGTCCACCAACGGCGGTTCGTACGGATTGTCAGGGATGGACATCGCCGCCTTCGTAGCACCACGTCATGGCAATGCCAATCGATTCAGCGCAACCGGCCGAAGTGCAGCACCAAATTCTCATTCACGTGGAGCTCGCCGATCCCGACGAACGCAATGACAAACTCCGTGCGTGGACCTCATCGTGACAACTTGAAGACAGCGGATCATACACGGCCGTGCTTTCGCGCTTCTTCGTTTGCGACAAGACGAGCAAATACGCCGCCCAGGTTTCACGACCACGCCATCAAAACGCCACATCCCTCGGGCACAATGACATCCTCAGCATGAACAAAGTCACTTTGTACATCGACAGCGACGAACGCCTCGACGGTCCCGACGCGGATCGATGTTCGAGCATCCTCGTCGAGTACGATCCACGCGATCCCGCCAGTCTCCAACGCGCACGAGAATCCGTCCGCCAACACTTTTCGTTGAACTACACGCCGGTGCTTTGTCATGACCCCGAACCGAGCTTGTTCGATAAACTCATGACGAGCATGGGACGATGGTTTCATCGCCACTCCTCGCGATTCGACGCCGACGCACCCACTTGCATGGCGAGAAACGAAACAATGACGTAATGCACTGGCTGCACAAAACGCCGAAGGCGACCCGTTCGCAGCGTCTAGATTCGCGCCAGTGACACAAACGTTTGTCCGCTCAATCCAAAAATCTGCAAGAATTGCTTCTGTTTCGTCGTTTGCACGTCGCGTGCGTCTTGAGGATTGCGTCCCGAGCTGCCCTGTGCCAGCATCGAGCCTCGCTTCTGTGAGCTATTCTCTGGTAACGCGCCCGCCTGTGGCGGCTGGGATATGAATGCATGGGGATTTTTGATTCATTTTCACCGACGAATTGGCGAGATCTCGCCGTCGCTTTGGGTTTTACGCCTTTCCAACCGTCAGAAACGTATGCGCAAACGTTTTGTTATCGCCGCATGGAGCGGGTGCGCGGTATACCCGCAACGTCTAGCGCTCCGAGTTACTCGCAATGGTTATGGGGCAAGTGGCGCGGTGTTGATGCTGTCGTGCTTCAATACGATACCGGGAGCGGCAGCAATTCCACCACCTGGACGGCGGCGATTGTGCGCATCGATCCGCCTCTTTGGCTGGGTCTAGACATTACACCCGAGAACATCTTCAGCCGAGTGTTTGGCAGTGACGATATTTCGGTTGGGCATAGCAGTTACGACAATGCGCTCAAAATCAACGCGTCTGATCACGCGCGCGCGTCGATGTTGCTCTCGCCCGCAGACGCCCATGGTCAACAAATGCTGAATAAGATGGTGGATATTTTCCGAGCGTATGTGGGACGCGTATCCGACTCGTATGTCGAGGTGAAGCAGGCGGGGATACATACGGTTCCGGGGCAAGTCGCGGCAATGCTCGATTCTGCTGCCGAACTTGCCGGTTGGTTGCGATGGCGCCAAAGCACGTTGCCGCCTTATCGATTGATACAGGCCCAACAATACGAATGGCAAAAGTTTGCCGATGCCAATCGATTCACGTTCGACAGTGCGCAACTGGTGATGTCTGGTATTCGTGACGGCGTGCAAGTCGATATCAGCCTGGAAATGGAAGGCCAAAGCCCCTACCCCGTCCTCATCGCCAGGTTTCCTCGACCGTGCCCGTACGAGGTATTCATTCGCAGGACCAATGTTCCGGGCTTTTTGCAAGGAATTTTCTCTCAAGATATCAAGGTCGGCAATGGCATGTTCGACGATGCATTCAAGGTTCAAGGGAACGATGAAGCGGGAATTCGTTCATGGCTTGCTCGTCCTGCATTGCTGAAGGCGCTCAACGATATCGTGCGATTCACCGATGACCTGCAGATCAACCGCGTTGGACTGTTCATGCGGTTTCCGGGGCCAGTACCGACCGCCGATAACCTCGAATGGCTTGTCGCGTGGAGCAGCGTGGTCAGCCGTGAACTCGTTGGCGGCAGTGACCCGGAACGTGGACCCTATAGGTAAACGAGACCGCGCCATTCTGACGCATCGAATACCATCCTTCATGATGGATCGCATCAGGTGCTCGACGAACGTTTCGAGTCCTGCTTCTTTGTCGATTTCTTCCGTTTGGAAGGACGATCCGCATGCGCCGATTCGTCCGATGTCGGCGGCTCCGCGTTGTCTCCCCGCCGTTTCGGCGGCGCCTCTTGAATGGCTTTACGACGCGCAAGGTACGCGCGTTCGGCAACCAAATAGCGATCGTGACGATGGTTGGCCCATACGATGCCAATCAAGGTGAGAATGCCGGTGATGATCGTTGTGAAAAAGCTGAAACCTTTGTCGGCTCCACGAAAGTAAAGGGCCATGATGCCGAAAACGAGCGTGGATCCTCCGCCAAGAAGACCAAATAACTTGGCAGCCCCTTTCGTGGGATGGTGTTTGGACATCGGACCGGGCCAATTGCCAATCGCCAAGTCCATTTGCTGTTTATGCCAGCGCTCTTCCAAGGCCCGAAGTTTCGATTCTTTGCGCAGTCCGGACACTTCGGCGCCGATCGCTTTGACCTCCGCCCGAACTTCCGTGTATATCGCCGATTCGGTGCGAACCACCCGCAACGACGAACCGCAGAAGCGACAATCGACGTAATTCGGCGTCCCCTCGATCGCCAGCCCAGCCCCGCAATGGTCGCAGGTGATCTTCTTGGTTTTCACTGGATGCGGACCATACACGACTGCTGGCGAAGCTGTCAATGGATTCGTCCGCTTTTCGAGGATTCAAAAATGACTTGGGAGTTGTTGCACAGGCAAACACGGTGATTTGGACGCGGGGAATTGAATACGCACGCCTTGATTTGAACGTTCG
>JBGAOI010000797.1:0-3785 GCA_044221885.1 Polyangium sp. (in: bacteria)
CCAGAGCACGAGCGACTTTTTGCCATCAATCGAGTCGTGCAGCAGGCCCGGGAAGCTGTGGATTTACGCGACGCACATCGATTGAGGGGTTTGTTGGCACAATACGCCACGCTCGATCCGAAAGACGCGCTGCGACAACGGTTGGGTTTCGAGCGAATCGCAGATTGTATTGAATCACCAGGGGCCGCGTCCCGTCAGGCCGCGTTGTCTTTTTGGCAAAAAGAAACGGCTTCACCCATACGCCGCCTCGTACGCCGAAGATGCCTGGAAAGTCCGTAGGTTGGCAATAAAAACGCGAGCGTTCGTGATTCAATGGCGACCAAGATCTACGAGATCAGCGTCATTAAATCACTACCTTGACGACACACCTGCAACGATGTTATCGTCCCGCTCATGCTCGAAGCGTGGAATGACGACATTTGGATTGAGACCCGCGAAATTCGATTTTTGGGCGTTGAAACAGGCTCACGCATGACGGTTGTGCGTTTGCCCAAGGGCGGACTTTTTATCCATTCCCCGGTCGCGCTCGACGCGGACACACGCAAAGAAGTCGATGCTTTGGGCGAAGTTCAAGCCGTCGTCGCCCCGAGTCTTTTCCATCATCTATACGTAGGTGCTTGGATGGAAGCCTATCCCAAAGCGGTCTTTGCTGGCTGCCAGGGCCTCGATTGGAAACGCCCCGATTTGGCATTTACGTGCATTCTGGGCGATACGCCGCATCCGAGTTGGGCGGGACAATTGGAACAAGTTTACTTTTCAGCCCGTCGAGAAAACGAAGTGGTGTTTTTCGATGCGCGCTCGAAAACGATGATCTGCGCCGACGCCTTGTTGAATTTGTCCGTGCATTCTTCAACGTCGACAAAATTCGTCGCCAAGCTCATGGGCAATGACGCGCCAGGTACGGGATACCTCGAAAAAGTGATGGTCCGAGATCGCCGCGTCGGTCGTCGTCAAGTCGATCGCATTCTCGATTGGCAGTGCGAACGGATCATATTGTCCCATGGGGGCCTGGTCCGTGAGAATGGCACCGAAATCATTCGGCACGCGTATGCGTGGGTGTGACGGTGATTTTACGGTTACGTATCCTTCGACAAACCCAACACTTCTTCCAACGTCGCCGCTGTAAGTACGCGCAATTCGATGCCTTCGAGAAGCTCGAACGGGGCATTCTCGAGGTACTCGACGGCGTGCTCGGGCAAGGTTCCAAAACGGACGCCCAATTGACGCCTGAGCGTAGCAACTTTCCCCTTGACAACGCCTCGAAGTTCACCCCGAGCTTCTCCCCGAGCTTCTCCCCGGGCTTCTCCCCGAGCTTCACCCCGGGCTTCTCCCCGAGCTTCACCCCGAGCTTCCGCCAGGCGTTCCGCCTTACGAATAGCCCGACGTTCGCGCCTTTGCGCCTTGAGCGCCTCTTCAACCCGATCCCAAGCCGCTGCGAATTCGGGATGTAACACCGGCTCGTACACATCTTGCAATGCCTTACGCATCTGAGCCTCCCTCAACTTACCGACTTCCCGAGTGTACACGAGGACCGCGTGGACGACAAGTCTTCCCACTGGGTCTTCCGACATTTTTGTCAACAATGGCGCAATCTTTGGAAGTTCCTCGGCAAACCGTGGGCCGCTTCGGGCAAACCTCAACACGAACAACATCACCTGCGCCTCGATTGGGACGGGTCGAGCCAAGATAACCGGAGCGTCGAGCGGACTCAAGTCATCGACAAACACGCCGAAATCCACAAGATGCGGCCGAAGTATGGCCTCCAGCTCTTTGTCCAGGCCAAAATAATCCGCAAATCGAGTTCGACCGCGCCAACCAGTTTCACTGTGATGCAAGATCACGGTCAATATCGGTGTCAACGGTCGGAATCCATCTTCATTGGCCGGCCGCTCTTCCTTTTCCCAGAAACGCAACTGGTACCGCAAGGCCTGCAAAAGCTCGTGGTTTTTCGGGCCGCTCGAATGCTCGAACAACACGTGAATCGCCACATTTTTCTTTCGAACGTTCACCGACAACCAAACATCCGCGTAATGATTCCGCAAGTTCGGATCCACAAACCGATTTGGTTCGAGTTTCAACGTGCGCCATTGAATCACTTTCACCAACGGCTTTGCCAGAATGCTCCGAAGCATGGCGGCCGCCCGCTTCCGATTGCTCATCAGCTTGTAAAACATCGAATCGTGAATCGATGCAGCAGACGATTGCGCGATTGACGCAGAGGTTTGGTCCGGTACAGCCTTGTTCGTCTCGTCCGGGTTGGTCATGGCGGACGCCGGTTTGGCATGGAAAATGTGACTGTCAAGGAGAATGTGTGACCGGCATTCGTCCTCGGGATGGGCTATGCCCCGGCACGAGCATCGCACCCGAGCCATTCGACGCGCGCATGCCCGGGAGTGGCGGGCGTTTTTTACGACAATCGATACGCCCGTTCAAATCGGCGAATACCGGATCCATACGCCAGGTTCAAACGTGACGAACGGTTTGACGCCATCGCCGGCAATCACCGACAACGCCAAAGGGCTCACGCCAAGCGAAAACGCCGGGTCGATCACGTAACCCAGGTCCCAACGGAACGTCCCTGTAAAACCATTGCGCGGCGTAAAAAAGGGCTCTGCAAACAAAAACCGCGTGTACGAAAGCTCGATTCCTACCGCAGATTCAAAACGCGAATCCAATCCGAATACCATGCGAAACGGCAGGCCTGCCCCAAGAAGAACAGCGTCCGGGGTAAACCCAAGCCGCCCAAGACCACCTACCTCGATTCGGGTTTGTCGATCCTCGTTTCGTCGATGAAACGCCTTGCGCCAAACGACATCCATCGCCAACACGCCGCCATTGGCAACTTCCCAGCGTCCACCAACAATCAATGGCGCAAGGCTCAATCCAAGACCCAAATGGCGCTTGTTCGCCCGCTCTTGAGGGCTCGTGAGCGGCGTTTCCATCGAAGACGAACCCCAATCATCGCTTTTGGCACTCGGAGTCGAAAACGTCGAGGATTGCGCCCATGTCGGAGACGCGAGCATCCCGGCGGCGAGACCCATCCATGCCGCAAACCATCGTGGCGAATTCACTTTTGCCTCCGTGAACGATGCAGCAAATAAGCAATTGGCGCCAAGAGCCACATCGCAGTTCCCATGGGCGCCGGAAGAGGCGATCTGTTCGTCGTCGTCCGTACGCTGCATTGAGTGACAGGACGAATGGCCGCGTATTTGAAAGGTTCTTCCTTCACCGTTGCCGATTGGCTACAAGCCTCTGCGCAGAATCCAGTAATCTCGATACACGCTTCACACGCCTGCGCAAACGTATTGCAATCGCTCGCGCACTCCTGGCAATCGTTGCCTTGATTGTCGCAATATCGGCAATCATTGCACGAATCGCCGCAACTCGACGAGCCACTATCGACCTTGGGCGCCGTACCATATTTCAAACATTGATCAAGAATGACCAAGCATTGATCATCTGTCGCAAATTCCGTGGCACGCGTACGGTCCCCCACGGGCATCTTGCTGCACTTAGGAGCAGCCGACTCAACGCATTCCTTCACGTTGCTCAAACTCAAAAGCGCCATAATGCAAAGCGCTGACGCATGTTCCGGCTGAAGACTGACCCAAGCACATTCTGCATTGGCATCGGTAAACGTCGCATCCGTCGGCACATGCGTACACGATTGGTTTGTCGCGCACGCGCACGTTTGTTGCACCTGCGTCGTGCATGCCTGCAAATTCCCAGGTAAATCGAACGGGCTGAACTCCACCGACAATGGTTGCGCTCGTGGCGTATCCCCC
>JBGAOI010000798.1:0-3776 GCA_044221885.1 Polyangium sp. (in: bacteria)
AGCCCCCCATCGCGAACCAAACTCTTCGCGTAGCGCGCTTGTTAGCGCGCGGAGCGAACGTTCAATTCAAGGCGTGCGGTCTCAATCCCCTCACGCCCAAATCACTGCGTTTGTCTGTTCAACATCCTCGAGGACGGTTTCTTTCACCTGGGGCGGTGTCGCCTGAAGCTCGTCGACGATTATCGCGCCGACTCCGTTGGCTCTTCACTTCGAGGCGCTTCGTCACGCATTCGAACTTTGGGCGCTTTTCCTGCCGGTTCGACCTCGTCATCGTCGCGCCGGTAATACTGATAGCGATAACGATATTCGTCGCCCGTGAACGTCACGCCATTGAGCACTGCGCCGGCTTTCGGAACGCCAATGTCTTGCAATGCACGGACAGCCACTTTCGCCAGGTCTTTCGTCGTCTTCAAAGCTCGAACGACGAGCACCGTGCCATCCACCAACGTCGACAGAATTGCCGCGTCCGTAACGGGAACAATGGGCGGGCTGTCAATCACGACCCGATCGAATTTGTCCGTCAATTGCTGCAAAAACTGACGGAATTTGTCGCTGTGCAGAAGTTCGGCCGGGTTTGGCGGAATGGGACCAGCCGGAATGATCGACAAATTCGGCACGCCAGACTCGAATACCGCGTCGTCAATCGATCCTTCGATGAGACACGTGGTCACGCCGACTTCCGTTCCCGTGGGAAATACGCGATGCACGCGGGGACGACGCAAATCGCAATCGACGAGTGCCACGCGCTGACCGGTTTGCGCGAGCGTAATCGCAATACACGTCGCAACCGTGGTTTTTCCTTCCGAAGGACCCGCGCTCGTCACGAGCAATGTGCGGTAGGGTTTGTCAGGGTCCATGAACAGCAAACTGGTACGAATGACACGTGCCGCTTCGGCGACGCCGCTCATCGGCTGCTCATGCACCGCCAATTCCGGCCGCGAAACCTTCATGTGCTCGCCACGACGCCGACGGCCATAAGGCGTGGCCTTGAGCATGTGATCGATTTGCGGCAATGAACCCAAAAACGGCAGCCCCAAACCCTTTTCGATATCGTCGGGCGTACGCAACGTTCGGTCGAGCAACCCTCGAGCCAACGCCATACCCACCCCGAGCACGATACCAATGAAAATCCCAAGCGAAATATTTTTCGGAATGTTGGGTCGTACGTGAAATCGAGGTACCCGCGGACGATCGAGCACGCGAATGTTGTTTACGCGCAAAACCCGAGCCAAATCGCTTTCTTTCGTCCTCTCGAGCACCAACGAATAAAGTTTGTCGTTATTATCTCGAGAACGCCGCAAGCGATTGTATTCGATTTCGAGCAAATTCAAATCGAGCGCCTGCTTTTGCGTCTTCTCGAACAACGCCACAAGCCCCGTTTCTTGACGCTGCAAGACCGCAAAATCCTTGTTCAAAGCGCGCTGAATGTTCCGAACTTCCATGAGCAGCGCCCGGCGCGTCGCGTCCGCTTTCGCATCCGCTTCTTTGACGTCCGGATGGTTGCTGCCTTTGCCTTCCCCTTTTAATCCGTCCCGCATGCGCAGCGCTTCTTCGTACGTCTGGCGCAAATTCGTCAATACGGTGCTCTGCAATAACTCCGTCGCCGGTAAATCCGTCGGACTGTCCTGCTTGATTCGCGCGAGTTCGTCGCGACGAGCGGCAACCTCTTCTTTTCGCGTCCGGACCGTCGTAATGGCTTCATTCAACTGCTTCAATTCGTCGGTCAACATGTTGGATTGATCATCCAATGCAACCGACAAGATATTCTGCTCTTCCTTGTATTTGTGCAGCGCCATTTCGCTCGATTCGAGGTCCACTTTCAATTTATCGAGCTGACTTCGAAGCCAATCTGCCGCAACCGCCGTGGAACTTACCGCATCGTCGAGGTTTTGCTGGACGTACGTATCGACAACCGCCGTCAAAATACGCTGCGCCCGTTGCGGATCGGCATCCTCGAATTTGACCGTCGCCAGGCGGCTTTCTTTGACCGGCTCGACGCGCAATCGTGATCGCAATGCTTCGGCAGCGATTTCTTCCGAAACGCTCATTTGCGGCGAAGGCGCTCCTGGTGGCGAATTATTCAGAAATGCCCCATCATGCGCCAAACCCAAATCACCCACCACCGCCAGCGCAACCTTCATCGATTGGATGATCTTGTATTGCGTTTCGTAATATTCGCGGTTGTCCCAGAAATTCCCCGACCCCAAATCAACAATGCTTTCGACCTTCTGTCCCAAAGGTCGCGGCGGATTCGGATCAAACAGAATCGTCGCGTGCGATTCGTAAATCTTCACCTGCCCAAGCGTGTTGAACGCCGTCAAGAGCGACACCACGACAGCCGCGGCCAACGCCGTCGACCAGTACTTGCGCACCATCTGCCAAGCAATGGTCGGGTTGATGCCCTCCTCTTGCACTGGTTGGAGGTGCAAAGGATCCGCTTTGTTCGGCGCCAGGGTGGCTTTGTGAGAGAGATCCGGAGGCACAGGAGTTCCGTGGCTAAGGCTGATGCGTGCTTAAGGTGCGCCTCTGCCCCCAAAAGTTCAAGGCATCGCACACGAAAGATCAACTTTCGAACACGTACGCTCGCCGACGTGCCGCGTTCGTACAATCGTGGCCGAAAATTGGGGTCTTTCACCCGTCGCGCCTAGCCTGACCTCAACCAAGTGCTGGGTGATCTCATCAAACGCCTCGTGAACGGTGTCGTGCTGCTCCTCGGCACGCTCGCGTTTTTTCTCGTGCCCATAGGCAACAAGACATCCGCGCAACACCTCATCGCGATTTTCTCGACAAAACCAGCCAAAGAAGCCGCTGTCGCTTTCGCCCGCGCCAGCCGACAAATGACCGCTCAAGTCATGGCCGAGGTCGAACGTGCCCGGAAAAACCATCCGACGCCGACCGACATGAAGATCAAACCTGCGTCATCCCCGTGAACGAACGCTATGGTTTGGCAAGATGAACTGTTCTACTTGTGCTTGGTTTTCCGCGGATCCGTGAACTGCGGATGCTCGTTGTAAAACGCATCGAGACTCTCACCCGAGATCTCCGCTTCGATGTCGCCATCCCGCTCGATCTTCGCTTGGCAGCCAAGACGCGAATTCATGCGGACATCGAACGCTTTGTCCAAGATGTCCTCTTCCTCTTCCTCGGCGCCGTTCAGCAGATCCTTGCCTTTGACGACGTACACGTGACACGTCGAACACGCGCACACGCCGCCACACGCTGATCCTTCCGGCGCATCGACTTTACGCGCTGCTTCGAGCAACGACGTACCCACCGGAACATCGACTTCCCACGAGTTTCCGTGCCCGGAAAAACGCACCTTTGCCATTGCTCACTTCTCCGTCACGGGCAAACCCGCCGCTGCTCGTTCATGTTCCGATACATGCACATCGACACCTTTCGCATGGGCCACTGATTTCTCGAGTTGCTCCACGTCTTTGCCCGCAATCGCCCGCGCGATCGCGCGATCCATACGCCGTCCCGCCCACGCATGCGTCGCCCGATCCAAATCTTCGGTGCTCAAACGAATCAGCGCCGGTTTGTCACCACGTATCGCTTGGTCGAGTGCCACCATCGCCTCGTCAATCTGCATTCGCTCTTCTGCACCCTCCAGCAGATCCGCATCCGCGTCGAGCGCCTTGCGCGTTGCATGGAGCACGCGTTCCGCTTCCACACGCGCTTCCACGAGCTGCCGCATGTTCAGATCGTCTTCGCCATGATCGAGCGCGGCCATGAGCATCCCTTCGACCTCTTCATCGCTCAACCCGTAACTCGGT
>JBGAOI010000799.1:0-3773 GCA_044221885.1 Polyangium sp. (in: bacteria)
CGAAGCAGCAATGCTGGAAAAAGCGGTGCTTGCGGTGCAGAACGTGACGGATTTGCCGCTCGTGGTGGATTCGTCGAACGTGCAGGCGCTCGAGCGAGGCATTCGGGTTTATCCGGGCCGACCGCTCGTGAACAGTGTCGATCCCGTGAAGGAAAAAGCGGACTTCTTGTTGCCGATCATCAAGCGTTACGGATGCGCAGTGATTGGCATGTTGGCCGAGAGCGAGATTCCGGAACGCGCGATCGATCGCGTGCGTAATGCCGAGAAGATTTTGCGCATGTGCGAAGAGCACGGGATTCCGAAGGAGTGGGTTGTTTTCGACTGCATTTCGATTCCGGTCAGCGCGGCTCCGGCGAGCGCGGCGCAAACCTTGGAAACGATTCGCATCATTTCCACGGAACTCGGTTGTGCAACGACGCTCGGTTTGTCCAACGTTTCCTTTGGATTGCCGTTGCGCAAGAGCGTGCACAATACGTTTTTGGCCCAAGCGATTGCGGTGGGTCTCGATTCGGCGATTTGCAATGCCATCGATCCCTTGCTGCAAGAAACGGTCGCCGCCGCGAGTTTGTTTGCGGGGCGGGACAGGAATTGTCGTCGGTACATCGATATGGCCGTGCCGCTCGAAACGAAGCGCAAGCAAGAGGCCGCGATTCTGGAAGCGGCGAAGAAGGGTCAGATCCTGGGCCTCGACATGGCAGGACAAACAGACGCCAAACCCGAAGCTGGGGCGACCAAGGGCGCGAAAACGACGCGTGATTTGCTTTGGGATTCGGTGGTCGATGGGGACAAGGATGGCGTCCCGGGTCTCGTGAAGAAGCTATTGGAAGAAGGAACCGAGCCATTTGACATTTTCTTGAATGTGCTGACGCCGGCAATTCGTCATTTGGGGGATTTGTTCGGCTCGGGCAAAAAGTTCATTCCGCATTTGATTGCGAGTGCGGATGCGATGAAAGCGGGCGTGGCGGTGTTGATGCCGCTGCTCGAAGCGTCGGGCAATGTCGAGAAAAAGGGCACGGTGATTTTGGCGACCGTGAAAGGCGACATTCACGACATTGGGAAAAACATCGTCGGATTGATGCTGAAGAATTTCGGCTTCGACGTGCACGATTTGGGACGCAATGTTCCGGTCGAAACGATTCTCGCGGCGGCGAAAGAACACAATGCGCAAATCATTGGTTTGTCGGCATTGATGACGACGACGATGATGCGGATGAAAGACGTGATTGACGCGGTACGCGCGGACAATCTATCGCATGTCGTGATGATTGGTGGCGCCGTGACGACGCAATCGTTTGCCGAGGAAATCCGTGCGGATGGATATGGCAAAGACGTCGGCGAAGTGGTGAACGTGGCCGAGCGGATGTTGAAGATGCACGCGGAAAGGTTTGGCGGGGAGAGGGCAAAAGCGGCGGAGTGAATTGACGGAGAGACGAACGCCCGCGACGTGCGTCATGCGGAGCAGCGTGCTGTTTTCTTGACAGTCAGCGCGTAGACGATTATTTCGGTCCTCATGCTGATTCAATTCGTCGTCGAAGGTGAACGGACGGAGCACGGCTAATTTATTGCACTTGAATCGAGACAATTCATTCAGACGGAGCGTGTACGACCTTATCTTGTCCCCTCTCGAGACGGCAAGAGTGCACCGCGACATCTTGTCAATAATGCCGAAGGAGCCATTGCAGAATATGGATCGTTGATGCCTCCGGATGATCTCTGGATTGTTTTCGACGTCGACAAACATTCAGGAAGCAACCGTATCGAGCAACTCCACAGCGCAATCCACGAAGCAGAAAGTCAAAATGGTTTGTCGCTCTCGGCAATCCGAGCTTCGAGGTTTGGCTCCTTCTGCACATCATTGATGACCTGACGAATATCGACGATGCGGGAAGATCCGCAGAGGAAGCGCTCCGTGGATTGCTGGGCGGATACAACAAATCGAATATACCGCAACAGTGCTTGAACCTTGATGCTATCCGGAGCGCCATTGCCCGCGCTAGAGTACGCGACACCGATCCAAACAGCCCCATCCCGGAATTGCCCGGAACTCGCGTTTATCGCCTGGTCGAACGGCTCGTGGGCGCGCGCGTAGCATAAGAAACGTCTGCAACGCTCAGCTTGAGGATGCTTGATTTCTTGGCGCCGCAGCGGGGCCCCACTGTTTGAGCCCGAAGGGCGAGTTTGGGGTGCCGCGCGGGCCGAGAAATCGAGCATCCCAAGCGTCAATCAACATCGTCGTACCCCATATTCGGAGCCCGAAGGGCGAGTTTGGGGTGCCGCGCGGGCCGAGAAATCGAGCACCCCAGGCGTCAATGAGAAAAAGCTCCCCTACTCCGTCGCGTGTTTGCCCAATCCCTCGGGTGCGCCATGCCGTTTCGACGCAAATGCGAGCACAAGCAACGTCGCGACATATGGCAACGTTTGCACCAAATCGCCCACAGGGCTTTTTCGCGCCTGATCCTGCAATCCAATTTGTAATGCTTCCAGTGCGCCAAACGCTAAACACGCTAGCGCCGCATAACTCGCACGCCACCCCGCAACGACCACCGCCGCCAACGCAATGAATCCACGCCCCGCGGACATACCCGATTCAAAGCGATGCTGATCGTATGCCAAATGCGCTCCGCCCAAAGCACAAATCGCTCCTGATACCGCAAGCGCCCGTAATCGAATGTTTGTCGTGTTTATCCCCACGGCTGCGGCGGCAACAGGGTTTTCACCGGACGCACGAACGCGTAATCCAAAACGCGTGTTTTGCATGATGAACGGCGTCGCAATCACCGCCCCGAGCGCCAACAAAAATACCGGATCCAACAAAACCCGAACGAGCATCGAAAAACCCGTCGCGCCTGTCGGACCGAAACGAAATCCATCAATCGATGGCGAATTCGACGAACTGTCGTAGAGCGCCCGCAACCCCATGCGCGTCATGGCCAGCGCCAACAAATTCACCGCAATGCCACTGATGACGGCATGAATACGCGCTCGTTCCGTCAACCACCCATGGCCCAATGACACCGCAATGCCCGTCGTTATGGCGGCAACGAGCCCAAGCGCTGCGCTACCCGTTGCATGTGCAACCGCCACCGACGAAAATGCTCCGGTGAGCAAAATGCCTTCGAGCCCAATTTGAATGACGCCAGAACGTTCCGCCCATACGCCGGCAATCGCCGCACACGCATAAGGCACAGCAATACGCACCGATTCCGCCATCATCGTGAGCGATAAGATCGAACTCATGGCATCACCTCGTTTTCGACCTTTGCGCCCAAGGAAGGTTTGTCTTCCAGCGGGTTTGTCTCGGAATCATTCTTTTTTGCTGCGTCCTCTTTGGCCGCAACACGCGTCGCCACCGCAACGAGCACAATCAATGCCGCTTCGAGCACATCCATCGCTTCTTTGGGCACCCGCGCATTGACCGCCAATCCAGCTTGTTCGAGTGTGCCCAGAAAAACTGCGGCCAATACGATGCCAATCGCTTTGCCACGCCCCAACATGGCCACCGCAATGCCGCTCCAGCCAGCCCCCGCCCCAAGACCCAATTCGTAATACCCCTTGTAGCCGAGCGCTGTCGAAGAAATCGCCAATGCCGCAACGGCCCCCGACAAAAGCATGGCCAAAAGCAGCCGCCGTTCGACCGAAATGCCTTCGGCATGGCACGCCTCGGCCCGTAATCCGACCCAACGAATTTCACGCCCCACACGTGTGCGTCGCAAGAGTTCCATTACGACAAACACAGCCACAACGGCCAATGGAAACGCAAAACTCGCCGCACT
>JBGAOI010000079.1:0-18365 GCA_044221885.1 Polyangium sp. (in: bacteria)
AATTGAAGCAGCGCAAGCAGGCCGCGGACGAACAAGCGCGCCTCGAAGAATTGGCCGCGCAATCGAAGTTTAATGAAGCCCGAATCAATCACGAAAGGCAAATGGCAGCCATTCGAATGCAAGCGGAAATCGAGCAAGCGCAGCTTACGGCAGAAGCGACGGCGGCGCGGCATGCTGCGAAATTGGCCGAAGCGACGCAAGAAATCGAATTGTTGCAACAACAGGCGGCGCTTGCGAGTGTGCGTCGCAGCATTGCGGAAGCCGAGCTGGCCATTACAGAAATCGAATTGCGCAAGACGGGTTTGACGCAGGAACTCGAAATGGCCAAGGTGAAGGCGATGCGTGAAGTGGAAAATACGGTATCGCAAGAAGTGATTCAATTGACCGTGGCGCAACAATTGCCGCATCTTGCGGCTGCATTCCAGCAAAAGATGGGCGAAGTGCACATCACGTCGGTAGACGGAGCGAATCCGTTTGGGTATATCGCTTCGGCCATGGAGGGCGTCATGGGTTTGGCGCGGTCAGCTGGTTTGACGATTCCGAGCGTGAAAGAAAAGACCGCGGAGAATTGAATGACATCGAGCTAAGTTTGTCGAGCCCGCAACACGATTCACCCGAGGCACCCCACCTCGGGTGAATCACTGGATTTCGCGCCACGCTGACTGCCGAAATTCAAGCCAATTCCCACAGCTTGCTAATTGTCGAGCCATTGCATGGCCGAAGCTTCGTCATCGAAGCATTGCAGCTCGGTATTTCGTTGGGACATGCGCATCATGAAATTAATGGCCGCGCGAACGAGTTTGCTCGTGACGACCACGGACGTTCGCCGCGTATAGGGAGTGAAATCTTTGGTGAAGATACGCCGACTTTCGGGAGAATAATCGGTGCCTGCGGCCACATTGCACAACAAGTCGCCCTTTTTTCCAATACGCTCCGAAAGAGCCTTGGATTGTTCGAGCAAGCCGCGTGCGTCGTCGCCGCTGACGTGGCCACTCACTTGACACCGAATGACGTACATTCCGCCTTTGGTTTTATCTTCGCGTGCCACGATCGGCATGATCCTTACCTCGCATTTTTCTTGAGTTTTGCAGTCGAAACAAGACTTTCTCGTTGGTTTCGTTTGTCACGAAATACCCAGGCCAAGGCATCCGACAAACGGGCCATGGTGGGAATCTCGACGTGCAAATCGAGTTCGACCATTGCACGCGCGACTTCCGCAGTCACTCCGGTCATGATTGTCCGAGCACCGAGGAGTCCGACGGCGCGCGCCGTGGAAAGCAAGGCATTCACCATCGCTGCATCGGGATCGGATACGCCGGTGACATCGAGAATGACGTGCGTTGCGCCATCGCCGGAAACGCGAGCTAAAAGCACTTCCGCAATGCGTGATTGACGCTCTTCGTCTATTTTTCCGATGAGGGGTAAAGCAACCACGCCCGGCCAAACGGTAATCAATGGTGTGGAAAGCGCCCGGAGGAGAGCGCGATCGCGCTCGGCCAAAATTTCTGCTGGCGCTTGGATTTCAATCTTTTGGGCCTCATTCTCGCTCTTGAGCAGCGCGAGCTCGTCAATCAACATATTGACGCTCACTTCGACTTCGAGGAGGCCGTCTTCTCGTTCGACCAGCGGAACGCGCGTTTCGTAATCGCCGCGCGTTGCTGCGGCAATGCCTTCCAAGATATTCGTAACTCGTTCGTCGAACGACTCGAGTTCGCGTTCGGTCACCATCAACCCACTAGTGTGCCGATTGTCATGCGGCTCGTCAACACATTTCAGCAACTTTTCGTCGTCACGGTAGGAAGCACCTGCCCGCGCAAACAGGCTTGCATCGTGATATTTCACCTCCGCGAAGGCTCTGGCTCTGGAACGAAGAACGTTTCGTAACCTTATGGGTGTCGAATCGTTGACGGAGCTATTTCCGCGGAGCCACACCAAGGCCCGAGCCGCATATCACGTTGCAATCGCATCGTTTCCAATAATTCAAGGAAATCAAGTCGTTGCTCAAAGATTCGCTCCTCGCGATTTCGTGGTCTTTTTTTGCATTCGTTCGATGATGAAATCGGCAACGCGGACGAGCAGGAGCACGCCCAAGAGGATCGCGTAGACCAATGGTTCGGCCGTGACTTTCTTGACGCGCAGAATGAAATGCACGACGCCCAGAATGCCAATGGGATACACGAGCCGATGAAGGCGCTTCCATCGCGCAAATCCGAGCGTTTTCAGAGCCTTGGACGTGGACGTCATCGCCAATGGAATCAACAAGACAAACGCTAGGAACCCCACGAGGATGAAGGGACGTTTGGCGATGTCTTCGCCAATGGTTTTTAACGCAAAACCTTGATCGACGACGGCATACAACAAGAAATGCAAACACACATAAAGAAAGCCCAGCAAACCGAGCGCTTTGCGAATCCGAATCGGCCACTTCCAATGCGTCACGATCTGCAAGGGTGTCGCGGCAAGCGACAAGAGCAGCAACACGAGCGCCAAAAGGCCCAATTCATTGAGTGCCTCGGCAATGGGATTCGCTCCCAAGTCACGCCGCCAGGCGCGAAGGCCCAGCACGAGCAAGGGCATGAGTCCACCTGTCGTCACGGCAGGTACGAGCCACGCCAGTTTGGCCCAAGCAACTCGCTTGACTGGCTTTTCAGCCGCCGTCGATTCCATCAGTAATACATCCGCAGGTCCATGCCTGCATAAAGCGACGCGACTTCTTTTTCGTAACCATTAAACATGAGCGTCGGGCGTTTTTCCGCATCCCCTATGCGTAACTCGAGCCCCTGACTCCAGCGTGGATGATCGACCTTCGGATTGACATTCGCGTAGAACCCGTATTCACGTGGAGCAGAATTATTCCACGTTGTATGGGGCTCCTTTTCCGTGAACTCAATACGGACAATGGATTTGATGGATTTGAAGCCGTATTTCCACGGCACAACGAGACGCAAAGGCGCACCATTCTGCCCAGGAAGCGCCTTGCCATAAAGGCCGACGGCCATCAGCGTCAATGGATGCATGGCTTCGTCGATACGCAATCCTTCGATGTACGGCCAGTCGAGCACATCGGAGAGCTGAGTTGGCACTTGTTCGACATCGAGCAACGTCGTGAATGCGACGTATTTCGCGCGCGAGGTCGGTTCGAGTTTTTCAATGAGCTTGCGAAGCGGAAACCCGAGCCACGGAATCACCATGGACCACCGCTCGACACAACGTAATCGATACACGCGTTCTTCTACGGTAAACCATTTTAATAACGTATCGATGTCGACCTTTTGCGGCTTATTGATTTCTCCCTCGAAACTCACGGTCCATGGCCGCGGTTTGAGGGTCTTGGCATTTTTTGCGGGATCCTCTTTGTCCAGGCCGAGTTCGTAAAAATTGTTGAATGTGGTAACGTCTTCGAATGGTGTTTTTGGCTCGTCCGAGACAAACGATTTCTCCATCGCAATGGTCTCGGTGGACGATGCTGCCGAAGGAGCCGGCGGCGTGACCGACACGGGCAAAGCTGGGGCTTGTTCGAGCGAAACCACTTGCGCCCGCTTGCCAGATCCCGTAAGCGCGACGAGACTTCCGCCAAAGGCTGCGGATGTCGCGACATAAAGTCCTGCGTCACGAAGCCATTCGCGACGGCGCATGAATACCGATTCAGGCGTGATTTCCGAGGACGGAATGGGCTTGGATGGTGGCGCCATGGGTGCATCTTATCAGAAGATGTTGCGAAAAAGTCAACGTCATACGATGATGGTGGGACCATGAAGGTATTGATCGTCGGCGCGACGGGACCCACAGGACGCGAATTGACGGCGCAGGCGCTCGATGAAGGCCACGATGTGCGACTCTTCGTGCGTAATCCAGGCGCTGTTTCGATATGGTCGCCACGCCTGGAAGTCGCTCGCGGCGATGTGCTCGATTGGAAAACCGTGCGCCCGGCCATGGTGGGAGTGAATGCCGTTTTGAGTGCGCTCGGTACGGGGAACGATCTGCGCAAAACAACTTTGTATTCCGAAGGGAATAAAGCCATTTTATGGGCGATGGCCGAAACCGGGGTCAAACGTTTGGTGTGTATGACGTCGAGCGCCACGATTCCCAATGCCGATGAATCGTTTTTCGTGCGAAACGTCGTGCGGCGATTGCTCCGTCATGTTCTCGAGGATCAACGCCGAGCCGAAGAATATTTGCGCGCAAGCGATGCGGAATGGACCATCGTGCGGCCGCCACGGCTCTTGGATGGGCCAAAACGCGGGCGTTACGAAGTGGAAAGTGAAAAACCGGCTGGGTCCATTGCTGAGATTTCTCGCGCCGACGTCGCAGAATTCATGGTGCGCGAAATGGTCGCGAAGAAGTTCTTGCAGCAGGCTGTAGGGATTGGATACAAGGGGTGACTCGGCCGTTGCATGGCCGCGCGACCTATTTGCGCACGGGCAATCCACACACTTCGCGCACTTGGTTGAATTTTGCTTTGAGTTGTCCGGCGCCTGGATCGCGTTTTTTGACGTCGATCATGAGTTCGTCCAAGCGACGCATTGGTTTGGTCGCTTCTCCCAGGACGCCGAGCATGTTTTTCGTGGCCGTACGAAGTCCTGCATCCTTGATTTCGTGTTCGCCCGTGGTCTTTACGAATCGGTCGAGTTCATTGGCATAGGTTGCGTATCCATCGCCTTCGAGGTGCGGAATGGTCGTGATACGTTTGCCAATGCCTTCGCATTCGTCTTTGGGCGCTTTGCCACAGGCAACATCGAATTCTTCGGCAACCTTTTCGACTTTGGCTTGCCACGCCTGGAGCCCCTCGTTCACTTTCTCCATTTCGTCGAATGCCGCATTGAGTTCTTTCATTTTCGACGCGAACGAATCGGCTTCCGTCACGAGCTCAACGGTGGCTTTGTCGAGCCCCGGAGTTTTCATGGGCGATTCTTTGAACTCTTTCGACATTTTTTCGAGCGCGGGCACCAGCGCCTTTCCTGCCGCGACGCCTTTGACGCCTTTGACGGCTTCGTCGATTTGCTTGAACTTGTTCTCGACGACGTTGCACTCGACTTGTTTGGCGTCGGCACTGCTCTCGGGTGTCCCGCCATCACTGGACTTGGCATTGGGAGTACCGCCGGCGCAGCCGGAAAAAGCGACGAATGCAAGAGCCAGGAGCGGTTTCGAAAACAGGTGCATTGAAGCGTCGTATCGCAATCGAAGAGCGTCGTCAATGGTCGAAACGCGTTCTCGCGGCCGGTTGCCTACTTTTTGGTTCTTCGCACCGAGGCCCATGTGCGCGAGCTTTCGCCGCTCGGTGTACGCGGCCGCAATTCGCAATTTCACGACGAATATCTGCTCGATATGAGGACACGAAGATCAGGAGCCTCCTGACGAGACGCGCGTCTTGCCGTTGGGTTAACATCGGCACGGTGGGGTCGAGGTCACTTGCGCGCGACGAAATAGCATTGATTCTCGGTTCGAGGTGATGGCGACCAGCAATGGATCGACGGGGGGTTGAGATGACGCAACATGAAATGGAAAACATCGTTCTACGGCAGCGCGTTTCGGAACTCGAGGGGCATATCGCGAAGCATGAATCCGTAGGTACGAATGGACACGCGAAATCGAATGGGCCCATAAGCGGACCGAATCTTTCCCATATGGTGAATGTGCTCCGAGTTTTGCTGAATGAACTCGAAATTGTCGTCTGGGCCATCGATGAACGAGGTACGTTTACCTATCACGATGGACGGGGTAGTGAAGCCATTGGAATTCCTCGGGGATCTCTACTTGGGAAAAACATCTTTGAACTCTTCCCGGAAACGACCGGAATCCAGCAAGCGCTTGCAGGAGGAAATCATCACGAGATCAGCTGTGTCGGAGGTGTCACGTGGGAGAATTGGTATGTCCCGGTAAAAGATCCTGACCAAACAGGGTGGAACGTCATTGGATTGAGCCTCGACGTCACGGAGGCGCATCAATCGAAAGTGGACCTCGAGGCCAAGCTGGCATTGATCGAACGGCAGCAATCCGTCATTGCGGATCTCGAGACGCCGGTGATTCAAGTATGGGATGGCGTGATTACGTTGCCCATGGTCGGCGTCGTGGATAGTCGTCGTGCGGCGCGCGTAACC
Organism: Polyangium sp. (in: bacteria); assembly: GCA_044221885.1. Classification (GTDB taxonomy): domain Bacteria; phylum Myxococcota_A; class Polyangia; order Polyangiales; family Polyangiaceae; genus Polyangium. Next base: position 6,099 of record JBGAOI010000079.1, read on the forward strand.
GAAGATTTGCTCAAACGTGTGTCACAAACGCAGGCACAGTTTGCCATTTTGGATTTAACGGGTGTCGAAGTGGTCGACACGGCAACAGCAGGTCATCTGCTGAATATGATTTCCGCGGTGCGGCTCTTGGGCGCGGAAGGAATCGTCACGGGAATTCGGCCAACGATTGCGCAAACCATTGTGTCGCTCGGCGTTGAATTGACGAACGTGAGGACGTTTGGAACTTTACGCGACGGCCTGGCATTTGCGATTCGATCGCTTGCCGATCAACATGGGACAAGCAATCCGTGGATTGCCGTGGGCTCGAGATCCACCAAAGAATCGATGCGTCCCAAAGGTTCGTCACGATAAACCATCGTCATTGCAACGGAAACGGCGACAGAAAATAATCGGTTCCGGTGGAATGACACCCTGTGCACAGGCCCACGCCGGTGCCGTCAGCGACTGGATTCGACGGATCGGTCGTGCTGTAGTTTTCGTACCAGTAAAACCCGTTTCCGTTGGCACTGTCGGCCTGGATTTTGACGAATACAGCCCATCCGAGGAGCTTCGAGCCATTGCCCCAAAGTTCTTTGACTGCTGCCGAGCCCACAGGGAAATTCGTGGAACCGGCCGTGAGAGCATCGAAGAGAATGGGATTGACAAACGTAAGTACGTTTCCGCCATGCGGACCGGTCGAAGCGTGTTTTCCGGATTCCGCTTTCAGAGCCATGTAGTTGCCTGCTTGCAACCAGGGAAATAATTCCGCGCTCTTGGAGGGAACCAGGCCTGCATTGCCACCTCCTGCACCTCCAGAACCACCCATCGCGCCGCCTGAACCTGCCGAACCACCCATCCCAGCTTCGCCTCCACCAGAACCGCCCATGTTTCCAGAGCTGCTCGAGGACGAGGCATTTTGCGGCATAGGATCGCTACACGCAGCGACCAATGTAGGAACCATCGCAAGAAGGAGTGTAAGAACGTATGTTTGTCTCATTGTAACATCTCGACGAAGCATTGTTGCGTTGTGCAGGCGACATAACGGTGCATTATGTATGCGTCAAGGGCAATTGCCACATGACTACCGCTTTGGCGAATCCGTGCTAACGTGCGGCATCTCGAATGCAAAATGCGTATTCGAGGCTTGCTTCGGAGATGAACATGAAACGAATGATGGCTTTTTTGTTGGCTTCCACGATTGTGGGCGGAAGCGTGCTCGTCGGTTGCGGTGACGACACGAAAACGAATTCGACGGGAAACTCGGGGACAACGCCCATCGCGCTCGAGAATATACCGGCCAGCATGGGGGACGCATTTTGCGGCCTCGCGTTCAGTTGTTGCACCGCGATGGAGCAGAGTGCTGTCTTCAAGGACTTTCCTTCCGTCCCCAAAACGGTTGAAGAATGCGGCACGTTCATCTCGGCGCAGTTCGAAATGTTCGTTTTTGCGAGCCTCAAGGATGGCGTGAATGCAGGGCGCCTCAAGTACGATGGCGACGTTGCACGAACATGCTTCGAGTCAATCAAGGGAAATTGCGCGGTGCTCAAACAAAGCGGGCCTTTCACCGGTCCGGAATGCGCAAAGGTATTCGTCGGACAAGTGGCCGACGGTGGCGACTGTGCACAAGAGAATGAATGTGCTGTCGCCGATTCGTATTGCCCGGTGCCTCAAGGCGCAATGCTTGGGAAATGCGCGGTATTGCCCAAAGAAGGTGAAGCGTGCCCCAATTCTCGCTGTGCCAACGGACTTGGATGCGGCACCGTCAACGGGATGAAGACGTGTGTGAAACCAGGTCCGGACGGACAAGCATGCACATCGAGCCTGGAATGCACGAGCAACTACTGCGATTTCATGATGATGAAATGCGCGCAACCAAAAGCCATCGGTGATGCGTGTTTTGCATCGTATGAATGCAAAGATGCCTATTGCGACTCGGCTGCGAAAATGTGCACGGCGCTCAAGGCCGAAGGCGACGCCTGTACATCGTTCACCGAATGTGCGAGCAATGATTGCGGTGCCGATATGAAATGCGCCGCCGGTGAGCCCGCGTGTGACGGGATTTGATGTCGTACCAGATAACCCCGCCAAACGTTTTTCTTGACGGTACGCGGGCTGAGTTCAAACTTCGAGCGGATCTCCACCTCGAGCCAATGCAGCGATAATTCCAGGCACTTCGTCTGGAATTTCCCCAGAAAACAATCCGCGATCACATCCCGTACGCGCACGCCAGCGATCACCGGCAAGTGCGTGCACGAGAACGCCTGCACACGCCGCGTATTCCGCGGGCAATGCACACGCAAAGGCCGCTACAATGCCGGTGAGTACGTCGCCCGACCCTGCCGTGGCCAATGCCGGATTACCGGCCATGCAAATAAACAGACGACCATCCGGCGTAGCAATGATCGTTCGTGCGCCTTTGAGGACCACGGTCGCTTTGGTCAAGGCCACGGCTTCGCGTACCGCGCCAAACCTATCTTGCTCGATGGCAACGGCAGTTCGTCCAAGCAAACGCCCCAATTCACCTGGATGCGGCGTCAAGACCAAGTGTCCTTTGGCTTTGGCGAGAACTTCTGGCCGCCCAACAAAATGCGTAATGGCGTCAGCGTCGACCACTTTGAATCCATCCCAGCCCAAAACGACATGGTCCACCGCAACTCGCGCTTCAGCCCCCAGGCCAAACCCTGGACCAATGGCCACGGTATGGCGTCCCGCCAAGGCAGCATCGAGCGATTTCGTGATTTCTTGGGGATCGATTCGCGCGGTCATGACTTCAACGACGCGCGATTCCAACGATGTCGCCGCATCGGGCCAGGTGCATATCGTGACGAGCCCCGCGCCTGCGCGCATGGCGGCTCGTGCGGTCAGCAATGACGCGCCAAGTTTGCCCGGGGATCCCGCAATGACAAGAACGTCTCCCGCTTTGTGTTTGTGCAAATTCGCTTCGCGGGCCGCGAAATACGAGCCCACGGTTTCGCGGCGTAAAACTTCAGCCACATGGCCAACGTGGGCAAGAATCGGTGGATCGGGAACGCCCAAATCGACGACGTGCACGTTTCCAGCAAGGCGGGCGCCTTCGGGTGTGAGCATTCCGATTTTCAAATGGGCAAACGTTACCGTATCATCCGCGCGTACGACGACACCCAGCGCAGCTCCGCTGTCGGCATCAAGACCCGAGGGAATATCGAGGGCCACACGCCGAGCCGGAGATTCGTTGATCGCGGCAATAACGTCCGCCAAAAAACCGGTAATGGGTCGATCGAGGCCCGTACCAAAAATGGCGTCAATGACGAAATCGGCGCGATTGAGAGCGGAATGGAGGGGATCCAAACTCGAATCCGCAGGAAGTTCAAAAAAGCGGCCGCCCAAATCGATGAACGCATCGTGATTGATGCGCGCTTCTCCGGTGACTTTTTCACTTCGGCCAGCGAGATACACTTCCACTTCGGCGCCGCGAGCCAACAAATGGCGAGCAACGACAAACCCGTCACCACCATTGTTGCCCGTACCGCAAACAACGACGACGCGCGCTTCGAGCGGATAGGTCGCGGGTTGTCCCGGGCTGCGTACATGACGAACCGGAAAGGACCTCGCCCGCGCCGAAAGCGCTTCGGAGGATTTCTGCCGCGGCACGAGGCACGCGCGCTCTTGAATCATGGCGGAGAGAACGTCTGCCGCGCCTCGACCAGCATTTTCCATCAAGACGACGCCAGGCACATGGCACGCTTCAATGGCGTATTTATCGAATGCGCGCATTTGTGCGCGAGTGAGGACGGGAATCATGAACGTCGCCTCCTGGTTAAACCGCTTGTCGATTCGTTGCGCTGCGTTCGATGGCGTACCGCAGGTCTCGTACGGCCCGATCGAGGCCGAAAAAGACCGCATCCGCAATCACGGAATGACCAATGTTGACTTCGACCACTTGTGGAATGGCGACGACAGGCCCAACGTTATGCCGCGTCAAACCGTGTCCGGCGGCGACTTCGAGGCCCAGGGCATGCGCGCGCGCAGCCGCGCGTTCGATTCGGGCGAGTTCTTCCGCAACGCGAGCGCCCGTGGCGTGACAATATTCGCCGGTATGCAATTCGATTTGCGCTACGCCAAGTTCTTTCGAAGCTTCGACGACTGCTTCATCGGCATTGATGAAGAGGCTCATTTTGACGCCTTTTTCTTTGGCCATGGCAATGACCGCTTGTATGGCGCTGCGTTGTTTGACAACGTCGAGTCCTCCTTCCGTGGTGCGTTCCTCACGCCTTTCGGGAACGAGGGTAATCACGTCCGGACAAACTCGTTCCGCGATACGCAGCATTTCGTCCGTTGCGCCCATTTCGAGGTTGAGCATTGTATTGAGGGCAGCTCGGAGGCGAACGACATCGTCGTCGTTGATATGTCGTCGATCTTCGCGTAAATGGGCGGTGATGCCGTCGGCTCCAGCCGCTTCGCAAAGACCCGCAGCAAAAATAGGATCGGGATATCGTGTGCCGCGAGCATTACGAACGGTCGCAACATGGTCGATGTTGATATGAAGCCGGACGGACATCGGAGAGGCCATTTCTACAGTCAAGCTTCGCTTCGCTCTTTCCGACGCGCCGAAAAGAGCGAAACGAAGACGTATGCATCAAGCGTCGTGTTGCTCAACCTACCGCAGCCGAGCTGGCTTGTGTGAGGAGTTCTTGGATGTGTTTTACGAGTTTGGCCGGGTCATTCACGACCCCTTCGGCCAGGAGGGCTTGTTCGTAAAGCATTTCCGACCAGAGTCCAATTCGTTCATTGTCAGCATCGCGAGCGGCGAGCGTATTGATGTTTTTGACGATCGGGCTTTCCGGATTCAATTCGAGAATTCGTTTGCCGATCGGGGCATCTTCACCCATGATGCGCATGATCCGCTCCATGTTGACGCCCATATCGCCTTCGGAAGCGACGAGACAACTTGCGCTGTTGGTGAGGCGCTGAGACGCTCGAACGTCTTTGACGCGATCGCCCAAAGCTTTTTTGACGGCGGCGACGGCATTCTTGATTTCTTCGTTCGCTTTTTCGGCTTCCTTTTTATCGTCTTCACCGAGATCAATATCGCCATGCGCAATGCTGCGCAGTTTGCGCTTGTCGTACTCGTGCATGGACTGGACGAACCATTCATCGACCGGGTCAGTCATGAAAATGACGTCGTATCCACGTTTTTTGAAGGCTTCGATGTGGGGGCTTTGTTCGAGTGATTTACGCGTCGTGCCGGTGATGTAGTAGATGTCCTTTTGCGCTTCGGGCATCGCTTTGACGTACTGCGCGAGCGAAGTGGTTTGTCCGTCGGGTGTATTGAGCGATTCGAAGCGACACAAGTCGGCAATGGCGTCTCGGTTTTTCCAATCCATGGAGACGCCTTCCTTGAACACTTTGCCGTATTCACGCCAAATGGTGTTGTATTTTTCGGCGTCGTTTTCTGCGAGATCTTTCAATGCCTTGAGGACCAGGCGCGTAATTTGTTGCTCGATTTGCTTGACGGCTTTGTCTTCTTGGAGCATTTCGCGCGAAACGTTCAAGGACAAATCCTCGGAATCGACAACGCCACGGAAGAAACGCAAGTAGACAGGAACGAGTTTGTCCGAGTCTTCAACGATGAGGACGCGTTTGGCATACAGGCGGATGCCTTGGCGATTGCGTTGGAACAAGTCCGGCGGAGCTTTTTCCGGCAAATACATGAGGGCGTGGAATTGAACGGGCGCGTCGATGGACAAATGCAAATGCCATAGAGGCTTTTCGCCTTCGTGTCCGCCCGTGACGTGCCGGTAAAACTCGGCATGTTGTTCTTCGGTCACTTGGGACTTGGGCAAGGTCCAGATGGCAGCTTTGCGATTGGCGAGTTCTTCGTTGACGAGAATCGGGAAGTGAACGAAGTCCGAGTATTTGCGGATGATTTCTTTGATGCGCCAAGCTTTGGTGTAATCGCGGGCGTCGTCTTTGAGGTGCAGGGTGATTTTCGTGCCGGGGTGGGGACGATCGCCCGGAAGAACGCTGAAGGTTCCTGAGCCACCCGAACGCCAGAGAACAGGTTCCGCGCCGTGTTGCATGGAACGAGTTTCGACATCGACACGCGCCGCGACCATGAAGGCGGCGTAGAAGCCGACGCCGAACTGACCGATCAAGTCGACGCGATCACCTTTGTCGCGACTGGCCTTGAGGGCATCCGCGTGAGCTTTCAGGAACTCGAGTGAGCCGCTCTTGGCGATGGTGCCAAGGTTCTGAATGACCTCGTCGCGGGTCATGCCGATGCCGTTGTCTTCGATGGTGAGGGTTCGAGCTTCGTCGTCGAGTTTGATGACGATCGTTGGTTCTCCAACTTGTTCCGAAGCGTCCTTGTGGCTGATCTGGAAGAAGCGCGCTTTGTCGAGAGCGTCGGAGGCGTTGGAGATGAGTTCGCGAAGAAAAACTTCTTGGTTGGCGTAGAGGGAGTTGATGACAAGGGAAAGAACCTGCTGAACTTCCGCCTGAAACGGCAACTCGACGGCGGAAGGAGCAGCGGCCGGCGGAGCGGCAGACGACTCGGCCGGGGTGGTTGTCGGAGTGGATTCTTCAGTCATGGTCTGGGTCCTCTTGGTCCTGGGAGGTTCGGGCACAGGTCAAGTCGCACCGTGGTTGGTTCGACGCGCGGACGAAATGGATCCTGTGAGGTGTTTTCGCAATCCCCCCCGTACACAAAAGTGCACTTGGTCGACAAGTCTGGAGAGACGAGCAGACGTTGCGCAAAACGGATATGCTCCGGCGCCGTGTTTCCCAACGAACGCCCCAGAAGACTCCGCCGCTCGTCGGCGATGCGCCAATTGGTCCGAGAAACGACGCTTTCCCCGTCGGATCTCATCTTGCCGTTGTTCTTCCACGAGGTGCTCGATGAGCCCCGCGCGGTGGGAACGATGCCCGGCGTGTTCCAACTGCCGACGTCCCATGCGGCGGAGCAGGCACGCGTCGCGAAGTCGCTCGGTTTGGGTGGAGTGCTTTTGTTTGGACTTCCGAAGTCAAAAGATGCGTCAGGGTCGAGTGCGTACGATCCAAACGGTCCGGTACCTCGGGCTGTGGCGGCGATGAAGGATGCAGCGCCTGAGTTGCTCGTCATCACGGATGTTTGCGTCGATGAATACACGGAACATGGGCACTGCGGGATCCTGAAGGCAGGAGCTCGAGGGGAGTACGAAGTCGACAACGATGCGACGCTCGAGGTGTTGGCGAAGGCTGCGCTGGTGCATGCTCGAGCGGGCGCGGATGTGGTTGCTCCGAGCGACATGATGGACGGGCGGGTGGGAGCGATTCGTCGGGCACTTGATGGCGAAGGTTTGTCTGGAACAGCGATCTTGTCGTACGCGGTGAAGTACGCGTCGAGTTTCTACGGGCCGTTTCGCGAGGCGGCGGATTGTGCACCGAAGTTCGGGGATCGTGCGGGATATCAGATGGATCCGGCGAACAGTCGCGAGGCGTTGCGCGAAGCCCGATTGGATGAAGAAGAAGGCGCAGACATGCTGATGGTGAAGCCGGCGTTGCCGTACTTGGATGTGGTCGCGCGGGTGCGTGAAGCATCGCCGTTGCCGCTTGGGGCGTACAACGTGAGCGGTGAATACGCGATGATCAAGGCGGCGTCTGCGGCAGGAATGATCGACGAGAAGCGTGCGGTGATCGAACTGTTGACGTCGATTCGACGCGCGGGAGCGGACTTTGTCCTAACGTACCATGCGCCGGATGCAGCGCGGTGGTTGGGTTGATGCGAGATCGTATGTGGTCCAAATTGTTTGTCATGGCTGCTGGGTTGCTTGTTGGTGGGTGCAGCGTGATCAACAGCATTGGGCCGAGTTGTGATCGGTCGGCAGTGAACAACGAACCGGTGTTATACACGGAGGGTGTAACGACAAACGGGGTGTACAAGAGTTCGCCGTGGGGAGGTGAGTTGTTGTGGTTTCCTGGTGGCATGCGTTACAATTTAGCCCTCCGGGGTTGGACACAAGTACCTGATTTTGTTGATCTTTGGCTGTCGTTCGAGCAGTGTGGGACGAAAACCAGCACGGTGGCTCGGGCGGCGGGGAATCAGGCAGAGGTGCGAGCGATTCGGCACGAAGATGTCGCGGCAGGGGAGGAGCGTGTTGTGATTGAAGTGGTGAACGGAAGTTGCTCGGACTACTGGCTGTTGGTTGTTGCGGGCAGTGGGGTGGATGGTTCGCCTGGGCCGAGCATGGAGCCAAGCGAAAGCGACGGGGTTTGTCTCGACGACGGTGGGTGAATGACGGTCGAGGCGAGAAGGCTAGTGTAAACCGTAGCTGATCGAGAAATTGCCGGGTCAGTGCAGGGACGTTCGCTCAGGTCGGTTTCGAATCGGCCTTCGAGTCTGCGGGATTTAGCTGCGGCGGTGCTTTACGATCCGAAAACATGCCAATGGCCCCTGCGACTCCGCCTACACCCGTGACAATCGACGGTAGGGGTGTTGGAATGGCGGTCAAGATTCCGACAATCATGCCTTTTCCGACGGCTACGCCCCATTCGTCTTTGTAGGCGTAGCGTTGCAAGAGAATGCAAGGAATCGTCAAAACAAGGGCAACAACGATAGATACGGTTGCAACCGTAGCGAGATCGGAGGCGATCAGCATGACGTCAACGACGATCATGGCGAACGCCACAAGAGGATGCAGACCGAGCTGTCGCAGAACGTGCATGCAGTCACTGTCGAGCACCAACGAACTCCGGTCAAGGTCACGATGGCGTCCGTTGAGGACACGTCTCGCGCAACTATGTAACACAAAAATCGTATTGTCTTGACAAGACTCAACCGCGGTGCGACTTTTTATAACAATTCCAATACATTACACAAACCAACGCGCTCGTCGCTGCTCTCCGCCTGCGAATTACGGAGCCCATTTTCTCATTGAAACGCGGTTCTCACGTAGGCACACAACGCGTGCAAGTATGCACTTCGTTGCTAACGTGTGCTGAACCACTTTTCGTGGTACACAAAAGCCAACCGCATCCATGCTTTGCGTATTAACAGGGCACACGAATGCACCGACCTGCCGAGTCAGCGGGCCAACTTACACCAGTTTTTCGCTACCCACATTTTGTCGTAGCGCGTCGTCACGTCGGCGCTGAGCACCTACGTGGCGACGTTCGCACGATGAAACACGCGCATTGCGTAGGTGCCCGCAGGAAACTCGACAGTTCGATCTCCCGCGCGCCACGCCTCGAGTGCTCTACGATATTTTCCACGAAATTCGCGTATCGCCTTCCGCGCTTTGATGAACGCCTCGACCTGCCCCCGACCTACGGCAAATGTTGGATTTCGCTGCCCTTTTGGCTCGTGACTGGTCGCTCGGTTTTCAGGGTCCACTTTCGCAGCACGTTTTGCCCCAAGCACCTTGTGTGCGGGAATCAAAGCATGTGCGGCCTCTTCAAGTTTCCGGAGCTCCGCAGCAACATCGGCGCGGAAAGATTCGGCATCTATTTGGGATATTGTTGGCGGCAATGACACAGAGACTTCCGCCAGACTCGTCCACTCAGCGTTCGCGCGGGAAAACCCTTGCGCCGGACGGGTCGCTCGCATTGAGTTCATTCCAAGGTCGTAAACGTTTGTCTTGGCACCGGGCCATTCATTTGCGTGGCGAACAAGACCCGCTTGAACCGGATTTGCCAGTGTATAGGCAATCTTCTCCACAATGGCCTGACGCGTGTAAAGTTCCACGACACTCGGCTGAGATCGATTCCACACGCCACCATCACGATTGCGAATGATTTGAACGCCTTTCGCAACGGCGCGATGAAACATTGCCAAAAATCGTGGCAAGTCACCGTGCGGATCCGTGACGACATAATGTACATGCGTGGACATTGCGCAGAACGCGTGTACCAAAATGCCATGACGAAGTGCCGCTACGACAAACGCATATTCAATGAACCTGCTGATCACCGGATCAGGGCGCAGCAGACTGGCACGACGCTCGACGCGTCGCGTTACAAGGTACGTACTTCCAGGGCGATTAGGTCGGGCTTGACTCATGATGGCGATAAGCCCTAGCCAATGCCGTGCCAAATGTTCAAATCCAAAATTATTAATAATTTCAAACATTTAACAATGTTAAATTTGTTACACTAGGTGGCGGCCGCCAGGCGGAGGGTGGCGGAAGCCTGTTGTCCGCCAGGTGGTACCGCCAAACCAACATGAAATTCAAATCACAAATGTCCAACCACGGTTCGAAATAGTGCCTTGTTTTCTGCTGCGTCATTGATAAAGTGCATCTCATACGAAACGTCCAAAACATCCGAGCAAAATTACTACCCTTCATACGAATACCGCTTTCATTTTGATCCGATAAGCTCCCGCTTCGCCATCAAACCTTGGGAGGGAACGACATGAAGGGAACTCGCCTCTGGGCATACAGCATGCCCCTGGGTATTGGTTTGTCTCTCATAGCTGTGGGGCTCATGCAGCCATCAGCAGCGTGGGCATTCGCATTTCCTGCGGAAGGTGCCTGGATCCCGTTGACTCAAATGACTGTACCCATCGCCGATCCAGCTGGCGATTCATCCACAACGGCTCTCGATATCGTCGGCAATGCCGAATATCCCATGGCATTCGTCCAAGGCGACTCCACGCACATCTACTTCCGGCTGCGTATGAATCGCGAGGTTTTACAAAACGCAACGAATCTCAAGCCCTACGGGTGGGGATGTGTCATCGACATAAATGGTGATTTGTCCGACTTCGAATATGCTGCCATTCTCGACGGAGTATCCAACCCGGACGTTGTCTCGTTATGGGAAAACCTTCTCCAAGAAATGCCCAACGACCCTGGCGACAGCCTACCCAAAATGGCCCTCTACAGATATCTTGGCCCTTTGGACCCAGGACAACCCGGGTTCGGTTATGCCCGTCAAGTCCCCGCAGGAACGATCTTCGGCACTCCGAATCCGGATCCTGACTACTTTGTCGATTGGACCATTGAACGCAGCCGCCTTGCTCCCCGCGTCGGCCCCATGACTCCCCTTCGTTTTGCATGCGGCACCGCTTCGGACGGACAGCACCTCAATCAAGACTTCTCGGGCCCAGCCTACCTGCCCGACCTCTTCAGTGACGCGGTTCTTTGTGACGACTTCGGCTGCCACCCGCAACCATGCGCTGGGTTTGGCATGGCGTGCGCCGCAGGCATCGGCGCATGCGCAGGTACAGGTACGCTCGTATGTAGCGGCAATACATCCGTCTGCAATGCCGTCGAAGGTGCTCCATCGATGGAAACATGCAATGGAATCGACGATGACTGCGATGGAATCCTCGATGAAGATTTTCCCATCGGAACCTCGTGCTCCACAGGCAATGGAGCATGCTTGGCCATAGGCCAAATGAAATGCGCCGCGGATGGAACGGCTGCGTGTAATGCCCTTCCAGGCACCCCGTCTGCTGAAATATGTGGCAACGATATCGATGATGATTGTGACGGACAAGTCGACAACGGCTTTGACCTTGGCGCCCCGTGTTCTGTCGGCGTAGGAGCGTGTATCGGCACGGGACAAACCATTTGCGCCCCTGACGGTACCGCAACATGCAATGCCGCACCGGGAGTGCCCGCCGATGAACTCTGCGGCAACAATGTCGACGAAGATTGCGATGGCCTACTCGACAACGGCTGCCCCATCGTTGAACCCGACGCTGGAGTTCCCCCACAATGTGCAAGCGATTCCGACTGCACCTTTGGGTCTATTTGTGTCGACAACGTATGTATCGAAGGATGCCGTGGCAACAACCCCGTCGATTGTCCCCTCGGTCAGGTTTGCTCTTCACTCGATGCCGAGCCAGGCCATTGCCAACCGAGTTCGACAAACACCGGCATCATCGTCGAAGGCGGCGGTTGCGCATGCCAAATGAATTCGTCAAGAAACGCCTCTATCGGACTCGCGTGGACCCTAGCCCTAACCCTATCGCTCCTCCTACGCCGCAAAAAGCATTAGCCCGCCCCTGCCCTCCACCGCACTGTCAGTTCGTACGTGCCCTCACACTCTGAGACGCTCCCTGAGCGTCCACAGTCTCACGCACGGCACGACTTCGCCATCCACAATTCGCTACAAATCACGACAATTTTTGCAAATTTTGTGAAGTACGAATTTTTTCGTTGACATCTACGAAAACGTTCGTACAATCCGAGCCCATGGTGCAATCAGGCTTGCCGACGGATGCGGAATTGCAAATCCTATCCGTCTTGTGGAAACGAGGCCCCTCCACGGTGCGCGATGTTCACGAATCACTCGCGAACGTACAAGACACCGGATACACGACGG
>JBGAOI010000007.1:0-44543 GCA_044221885.1 Polyangium sp. (in: bacteria)
CTTCCCGGTGTTCCGCCAGCTACGTGGAGCCACGTGTCATGCGCGGCTGCCACATGCAATGACAAATAATCATTGTCTTCGGCTGCTCGCCCAATGAGCACTTCGAAACCTTCCATCAAAACCGTGCGGTACGGCCGCCCTTTGCTGCTCATGCAAAACGTGGCATACTGCTGCGAGCGAACGCCGTCAATAACATTGCGGGGAAAACGTCAAATTCGCTGAACGTGTCTTGGTTTGTCCAGGTGAAATTAGACGATGCACCACCGCGCTGGACGGTTTTATGGTCCGTAGGTATCGCCGGCCGTGGCCATGACAACGATGGACAATGGTTGAGACAAACTCCAACGTTTCATGGCACTTTCCCCATTTCGCCCTTGACGAGGGCCTTCGATTCGCGTCTCAGAAGCAATGCGCAAAGCAAAGCCAAGGCCAATCGTCGTTTTTTGGAAATGAAGTTCTCTCACTCCAAAGTGTCATGGCCCGTGCATACTCGACCGGTATTCTTAGTCCACCCCTGAGTACGACCGGCGACAGTGCCATCCACTGTGGACACGTTCGCCCTGGAGAAGCGTCAATACATTGATGGTCAAAATCGCTGTACTCAATCGACGGCGCGGAGGAACATGTACGTCACTTCGACTTGCAGTTTTTTGCATGTCGAACATCGAGGTTCCCCATGGCCGGTAAACGCGACGACAAACCCGTCAAACCCGATGTGAATGCCTTGAATTCTTCGAAGTTGTCCCGCTTCGAAGAACAAGTGGAAAACGCGATGTTCGATGGCGACGACCGCGCCACGTACCTCGAAGAACAACTCGCAGAAGCCAACTCCAATACCGCCGCTCTCGTCAGCGTTCTACATGTTCTGGGTGAAGCGAAGAGTTTTCGCGAAGCCATCCAGGCCGTCCTCGAAGCCATCCGCCGCGAGTTCGGTTGGGCGTACGGATCCTACTGGACATTGGATCGCGAGCATCACAATTTGCGGTTTGCCCATGACTCAGGCGATGTGAGCGACGCGTTTCGCAACGTCACCATGAACTCGGTATTTGCCGAAGGCGTGGGTCTGAATGGTCGGACGTGGCAACAACGCGACCTGTTTTTCGTCGAAGACATCGGAGATTTGAACGATTGCGCGCGCGCACCCGTGGCCCGCGAGATGGGCGTCAAAAGTGGGGTTTGTTTTCCCATCATCGTGCAGGACGAAGTCATCGGAACGATGGACTTCTTCGTTATGCGGTCGCTGAACCTGAGTGTCGGACGCAAAGAAGCCCTGCGTAATGTGGGTCGCCTCGTCTCAGGCGCCATCACTCGACTCAAAGCCACCGAAAACGCCATCGAAGCCGCGCAGAATAACGCCGCCGTCAATCGAGTCCTGGCCGCTCTGGCCGAGACAAACAGCCGCGATGAGGCCCTTCGCGCTACGCTCGAATCGGTCCGCAACGAGTTTGGATGGGAGTACGGCTCGTACTGGATACGGGATCCACAAGCGGAGGTTCTCCGTTTTGCGATCGATTCCGGCGTGATGAATGAGGAATTTCGTCAAATCACGCACGTGTCGACGTTTGCCGAAGGCGTGGGCTTCAACGGACGTGCCTGGCGTCAACGAGATTTGCTGTTTGTCAAGGACATTGGCGCCATGGCCGATTGTTCTCGAGCCCCCGTGGCTCAACGACTGGGCGTTCAATCTGGAGTTTGTTTTCCGATTGTCGTCGACGGTGCCGTCGTCGGCACGATGGACTTCTTCGTCAAACGCTCCTTGGACCTTTCCGAAGGTCGTATCGATGCATTACGCAACGTCGGACGTCTCGTATCGGGTGCCCTCGATCGCATCGGTCGTGTTGAACGAGAGCGCCGGATGGCGTTCGAATTTCAAGCTGCAATGGCCAATCTTTCCGCAGGCTTGACATCCGCGACGGATGAAATTGCGCGAATGAACAGTGCGCAATCGACAGCATCCCAAAACCAAGCAACGGCGATCGCCGAATTGACCACCGCAATGGCTCAATTGCGCCATATGGCCATCCAATCCATGGACAAGGCGCAAATCGTCATTGATTTGTCCGATCGCGCCCTGAGCGGAGCCGCCGAAGGCCGTTCCGTCGTCGAAGGCACGTTGCGAGCCATGAATGAAATTCGCGACAAAGTGCAACAAATCGACGTGCGTATCGATGCCCTTAAACAACAAAATCAGCAAATTGGAGAAATCATTGCCTCGGTCGCCGAAATCGCCGAGCAAAGTCGCCTCTTGGCGCTCAACGCCGCCATGGAGGCCGCTCGGGCCGGTGAACACGGTCGAGGGTTCTCGGTTGTCGCCAATGAAATTCGTAGTTTGGCGGGACAATCCAAAGAGTCAACCGTTCAAGTGCGCCGCATTCTTGGGGAAATTCGCCGCGCAACAGAAGCTGCCGCCGTCGCCATGTATGAAGGATCGGCGAAAGTCGATGATGGCGTTGTGCTTGCAAAAAGAGCCGGAGAACGCATTGAATCGCTCGATCGTTTTATTACCGAAACAGTCGAAGCGGCTCGCGTCATTGCTACATCGGCCCGACATCAAGGCACGGGTATCGCAGAAGCTGCCGAAGCCATTCGCGTCATCAACAATGATTCCGCTGCTGTCGTCGAAAATACGCAACGCTCCGTCGCCGCCGTGACGGCTCTCAACACCACCGTCGGCGATGTTGCTGCCCTCGTCCGGCAATTTAGTGGCTCGACCTAACCTCAATCCACGAGCTTTGACGCGTTGCCCCCAAACGCTGTAGCATCTCGCCCGTGCCCCCCCTTCGCTACTTCGTTCCTAACGGTTTCACCGGTTTTTCCCTACTTCTTGGCCTCGCTTCCATCACCATGAGCGCCCAGGGCGACTATCGCCTCGCTGCATGGATGATCCTGTGGGGCGTTCTTCTCGACAAGCTCGATGGAACTGCCGCTCGGCTCATGAACGCGACCAGCAAGTTCGGTGTCGAGTTCGATAGTTTTGCCGATTTCGTCGTCTTTGGCATTGCTCCAGCCGCCCTCATTTACTACCGCCTTCTTGGCACGGGCGAATATATCGGCTGGCAGAAACAGGCCATCATGGGGGTGTCCGGTCTTTACGCCCTCGCCCTTGCCGTTCGATTGTCGCGTTTCAACATCACCACCGGCGGGGAAGATATATTTCTCGGTTTGCCCGGAACACTCATGGGCGCAATGATCGCGTCGACCTACTTGACGTGGGAGAAATACAGCTCGAATCAGGCTCTTCTCGTTTACTTTTCCGCGTTTCTCTTCATTGCTGCGTTTCTGATGATCAGCAACGTCCGACTTCCGAAAATGAAGCTGACGAAAAACAAATATTTCAACGTTTTCCTCGGAGCCAATGTCGTGGGCGCCTACGTTTGCGCCCCACTCATGCTCGTCCCTGAATACCTGCTCGGCTTGGCCGTCACGTTCACCATGGGTGGCGTGATCTCCTGCTTGCTGTATCCCGAAAAATACACCGCTCCTGGGGCCAACGAAGAATCGACACCGGAACAAGAAACCGCGCAGGAGCCCGTAGCGTCATGAACAACGCCGAGCTGCTCTCGCGCCGTTCGCTCGTAACCGTGCTTCTCCTGTCGTTTCTGTTTCTTTTTCCAAACCACGCCGAAGCCAAAAAACGCAAACCCCCGCCGCCACCGCCACTCGAAGGACAAACCATCGACTATGCTTGGGATGGCAAGGACATCGGTCATTCCGAACGGGCATGGCTCGGAAGAAGCTTTGTTCACAAAACAGTTGCGGTTGATCCTGCCAAACCAAGGCCTCTGCTCGTTTTCATCCACGGCCTGAATTCCGAACGTATTCGCTACCGTTGGATGGGCGGAGGCAACGAAGGCGACGTTCGACGCATCATGTCGAACCTCATGGAGTCCGGCAAAATCCCGCCCATGATCGTTGCTGCTCCAAGCTCCATCGTGCTCGCTTCCGTCACCAACGCCGTCACGAGCTGGCCTTCATTCGATCTCGATCGGTTTGTCGAACACACCCGCAACGCGCTCGCTGGTTCAGCCACCATCGATACGTCGCGCATCATCGTTGCCGGTCACTCGGGTGGAGGCTGCAATGCGCGCGGCGGCATGGCTTCTGCCGTCAAAGGCAAAACACCTGTTTACGCCGCGCTCGCCATCGATACCTGCATGCTTCTCGACTTCGCTGAAGTCCTCGCCACGGCTCGCTCGGACATGCACGTCGTCGTTTCTTGGCAAACGCAAAGCTGGAACAAGCGCCCGTTCGACCTTTTCCGTTCGACGTTCACGGGTTTAGTAAAGAAAAACCCATCGGCCCAAGGTTTCCTGCGGGAACTCGAGCATGTTCGCGTCACCGAGCCAATGGCGCACGACGCGATGGTCGGCATTACCCTGGGTCGTTGGCTTCCTACATTGCTCCCCGTTGCTCCGTCGGCACCTTGAGGTTCTCTTCATCGTGGGAGTCATGGCGCCTTGCTGCTATCGTGTGGTCGTTCCGACGTGCGAAGCCATTTTCTAGTAGCAGCCGCAATCGCTTTCGCGGGTTGCATCAAAGCTCCAGCGGCCCCGCCTTTGTGTGGCGAAGGTGCAGCATGTGCTGAAGGCACCACCTGCATCGTGGGTCGTTGCCGTTTGGCAGGAAGTACCTTGATCGGACCATCGGATGGTCGACGGTTGGTTCTCGAACCAGACGAGATGGCCGTCACTTCATCCAAAGATCCCGCCGGAGGCGCTCAACAATTGCCCGCCGTCGTCGTGTTCGGACGTGGTGATTCCACATTGCTCCTGCACTTCGCCGTCCCCATCGCCGACGCGCGCGACGTCACCGCCGCTGTGCTCGTTCTCGAACCACCTCGCGATGCACTTCCTCCCGCAACGCCTGTGCCCATGCACATCGCAGCCATCCAAAGTCCATGGACGTCGGAAGGCGTTTCGTATGGCCGAATTCCCAGTGTTGGTGTGCCCGAACGAGCCGGCGTGTTTGGCGGTTTGTCTGGAGGCACCGTACGTATCGACGTTACACCCATCGTCAAACAGTGGGCCGCACGCGACGAAGACGATCATGGCATCGCCGTCGTTGCCGATGAAACCGACGGGTATGGCTCATCGTTTTCCCTCGGCGTGACCGAAGGTCGCGGTCCGCGTCTCGAGGTGTACTTGCGATGAGTCCTTCCAGCAAGGTTCCGCTTCTTTCCGTGCGTGATCTCGCGGTTTCGTATGCAACGGCCGAAGGCGGAAAACTCCAAGCGTTGAGCGGCATTTCGTTCGATGTTCCAGCAGGACGAACCGTCGCGATCGTGGGTGAATCGGGGTGCGGAAAAACAGCGACGGCGTTGGCGATCATGCGCCTCTTGCCGTCGCCCGGATCCGCGATCGATCGCGGCCGAATTTTATTTCAAGGTGAAGACTTGCTTCGTTTGTCCGAGCGGGACATGCAGCGCATCCGTGGCGGCAAGATCGGCATGGTTTTCCAAGAGCCGCTGACAGCGCTCAATCCGGTCTACACGATTGGAGCTCAAATCATCGAAGCGATTCGCCTGCACGATCCTCGCTCACGCACAGCCGCACGAGCCCATGCGATCGAGCTTTTGCATCGAGTAGGCTTTTCTCGTCCCGAGGAACGAATCGATAGTTACCCGCATGAACTCAGCGGAGGTAAAACGTGTCCTCATTGCGATGGCCTTGTCGTGCAATCCGCGCCTGCTCATCGCCGATGAACCGACAAGCGCCCTCGACACGGCGTTACGCGCGCAAATCATGGCTTTGCTTGGGGATTTGTCCCGAGAACTCGGCATGAGCTTGCTGGTGATCACGCACGATCTTCCGTTTGTCTCGGACATTGCCGACGAACTCGTGGTGCTTTATGCCGGGACTGTGGTCGAAGTGGGAAAACCGTCGCGTGTGCTGCGGGATCCGCGTCATCCCTATACGCGAGCGCTTTTGCAAAGCGTTCCACCAACGAGCAGCTTTCGTGCGCGTGGTGAACGTCGACCACCGTTACCGACCATGGATGGAGCGTTGCCCGATTTGCGTACGCGACAAACCGGATGCCCCTTTGCTTCGCGTTGCCCGAATGTCCTCGAGCGCTGCCATGTGGAAGCGCCGTCTTTGACAGCATTTTCAGACGGATCGGTGCGGTGCTTCTTGCATGAAACGCCCAGCACGCGGGGGAATGCCGCATGACCGAGCGTGACTCGCGTCCTCACGCGCGGAGCCACATCAAGCCGCTCGTGGTGGTGGAAAAGTTATCGGTTCTTTTCCCGCATCAAAAAGGCTTCTTTCGCCCGCGGAGTTTCGTGCACGCCGTCGATGGCGTGAGTTTTTACATTCGGCCCGGTGAAACCTTGGGCCTCGTGGGTGAATCGGGTTGTGGCAAAACGACACTGGGTCGAGCTGTTTTGCGACTCGTCGAGCCAACGGTCGGACGAATCATTTTTGACGGTCAGGACATTACGGGTTTGTCGGAGCAGGAAGTCCGTCCACTTCGGCGACGTATGCAAATCGTTTTTCAAGATCCGTATTCGTCGCTCAATCCACGCATGACGGTACGTGAAATCGTGGGTGAAGGCATTGCCGCATTACGATTGGCGAAAACGAATCGGGAAGCGGAAGAAACCGTTGTCGAAATGCTCGTCAAAGTCGGGCTTGGGGCCGATGTGCTCGACCGATATCCCCACGAATTTTCGGGCGGTCAACGCCAACGCATTGCAATTGCTCGCGCATTGGCCGTTCGTCCTGATTTCGTCGTGTGCGACGAACCAACGAGCGCATTGGATGTTTCGGTTCAAGCGCAGGTGTTGAATCTATTGGAAAAGTTGCAGGATGAATTGTCGGTTAGTTATTTATTCATTTCGCATGATTTGCGCGTTGTTGCGTATACCAGTCATCGCATTGCAGTGATGTATCTGGGGCGCATTGTCGAAATGGGCCCCGCGCAAGAAGTCTCCGAGCGGCGATTGCATCCGTATACGCACGCGCTATTCGGCGCGTTGCCTCGAGATGGCGCTTCTGAAGGTCCACGAGAAAAACCCAAACGCGTGCTCACGGGAGAACCACCCAGTGCGCTCGATCCGCCACGCGGTTGTGTGTTTGCCTCGCGATGTCCGCGCGTCGAAAAAGGGCGTTGCGACGTTGAAGCTCCAGAACTCACCGAAATCGTTCCTGGCAGTCATCACCGTGTGGCTTGTTTTCATCCAGAAGGAGAGGCGCATTCGTGAATCACAATGAAACGAGCGGCGAATGGCAGGCTATTGGAACGCATTCCGTTCGATTGGAAACGCCTGATATTGTCCATATGCGTATTATCGGTGACTTGGGAAATGACCAGGTTCGCCATCTCTTGGGCATGTTCGAGGACTCGTCAAAGAACAATCGCGGATTGTTTGCTCTGATCGACATCTCGAAAGCAGGCCGCCCGAATCTCGATATTTTGAAGTCGAGCGACATTGTGGAGAAAATGCGGGGTTATCGCGCGTTCGTCTATTACAAGGCGCAATTTCAGCACCGCACCGTGCTCGAAATCGTCAAAAAAGTCGCGAAGGCATTCCGTTTGTCTCTCCACACCATGCCGCTCGTCGCTTTCGCAACCGACGCTGAAGCCTACGCGTGGATTGAACAGTTCCGAACACAATGACGACGACGTCGTCCGCGTATGCAGCGTGTGCCGTTTGAGAACAAACGATGTGAGGTGACGAAAAAAGCAGGCGTACGCAGTCTGTGGCGTCGCTTCAGCTTGCAGCAGGGGCGGCTGCTTCTTCGGCGGCCGGAGCGGCTTCGGGTTCCGCAGCAGCAGGAGCAGCCGCGGCAGCCGCATGTCCGGACGAACCCATCAGCTGGGTGCGCCAAGAAACGAGCGTCTGAGCACGTCGGCCAGCCGTTGATTCGGACAAACCGGTCGCTTTGACAATCTTTTGCGTGATGGCGTCTTGCGTCGGCGGCTTTCCAGAAAGGAGCTGCGGCGCAATCGCGGCAATGATCTCGCTATCGGCAATCGCCGAGCGGAAACGCTCTTGCTCCTCCGGACCATTCGCTGTCAGGGCGTGGAGCGACTTGCCCGACTCGGTCGCGCTAAAGCCGCCTCCTTCGTCCTCAACGACAAACCCGAGAACGCGGGCTGTGTGAAGTCCGTAGAGCACGTGGCGAGGGTTGATCCCAGTACGTTCGGAGACTTCCGCCTTTGTTCTGAGGCCATCGACCACGGCGTCGACGATGCGACGGACGTTTTCGAGGCTGTCTGCTTGCGGAATATCCTTGCTTTCGAGGCGCTTGCGAGCTGTCGGCATGTTGGAAGCCGCAGTTTACATGCAGAACGGCATCCGTCTCTTCAAAAATTTGGCCCACCGTCAAAAGATGTTCTAGGCGCTCACTTCACGCAGCAAACCAAGCATTTTCGCATCGACCTCTTCATACGTCGTGCGCCTATTTCGTGCTCGGTGCCGCCGTGGCCGCTCGGTACGCAGCCATCGCCTTGTGCCAGTCGACCAGTGCATCGACGTACCGAAAGTTCGCATCGAGCGCCGCCTGCTCCCGCAGATTCACGAGCAAGACGTTGCCTTCGCCAAGCTCGAGTCGCCGGGCTTCTTGCACCGCGAGAGACTGCGCCATGTCCACTTCCGTGCGGAGCGTCTTCACGCGCTCCTGCGCCGCGCGAAGCGCCGACACAGCGTCCCGAACATCCGCAACCACGCGGTCACGCAAGAACTGCGCTTGTGTTTCAACACGACGAACCTGAGCCGACGCAACCTGCGCTCGACCATTCGCCGTACGATTCAGAAGCGGTATGTCGATCATCACGCCAGCTTCGAGCACAGGTTTGTCCTGCTTGGGGTCGCCTGGCCCGAGGTCCTTCGCGCCCATGATCACGACATCGATGGCCGGACGTTGTTGGTTTGTCGCTAGCCGCTCATCCACTTCGGCTTGTTTTCGTTGGAGCTCCAAGCGTGCCAAGTCGGGACGTCGCGCAAGGGCCAATCGCTCAGCTTCTGCAAGTTGCGTTGTGTCGAAGTCCGTCGGCTCAGGAATTCTTGGCGGCAATTGATCCGCTCGTGGGAGCACCGATGCACCCGTTTCTCCACGCCAGTACATCGACAACTCGATGGCCGCTTGTTCCAGCGAACGTCGCGCGGAGACAAGATGCGCCGTGCGTTGCTGAATCGCGCGCAGGTTGTCTTGCCGCTCGATGTCCGCCAAGTCGCCCACTTCGACACGTCGAGCAAGCCCCGTATCGCGAGCTTGCGCCAGGTCGAGCCATGATTCGGACAACGTGACTTTGCGGCCTGCTCCTACCCAATCCCAATACCGAAACGAGCCCAGACGAACCGCATCGATGCGCAACTGATCCAACCCACGCGATGCGACATCGACACCAAGTTCCGCTTTCTGAATCGTTGCCCGGCGCCGATCGATGGGCCCATCACGAAGCAAGTTGATCCGCGCACCGGCCCGCACTTCTCCGTATTGATTCGTGGCGAGTTTTCCGTCGTAGACCGGATAATCCCCCAAACCCAGGCGATATCCCGCAAACACACTCGAACCCCAAAACGGGAGCGGTTGTTCCACCACCGTGTCGAATCGTCCTGAAGGGTACCCGCCCAAAGGGATCACTGTTCCTGATGTTCGCCATGACGGATCAAACCCACCAGCCGCTGCGAGACGTTCTCCTTCCGCTGCGATTCGTTCTTGTTGAGCCGCAAGAATCGCTGGAAAACGCTGCTCTACAGTACGCACGACCTCGGGCAGTTCAATCACATCGTCGATTGCAACATCGGCCGAACTCGTTTGAGGAGCAACGGTTTGCGCGAAGGCGGGTTGAGTCAGCGCGAGCACCCACGACGCCACGGCTCCTGCAAGAAATCGTTTGAGAAGCAACGATCGAATCACTTTCCACCTCCTTTTTCGGTCGATTTGCCATCACCTTTGTCCGTGACCGGCGCGGGCCACGAAGGAGGGAAGCCGTTGAATTGACGCCACAACTCGTAACCAAGCGAAACGCGATCGAGCAGAATCCATCCATTCGCACGTGTGCCCTGACGCAAGAATTGTTTTGAGGGCCAAGATTCAGGACCACTCGGCACCACGAGCACGCGGAACTTTCCTTGTCCGTCATCAGTGGCGTCGACAAACGCTACGGTTCCGCCGTACGTACCGACGGCAGCCGAAGGCCAGCCCGAGAATTGAATCGCTGGCCAACCCTCGAACTGCAATCGAACCGTTCGTCCTGGTGCAACCAGGTTCACGTCGTTTCCATCGATCCACAACTCGACGGCCGCTTCGTCCGTTTCGGGCACGATGCTCAGCAGCACCTCGCCCGTCTTCACCATCTCGCCGCCTTGCTTCGCGACGACGCGCAACACGGTTCCGTTACGTGTCGCCTTCACGGCTTGCATCAGTTGTCGTGCCAAACGCACTTCCATCCGTGCCAATTCGGCTTCCGCCGAGGCAATCTCTGCTTGCGCACTCGCGCGTGACGCCGACGCATCGTTGATCGACGCGCTTACGTCGTTGCGAACCTTCATCATGTCTGCTTCGAGCGCGCTTTCCTCCGAGCGCGCAGCAGAGAGAGACGCATTGGCTCGTTCGACTTCGGTATGGGCTTTGGCCACATCCAGTTCGGCAAGTTCGACCGTTCGCTTTGAGGTCAAACCATCTTTGAACAGCGATTGTTGGCGTTCCAAGTTTTGTTCAGCGGTCTTGGCCGTTGCTTTCGCCGCCACGAGAGTTTGTCCCGCCGCTTTTACTCGATCCTGTGCCATGCGTACGCGCGACGTGGCGGCCTGGAGGGCGCTGTCACGCGATGACTCGAGCGATTCGATACGTTCTCCAACAGCCGACGTGCGCGTACGCGCTGCATCGATGCGTGCTCGAACTGCCTCTTTTTCACGTTCGAGCCGGGACACGAGGTCCGCGTCGTTGTCGGCAATATCAACGAGCGGATCACCTTCATTCACATGGTCGCCTTCACGTACGTGCCAACGCACAACGCGTCCGTCGACCGGCGCTTCCACCGTTTGTTGACGGTCGAGCGGAGCAAACGCCACGACGCGACCATGTGCAGGCGAGTTTTGCTGCCAGGGCACAGTCGCCAAGGCGATGGCGACGACCATCATCAACGCTCCGAAGAGGCGCGCGATGGTTCGAGTCAATCGAGGCGAACGCACGAGACGCAAAACGTCGGCATCGCCTTCGAGGTCCATGATGGGTCGTGCAACTGTCGACATGTCGTTCCTCGTGATGCTCACGCAGCCAAATCGGCAGCGCGGAGCGGACGGAGTTGGCCTTCTTGAAGAGCGTGAATTTCATCGCAGTGCCGCAGCACTTCGCGATCGTGCGTCGTGACAACCAGCGTCCACGTTGCACTACGATTGAAGAGCGCATTCATCACGACCTTGCGCGTCGTCGGATCAAAGTCGGCGATGGTCGTGTCGAGTAGGATGAGGCGAGGTTTGCCCGCGATGGCGCGGGCGACGCAAAGACGCAGCGCCTGGCTCTGCGACAAGGTTCGTCCTCGATTGGACAACACTTCATCCAGGCCGTTTGGAAACGCCGAGATCTCGTCGTACAAACCGACAGCTTGCAGCGCTTCGCGCATGTCGCTCGTGTGCACGTCGCGCCGCCCGAGACGCACGTTGTCGCTCACGGTTCCCTCGAAAATCTCAATGTTCCGAAGCACCGCGGTTTGATCCCGCAGACTCGCGAGATCGATGTCGCGCACGTCGACGCCGTCGATGTCGATGCGTCCGCGTGTTGGACTTCGTAGCCCGTACATCAGATCGACCAATGTGCTCTTGCCCGTGCCGCTCGAACCCACGATGCCGACGCGCGACCCTGATTCGATGTTCAGCGAGACCTTGTCGAGAATCTTTTCACTGTTTGGATAGCCAAACGAGACGTTGACCATGCGAACGTGAGCGCCTGCGGTGGTCCGGGGCAGCAGGGTCCCTCCAGCGGACTCGACGGGCAAATCTACCAAGTGACCGAGTTTGTCGACGCCTGCGAGCAAGTCATAGAAGCTTTCGAGGTGTTTGCCGAATTTCGCAATACCGGCGACCACCGTCGTTACAATCAATTCCGCAGCGACGAGTTGGCCGAGGGTGAGTTTTCCCGCAATGACGAGCCAGCCACCAACACCCAGCAACGCGGTGCTCGCCAAGGCTTGCACGACGAGTGAGCCGAGGATTTGACGATAAAGCACTTTCCAATGCTTGTTGCGCGCAGTAATCCATTCGCGCAGAAGATCCTCAGCTTTGGCCCGAGCAAATGTGCCTCCACCATTCGAGCGAAACGTCACCGTATGCTCGGCCATTTGTTCGAGCCACGAAGCGACGGCATATTTCATTTTCGATTCTTTTAAGCTGGTATCGACCGCGCCTCGTCCGAGTCCAAACAAGACAAACCCGATGGCGAGCAGCAATGCCACGTCGAAAGCCAGCAGAATTGGGTGATAGACCGCCAAAACAACCAATCCCACGGCCGTTTGCAAAATGATCGATACGCCGTCGACGAGTAATGTCGCGGCTCCTTTTTGCACCGTGAGCACATCGAAAAATCGATTGACGAGTTCTGGCCCATAGGCTGTACGCATTCCATCCACACGCACGCGCGGAAGTCGATAAGCCAAGTCGACAGCAACACGCGTAAAAATGCGTTGCTGAATGCGCTCGATCACCCACGACCACAAGGCTCGCAAAACACCCGCAAAAACAAGCCCCGCGAGCACAAGCAACGTCAGCACGACGAGCGGCTGAAGCAACCCACCGAAAGCCACCGTATTGACCAACGCCTGCACACCAATAGGAGCAGCCAGCGAGGCAATGCCCACACCCACCGCGTAAATGCAGGCGACGCCGATATCATCCCGCTCGAGGCGCAAAAGCGCGAACAGGCGAGTCAATGGTGACGCCCCATGTTTTGCATGTGCCATCGCTGCCAAGGGCTCACTTGCGTCCGCAATCACCCAAAGCACCGGTTCCGAAGCTTTCGATACGCCGATTCGTTGGGCTAGTTTGTCTGGACTTAACCATTTCGCCTGTTCGAGGTCTTCCGTATCGACCACGCGCACACATCCACGCCGATATCCAACGAGCGCGAGAGGGCGCTTTTTGTCGTCGTTCGCAAACGTCAACGCGGGAACCAATGACCGAGCGTGCCGAACGATTTCATTGCACGAACGACGAAAGGTACGTATGGTCAAACCCAGACTCGAACCCGCATGCGTCAATTCATCGATATGTCCCTCGGGACCGACGAAGATCGTATTCTGTCGCGTTTGATCGAGCGCTTTTCGAGCCGAAGCCCGATCCACTTCGACGCCCGCTTGGTCGGCGAGAAATTGCAACGCGGCAAGAAGCGCTTCCGTCGTATCGACGTTCTCCGCGGCTGCTGAAACGGAATCATCCTCGTCAGCGCTTGTACCTGTCGCGTTCGCGGGAATTTCTTCGGAATCGTTCGGCTTGTCGAGTTGGTTCGTCACGATGGTGCGCCATTAGGCAATCATCGTGCCAATGACGCACAGCCGCATTCAGCGTGTGCCTTTGACGCGCCGCTGCGACATGAGGTCTCAGGTGCGACGTTTTGTCGCAGCTAGCTCAGAAGATTCGTTGCCCCGGCGCCAAGATGTTATCGGGATCGAATTGATTCTTGGCAGCAACAAAAGCGTTCCAATTGTCGCCGAAATGGACTTCCCAATCCGCTGACGTGAGCTCGACAGCACCAATGGGGTAACGTTTGCCGCCGATATCAACGAGCGCGTCGTAAATTGCGCGATTCTGACCGAGCAAATCGGCGATATTCTCTGGGGTCGGAGGGAACGCGGTTCGAAGCAAACTGAAGAGGAAAAAGTGCTCGGCGTCCGGAAGTTGCAGGAATGGCGTATTCACCTTGTCGCGACGCACCGGATAGATGAGAATCGGCCCTTGACCCATGGACGCTTCTGTTGTCTGGGCGAGAACGCCACCAATAAAGGACGGTGCATCTGGGCCGGGAACGAATACATCGATCCACGGATGAGGAAGTTGCCACGCTCCAATCGATTCCAGAAATGCAATCGTTGGGGCGAGTCGATTGGCAAAGTCAAAATAGGTTTGGTCGTTCGCACTCTGCGTTCCCGGAATAAACGACAATCCACTTAGCAACGTGGCATCATTCGGAGGACTGCCGGGTGAATAGTATTTCACCACTTCGAGAATGTAGATATACCCGCCCGTACCGTTGGGCGCGGCAAACCCTTCGACGTAATCGAATCTGCCGTCGTCGACGAGCGCAATCTGATCATTCGTAAACGTCGTGATATCACCATAAACGGCCGAATATACACGCACCATGGGTGGCACATCCACAAGCTTCAATCGCGCCCGTACGATGATCCCAAATTGCCCCAACCCGCTCCGAACTGCATTAAAGAGTTCCGGTCGACGCGTTGGCGAACAACGCAAGCGCTTTCCCGTCCCGGTGATCACTTCGAGTTCCAACACATTGTCGACCTGCAATCCGTGGTGCGAACTTTGGCCCCCAATTCCACCTGCCGAGAGGGTTCCACCCACGCTCAGTTCGATATAGTCCGTCAATGTGGGCGGGCTTTTCCCATACGGCAAAGTGGCTTGCAAAATCGCGCTCCAGCGAGCTCCTGCTTGCACCCAAATGCTATTGCCCTCGACCGCGCCAATTCCATTGAGTGCGGACATATCGACCACAATCCCGCCGCTCGCTTGCGCTTGTCCGTAGGTGCTATGGCTTTGACCCGCGCCCCGCGTTCCAGCAATGGTCAAGTCGTATCGACGAGCGAATTTTACCATTTTGCGAATATCATTGACGCTACCCGGGACCAATACCGCCCACGGACTCTCGTGCACGATATGACCAAAATCATCACCGGCTGCGGCTGTCGATGTTCCGTCAACGTAGAGCTGCCCATCCAAAGAGGGAACCGCTTCCACCGAAGCATCAGGTTCGCAATCATCTTCATCCGATGCCCATGCTTTCGTCATCGGATTGAATCCGATCACAGCGGACACTGTCACCATGCTCCTCAAAATGCCTCGCCGCGTCATCATTGGGTCCATGGTCATTCCTCCTCGTGGGGTAGCGGGAAAAAAGAATCCCGCATGATAGTTCCCAAAGTACCTCGCGTGTGTAGCTTGGGCACGCAGAAATTTGACGAGGACGATTTTTTTCCGGAATGTACGTACGTTGAAATTTCACGAACCGCGAGGTGAATGACAACCCGCTTGACATGCGGATCCTGGCATTCGATTCTACGGCAATGTTCACGTTTGCACGCCAAGCACCGCTCGACCTCACGTCATTCAATGATCCAGGCATGGAGGATCGTTCCGGACCGCCTTTGACTCGAGGCAGTTTGTTTACATTGCTCGGAACGGTTGCCGGAGATGCGCTTTCGACGGAAGCGCATGCCGCGATTCGTCGTCTCGATGCTGAAACTTGGTATCATGGCCAATTGCTCGAAACGTTGCTCAATATGCTGGAGGAGCGGGATCCGGAGATGCCCGAGTTCGTTGGACGAAACATCTATTTCATGTTTCGAACCCCGCTCCAGCACGCTGGTATCAACACTGCGACGGATCTCGTCAAGTCCATGACGGGTACGTGGATTTTTGCGACACGCGGTGACTCGGGTGAATTTCGTTCGCGCATGATAGCGGATCGTCATTGGATCGTTGAAGGCGAACAACCCTACAATTGCCTCTTCGAAGCAGGCGCATTGCGAGGTTTCATTGAAGCGTTCGATGGCCATGACGTGCAGATTGAACATTCCACGTGTCGTCGCAATGGCGATCGTTTTTGTACCTACGAGGTCCGTTGGCAGGAATGAACGATTGGGTGAATTGAATGAATATCGCAGAAGATCACGAGGATGATTGGCGCAAACTGCCATTTGCCATGCGCTTATCTGACGAGGAATTGGATCTCGTCCGCTGGGTCGGAGCGCGCATGAGCCGGCTCCTCCTCGGTCGATACGAGGAGCTGCCATTCACGGAACGTGCCGATGAATTGGGAGTCGTGGTGAATATGGTCGCACGCGTAGCGAAAGAGTTACGCCAGGCCAAACAGCGCGACGCCGCACAAAAGCAGACCTTGGAATCGCAAAAAAAAGAACTCGAAACGCAAAAGCGCGAATTGGAAGAACGTGTCTTCGAACTCGAAGTATCCCGAACTCGTGCCGCGCAATTGCTCGGAGCCGTTCGCGATTTGTCGGCTCCCGTATTGGCGGTTCATCGTGGCGTTATTTTGATTCCGATTGCAGGTGCATTGGATCCAGACTTGCTCAAGCAAGCGGAAGAACGAGTGCTTTTGAGTGTAGGAGCGGCGAATGCACGTGCCGTCATCCTTGATATTACCGGAGCCAAAGCGATTGATGCTGAATTGGCCGAAGGGCTCGTTCGCGTCGCGCGTGCTGTTTCATTGCTTGGAGCGCGCGTTATTCTTTGCGGAGTTTCGGCGGCGGCGGCGAGAACCGCCGTCGAACAAGGCCTTGACTTCGCTCCAGCCCTTGTGCGTAGCGATTTATCGAGCGCTATCGAAGCCGCCATTGCTGGCGACGTGAATGTACGCGCCAAACGTGCGCGAAAAACTTCGAAATAACCAAGATCGTCACGGCTCGCCGTCGGATGTATCTCCCACCCACCGTTGAATCGTTCGCCGACTGATTCCCAATGCGGCCGCAGCACGTACTTTGTTTCCCGCGCATCGCGCGAGCACGTGCTCCACATAAGCGCGCTCGAATTCTTCCAAGGTCATCATGCGTTCCGCAGCACCTGCAAACATGTCCGGTGCTTTGGGATTTTGTACCGCAACGGGTAAATCGTCGGGGCTGATCCATTCTTGATTCGCAAGCGCTACAGCTCGCTCCACCGCATTCTCGAGCTCCCGTACATTTCCCGGCCATTGATGGGCCATCAACAGACGCGCCGCTGCTCCGGAAAAACCTTTGATGTGCAAACCCGCTCGCTCTGCTGATTTTCTCAAGAAATGCTCGGCCAAAGGCAAAATGTCCTCCGGGCGATCCCGAAGCGGAGGTACCGAGATTTCAATCACGGCCAAGCGATAAAACAAGTCTTCGCGAAATCTTCCTTCGGCAACGGCTTTGCGCAAATCATGATGCGTCGCAGCCACGACCCGCACATCGATTGGGGTTGTTCTCGTCGAACCCAAGGGGCGAATGTGGCGTTCCTCGAGGACCCGGAGGATTTTGGCCTGGAGCACCAAAGGCAAATCGCCGATTTCATCCAAAAATAGCGTTCCGCCATGCGCTTCGGCGAACAATCCTTTTTTGTCCTGTCGAGCGTCGGTAAATGCTCCTTTGGTATATCCAAAAAGCTCGCTTTCCAAAAGTTGTTCCGGAATGGCTGCGGAATTTACCGCGACAAACGGTTTGTCTTTACGCTTACTCGCGTCGTGAAGTGCGCGCGCGACGCGCTCTTTGCCGCTGCCGCTCGGCCCAGTAATCAAAACCGTGGCTGGAGAATCCGCGACGCGGCGAACGAGGCTCAAAATGTCATCGAGCGCGGCACTTTTGCCAATGATGCCACGCACGGCGTTTTCTGTCGCCAATGCACCACGTAATGCTTCGACCTCACCGCGCAACGAACGCGCTTCAATGGCGCGGTCCAGCGCAACCCCCAAAACCGCCGGTTCGACCGGTTTCGTGAGAAAATCATACGCGCCCAGTTTGACCGCTCGAACGGCAATTTCGATACTTCCGAATGCTGTCACCGCCAAAATCACAATGCGCGGATCGGTTTGTCTGGTCCATTCAATCAAATCGAGACCGTTGCCATCGGGCAAGCGTACGTCCGTCAAGAGCAGATCCACATCGCCGGATTCGAGGACTCGTTTGCCCTCGGCGATCGTCGTCGCGCTCGTGCAACGCAATTGGCGCTTGTTGGCGATCCCCACGAAGAGTTTAGCCAGGGCTTCATCGTCTTCGACAATGAGAAGGCTGAGGGGGGACGGGGAGTTGATCGTGGCCATGAGTTGAGTCTGACGAGTTGTGGTGAGACAAACTTGACGGTCGGTGTCGAGCTTGCCACGGGATCGCCTAGGATGCTTGCAGTTCTCTTCTGTCGCCTGCATCCATCCAACCTCGAATGAACCTCGCCCGCCAACGCCTCACTCGTAAGCTCATCGCTTTTCTCACAGTGCCAGTCATCCTCGGCTTTCTCATCGCCGGATTCGTTGCGATTCGAACGACGCGCGATGGCGTCATCGATGCCGCCGAACGCGCCCTCGTCGACAACATCGCCACACTTCGCGCCGCAGCTTTGCCCACCTTGAGCCACGCGCCACCCGAGGAACTCGAGCAACTCGTCGCACGCGTCACCGCGGAAGAAACCGTTCAAGGCGTGGTTCTTTATGACGAACAGTTGCACGTCAAAGCTTGTTCGTCTGAACTGCTCAAAGATCGAACTCTCGTCGACGACGCCGCACATCGAGCGCTCCGCAACGCCTCGCCTGTCGAAGCCGTGGTTCATGTCTCGGGCCGAGACGTACTTCTCCGGGTCGAACCGCTTCAAGGAACGTCTGGAATCGGAGCCATTGCGATGACCCACGAACTTGCGCCTGCCATACGTTTGGCCAACGTGACCGCGGTTCGTCTGGGTTTAACAGGTGGCTTCGTTGCTTTGATCGTTTCACTTGTTGCCGTTTGGATTTCGCGCCTTTTGGGCCGTGAATGGGGCAATCTGGTTCATGCCGCAGATCGCGTTGCTGCCGGTGACCTCGACGTTCGAGTCGAAGCGTCCCCGCGCCTCGAGCTCGATCGCGTCGCTCGCGCGTTTAACGACATGACGCTGGCTCTTTCCAACGCGCGGGAAAAGCTTCTCACGGCCGAAGCCGAACGACTCGAACTAGATGCGCGCATTCGTCATGCCCAGGCCCTCGCCGTGGTCGGTCAAGTCGCCGGATCATTTGCGCACGAGATCGGTTCACCTCTCAACACCATCCTCGGTTGGTCGCGATTGAGTGCTGCCGACGAAAGTTTGTCCGTGGAAGTTCGTTCGCAATTCGAAACGATCGCTGCGCAATGCGAACGCATCACTCGCATCGTGCAGCGCATGCTCTCGATCGCGCGACCGCCGGCTGAACAACATGCGTCGGTGAATCTTGTCGATGTCGTGCGCGAAGTGACTGCGTTTCTCGCGCCAGACTTGCGCATTCGCCGCATCGACTTGCGTGTGCTCGTCGCCGAACATCTCCCGAGCATCGTGGCGGTGCGTGATCATCTCTTGCAAGTCGTGATGAATCTTTGCGTCAACGCGATTCAAGCGCAGACCTTGGGAGGTGTCCTTCGCATCACGCTGGCGCTCGAAGAAAGTGAATCGACGACCGACAGACACATTCGTCTCGAGGTTGCCGACGCGGGGCCCGGCATTCCGGAAGAGGACCGAACACGCATTTTCGAACTGTTTTTCTCGACGAAATCCAAGGGAGGCGGCACGGGACTGGGTTTGCCCATCGTGTCCGACATCGTTCGCGACCTTGGAGGCAAGATTGAAGTGGCGTCAGCTCCCGAAGGTGGCGCGTTGTTTCGTGTGCTCCTGCCAATCACAGAAGGGGACTGAGCACTTCCCAAGCGTCGCGTCCCACGTCAAGATGACGCGTTCTGCATGGACGCTGAGCGCAAACGGGAGATCGACGCCGAGGTTCGTCGACGCATCGAAGCCGATGATGTCGCCGGCGCAACTTCGGTCGCGTTGCGTGCGTACGGGCCGGAAATCTTCGAGTTTGTCGCGGCGCTACACCGCAACGACACCGATGCTTCCGAAGTGTTTTCGCTCTTTGCCGAGAAGTTCTGGCGCAACCTGAAGTCGTTTCGTTGGGACGCTTCGCTTCGCACGTGGGCGTACACCGTCGCGCGCAACGTCTCGCACGACTACCGACGCGCGGAAAAACGGCGCGCCGCACGCATCGTTCCGCTTCCCGATGGCTCCATGCTTTCCGCGATCGAAGCCGAGGTTCGCACCGCGACGCAGTCGTATTTGCGTACCGAACGTCGTGATCGTTTCGCCGAACTGCGCTCACGTTTGCCTGCGGAAGAACAGGAGCTGCTCATGCTGCGTGTCGATCGGCAGCTTGCATGGGACGATTTGGCGGTGGTTCTTCACGGCGAAGGCAATCCGCCGCTTGCGGGCGAAGAGAAGAAGCGAGTTGCGGCGCGTTTGCGCAAACGTTTTCAACACGTGAAAGAAAAACTCTACGAAATGGGACGACGCGAAGGGCTCATTGGAAAGGACGAATGAATTCTCCTACCGCTCGTGCCTTTGGCCTGCTATTTCGGCCGCGTCATGAGTCGCATCTATCGCACGCTTCCTCCTGAAGGTACGTCCCTGGGCATTGCATTCTCCGGCGGGCTTGATACTCGTACGGCCGTTGCGTGGCTTTCGCGCAAGGGATTGCGAGTTTTTTGCTACACGGCCGATTTGGGGCAACCCGATGAAAAGACGCCGGAAGACATTCCGCCGTTGGCGCTTTCGCACGGGGCGGAAAAAGCGCGTCTCGTCGATTGTCGCGAAGCTTTGGTGCGTGAAGGATTTTTGGCGTTGCAATGCGGCGCGTTCCATTTGTCCACGGCGGGACGAAAATACTTCAATACGACGCCGCTCGGCCGAGTCGTCACGACGACGGCGATTGTCCGGGCCATGCGCGAAGATGGCGTGAACGTATTCGGCGATGGAAGTACGCACAAAGGCAATGATATCCAGCGGTTTTACCGTTATGGAATTCTCGTCAATCCAGACTTGAAAATCTACAAACCTTGGCTCGATGATGCCTTCGTTTCGGCGTTCGGTGGGCGTACCGAAATGGCCGAATATTTGAAATCGATTGGCATGCCGTACCACATGGGCACGGAAAAAGCGTACAGCACGGATGCGAATGCATTGGGTGCGACGCACGAAGCAAAGGATTTGGAATTCCTCGATAAGAACATGACGATTGTCAATCCCATCATGGGCGTGCCCTTTTGGCGCTCGGATGTGGCGATTGCCGAAGAAGACGTCACGATTGAATTCGAGGCGGGTGTGCCGGTGGCGCTGAATGGCGAGCGCTATCCGACGCGATATGCATTGCTTGCCGCAGCGAATGAAATCGGTGGACGGCACGGTCTTGGCATGAGCGACCAAATTGAAAATCGCGTGATTGGGGCCAAGAGCCGCGGCATTTACGAAGCTCCGGGAATGGCCCTTTTGCATATCGGATACGAGCGACTTTTGTCTTCGACGCACAACGAAGATACGACGGATTTGTACGTGACGCTCGGTCGTCGTTTGGGACGCCTTTTGTATGAAGGCAAATGGTACGACCCGGAAGCGATGATGCTCAAAGAATCGTTGTCGCGCTGGATTGCCGCGCCTCTCAGCGGCAAAGTCCGCGTTGCGCTGCGTCGCGGAGACGATTACACGATTTTGGAAACGCGGGCCGAAAAGAGCACGTACGCGCCGGAAAAACTATCCATGGAAAAGACGGAAGCGATGTTCACGCCGGAAGATCGCATTGGCGCGCTGGAAATGCAGAACCTGCCCGTCTTGGACAACCGTGGCCTTTTGCTGCATTACGCCGAGCAAATGGGGCGGCTCGCAAGCGGCCCGGAAGGTGGTCTTGGGCTTTTGTTGGGCGAAGGGGAGAAGTAGGTTTTACTTCCGCAACTTTTCCCGCACTTCTCGCGCCGCACGTTCTCCCGATTGCAGCGCGCCCTCCATGTATCCCGTCCATTCCGTCGCCGTTTCCGTACCCGCCCAATGAATGCGCCCCACAGGCGTGCGTAAAGCGGATCCCACGGAAAGCATCGCTCCCGGAACCATATTTGCAACTGGGCAACCTCGCGACCATTCTTCCGCCGACCAATCGAATTCGACATATTCAATGGGCGTACGCGCCTTTTCGCCAAACATTTTGGCCAGGCTATCGAGCACCGCTTCGCGCCGCTCTGCAACCGGTCGTGACGAAAACAATCGTGCTTCGTCGCCCATCACGAACCCGAGCAGGCAATTTACTGTTCCATCGTACGAACCATTGTCGAAAACAACCGACAACGGTCCGGTGTTCGTAACCGCTTCTCCGGAAAAACCTTCTTCACGCCAAAACGGTCGATCGTACACCGCAATGCATTTGGCGGCCGAGCCCATGGGCATCCGTGTCGCCAGTGCGTCTCGTGAAACCGGTAAATTCGGCTGAAAGTCAATTCGATTCGTAAGCACCGGAGGCAGCGCCAAAATCGCGTATGTTGCTCGCACCGTTGCCTTGTCCGAAGTGACGACCACGCCATCCTCGGATTGCTCGATACGCCGAACGGGCGACGATAACACCACGGAATCACCGAGTTTCGCAGCCAAGCGAATGGACAATTCTTGTGAGCTGCCCACAAACCGTCGTTCCTGCGCACCGCCTTCGATTTCCACGAGCTTCATCAATCCGCCGCCCGCTCGAAGGTACGTCAAGAAATACAGCATGGACATTTCATGCGGTTCGGCGCCAAATACAACACGCACGGCCGCATTGAACAAATCTCGCACGTCTTCGCGCGGCATGAATTTGCGCGCAAACGTCTCGACGGTTTGTCCATCGAACTCCGCAGCACCCTCTATCGCTGACGGCTCGTGCACGTGGACGCGGTTCGTCATGCGATCCAATTTGCTGAGTGCCCATTGCAAAACGAGAAGTCCTGGCAGCGGCAATGACGGAATCGTCCCGGAATAATGGGAAAGTTTCCCATTGCGGTACAGGACTTTTTTCCCCTTATGGTAGGTCGGAAATGTCTGCACGCCGAGGTCTCGAGCAAGTTTTTCGAGACGATCTTGGCCCGGCCCAATCCATTGCCCGCCCAAGTCGAGGACCCGACCGCCGATATTTCGACCGAGCGTTCGTCCTCCTACGCGATCCCGCGCTTCGAGCACCACCACACGCGCGCCCGCATCCACGAGCGCCCGCGCAGCGGACAAACCTGCCAATCCAGCGCCGACGATGACGACATCGGCTTCCTTCGTACGTGCAGACATGGATTCCGTCATTTTTTCCCTACAGACGCTCGAGCACCACGGCAATACCTTGACCACCACCGATACATGCGCTGCCTACGCCATAACGCTTTTCCAATCGGCGCAAGGTGTAGATGAGATTGGTCGTAATGCGCGCACCCGACGCTCCGAGCGGATGACCGAGCGCAATGGCGCCACCATTGACGTTGCATTTTTCGAGCGGCAAACCCAGCTCTTTTTGAACCGCCAACCATTGCGGTGCAAACGCTTCGTTGACGTCGAAAATATCGATCTCGTCCTGCTTCAAGCCGGCTTTGGCCAAAGCTTTGGGAATGGCCGCGGCGGGACCAATGCCCATGATAGCCGGATCCACACCTGCCGACGCCCATGACACAAGCCGCGCCAGTGGTGTGAGCCCTTTTTCTTTGGCTGTCGTTGCATTCGTCACGATGAGCATTGCTGCACCGTCACAAATGCCGCTGGCATTGCCAGCCGTGACGACGCCGTCTTTTTTGAATACCGGAGCCAACTTGGCCAACGCTTCGCGCGTCGATTGCGGACGCGGGTGTTCATCGACGACAAACTGTACCGGAGGCGCGCCGCGTTTTCCAGGAAGTTCGACGGCCACGATTTCGTCTTTGAATGCACCGGCTTCATTTGCAGCGGCCCACATTTTTTGACTTTGCAAGGCATAAGCATCGCAATCATCGCGGCTAATGCCATATTTCGTCGCCAGGTTCTCCGCCGTCATTGCCATTGGCGAATTCACGTAAGAATCAGTCAATGCGCTCCACAATGAATCCTCGAGCGCCGGGGCTTTGCCAAATGGATACCCCTTGCGACCACCCCGCAAAACGTGCGGAGCTTGCGACATATTTTCGGTGCCTCCACAAAGAACGATGTTCGCGTCTCCAAGAAGCACGAGCATTGCGGCTTGCGCCACGGCCTCGAAGCCCGAACCACACAAGCGATTGACCGTCAAGGCCGGAGTTTCAATGGGCAAACCCGCCTTGAGTCCCACGTGACGCGCGCAATAAATCGCATCGGCGCTCGTTTGTTGCACGTTGCCCACGACGACGTGTCCCACGTCGGCCGCTTGCACGCCTGCTTGCGTCAAGGCTGCTTTCGCTGCATGTGCTGCGAGATCGTTGGCCGTGATGCCTTCGAGCGCGCCGTTCATCGTGCCAAATGCCGTTCGTTTGGCGGCGACGATGACGATGTCCTTGTCTGTATTCACCATGATCTCTCCGTCGTTTGTGGACCGAAACTTCGCGCAGCATGCGTCTTCGCCGGGCGTCGATCAAGTGCCGATGACAGTCGAAATGTGGATGAAGGTGATCGGACACTTTGTACCGGCTCGTTCGTGCATGATCACGCCATTACGTTGTACAGATTGCCAATGCGTGTTCGGATTGTGACGCTGAGGCTCGTCAAGGGATAGGCACGGCGTTTAGATCAAGTACACTCGTTATTCGGAGGCGCTTGATCATGGCAATTCGGCGAAAACTTGGATTCTTGGGTCTTGGATTCTTGGGGGCGTTTGTCGCGTCATGCGGAGACGAGACTTCGAACAAACCGCCCGTCGAGAAGCCACCTGTGGATGTTTTAGCACATTGCAATTTCGAAGAACCCGTTGTTCATCCAGCCAAACCAGCCAATACACCCACGGAAATCAAAGCGGGTCATAGCTCCGTTGTTCTTCCGATTCCCATCGGTTCTCCTTTGGGTGGTTATACCGCACGTGCACGAGGATTGATTGGCGGGCCAAACCCGGTCGACAAACGCCCCCAACGATTCGCCAAAAGCTTCGTGCCCACCGTGGGCATGCATGATGCCTTGCGTGCGGAGGTGTTGGCCCTCGAAGCGGGTGGCGAAAAGGTCGTTCTCGTGCGTCTCGACGCACCTTACGTGATGGAAAACACGCTATTCGAGGTGGAAGAGAAAGTTGCGCCGGACGGATCCATGCGCGGACATATTGTTTTGAGCGGCTCACACAGCCATTCCTCTTGGGGAGGGTATCAGCCCAGTTTGATCTTGATGGCTGGGTCGGATCGACCCAAAAAGGAATTGGCTGACCGTTTTGCGGAGAGCATTGCCGGCGCGATCAAAGAAGCCATGAATGCCATGGTTCCGGCGAAAATTGGAATCAGCGTGCAAAAGCCATTCGATCCAATGAATGAAGTGAATCGGGATCGACGCGGTGACAACAACGATGTCCTCGGTCCGGATGGAAATACCGCGGGCAAAGACAAGGACCCGAACATTTGGATGATGCGCGTCGACAAACTCGATGGAACGCCGATGGCGGCCATTGTTGATTTTCCCATCCACGGGACTGTCAGCGATAGCGACAATCCTCTTGCCTCGTCGGATGCGACTGGAGGTATAGCCCGATCGCTCACGCACGAGCTCGGATATCCCGTATTGCATTTCCAAGGCCCAGCAGGAGACGTTTCTCCGGCGGGTTCAGGAGGTCGCCAGGCCTGTCCTGATTCGCGTCAATGCCTCGACCTTCCGCGTCTCGAAACGCTGGGTGCACGAGCTGCCGAAATCATCGCCCCCATGATTGCAGAGATCAAAACCGGGGACAAAGCAGCTTTCGAGATTGTCACGAAAACCGTTTATATAGGACGCGAGTCCGTCGTGACGCGTTCCGATGGAACCGAATTGCGCTATAAGCCCTACGATCCTGAATATCTCGAGCCAGATCGGGAAATCTTCGATGCACAGAAAAAAATCATCAATCCCATCGATGAATTTAATGCCTTTGCGGGCGCGGGCCTTTGCGGCGAAAAAACCGGCGCTGGCGGGATCGCCCCCATTTATGGCACATTGGGCCTCGCTCCTTATGGTTCCTGCTTGGATGTCGAGCGGGGCGGCCATATCATCTTGGACGCCTTCTACATCGGGGACTACGAAGTCAAATACCCCATTTGCGATACGTCGCGGACGACGGTCACGGCCATTCGTATTTCCGGTACACCCGGCGGGGATTACTTGGCTTTGACCATGCCCGGCGAAGCCGTCGCACCATTTGCGAGTTATCTCCGAGCGCGTTCACCTGCAGGTGCCGACAAAACGCTGCTGATTGGGTACGCCAACGATCACGTTGGCTATTTGCTCACTGCCGAAGATTGGCTAGCGGGTGGTTACGAACCAAGCATCAACATTTGGGGACCGCTCGAAGGCGAAATGGTGATTGGCGGCATTTTGGAGGCAGCAAAAGTCGCGTGGACCCCAGAAATCGAGGATCCTGAGATCGGCAGCTCGCGTTTTACCGAATGGAAATACCCCGACGTCGAACCCATCATGGTTGTTTCGACAAACGAGGCGGGGACGACTGCGCCCGTTCCTTCGGAAATCTGGTGGCCCGATACTGCGGATAAAAACGCTCCTGTCGCCGCGCAGACCGTACCGCGTGCCGTCGGTGCCGCGAGGTTTGTCTGGTATGGCGGTGACGTAGCGATCGACACGCCGCAAGTCTTCATCGAGCAAGAAGTCATGCCCGGCCAATTCAAGAAATTGACCGATTCCAAAGGCCATGTCGTTTCGTCGTACGACGGCACCATCATTACGACCTATACGCCACAGCCGCTCGAATCGATGAACCCAGACAAACACATTTTTGCCGCAACGTGGCAACCCGTTCCGGGCGATCCCATTTCCCTGAAAAACCCCATCGCACCGTTTTCCTTGCCCCTTGGGAAATATCGCTTCGTGATTGAAGGCAAAGGCCAGAAAGCGTCGGGACCCATCACCTACACCATCACAGGCGAGGCCTTCGATGTGGTCGCCGCACCTCTTGCTGCGACGTCCAAAGCCACGCGAGGCGCGACGTCCATCGAGATCACGGCCAATTTGGGCAACGCACCCGGATTGCGAGCCCTCAAGGTTGGTCCAAGCGACGTGAACGTGCCCCTCGTCGGACCTTGGAAGGTGACGATCACGTTTGCCAACAATTCGACGAAAGTCGTGGATGCGACGCCCGATGCGTCAGGAAAAACCACCCTCACGCTCACCGCTCAAGAAGCAACCGATGCCGTGAAGGTCGACGTGCGCGACAGCGCAGGTAATGGCGGTTCACTCGATGTGATGTGACCTCAAACGAAAAATGTTTGTGGTCATAAGAATAAGGTGAGAGCGCGGGGCCAAGAGCAAAACTCACTCGAGGCCCCAAGTGTTCGGTCGTGAAAGGCGGATTGACGTGTCGTTGGTCAGGTGAAACGTTCAATCAGCTTTGCCGTGACGTTTGCCCCGACGTTTGTCGTCATCCTTGTCCTTGTCTTTTCCGTACTTCTCTCGCATCTGCTTCACGATGTCTTTCGCTTGGTGACGAACGTCTTTTGCTTCGTCCTTCGTCACCTTGCCGTCCTTTCCGGCTTCTTTTGCGGTCGTACGAACCTTGGCCGCGGCAGCGTCGAAGTCTTTGCGAATCTGCGCCTTCACGCCGTCCGGCAGCGAGTTCGCGGTCATGAGCAGCTCCATCTGCGCGCGTGCAACCTCGATCTTTTTTTCGACGAGGTCGTTGAACTTCGTCGATTCCATCGGGAATTCGCCCTTGTCATGGTGACGCTTGCCGGCCTTCTCGATGCGCGGAGCTTTGGGTTTGTCCTCGGCGTGAGCAGCAAGCGGCGCGGTGATGAAGGCGCAAGCAGCAGCGATCGCAAGGGTTTGGCAAAGAGAACGAAGGCTCGACATGGCGTGACTCCTCTCGGGGACTTCCCGTGTTGTCGTCGAGTGGTAAAAGCACGATGCGTGCCACGCAGGGAACCGCGATTTCCCGCGGATTCAGCGCGATCCACCTGCGGTGTCGTTGCCGCACCTGCGGCGCGACATGTCGGACGATGAACAGGCGTACACGTCAACCGCTGTTTTTTCGGGCCAGGGCCTCGAACCACGGTCGCAACGGACGTTTGCCAAGACAAGGTGCAGGGCAATCGGTTGTCGTGACGAACGCGACGAATTCGAGCATGTCCGACAACCGCGGATGAACGAGACGCATCATGGCGCTGCCGAAACGGAAAAACCCGGCCGGTACATGCATCACGCGCGGCTTCTTTCCAACAGCGTCGAAGGCCGCATTCATGATCTCCTCTCGCGTCATCACTTCGGGACCTCCCGCGTCGATCGCTTCCGGTCCTGCTTCGATAACACCCGCGATGAGTTCAGCCACATCGACAGGATGAATGGGATTGGTCTTCGCTCGCCCATTACCAGCAACGGAACCGAAGCCCATGCGGGCCATCGAAATGAGGTCCCCAAGTGCTGAAAACACACCCGTTGGCCGGACAAACGTGTGCGATAGCCCGGACGAACGGACACGTTCTTCTATCTCGAGATGCGCACGCATGTATCGCGTGTGGTCGTACCCCGGTCCCGCATGTGCGGACAGGTACACGAATCGTTTGACTCCAAAACGTTTTGCAGCGTCGAGCAGGTTCGTATTGGCCAAGACGTCGACGGTTTGGAACGAACGACGTTCCCGCAACGAGAGCGAAACGTTGGCACCGAGGCACGAAACGACGACATCGATGTTGGTTAAGGCGTCGCCAAGCGACGAAGCGTTGGTTGCATCGGCGAGCACCACCTCGCTTGCAGCAGATCGGATGCGATCGGCATTGCTTGGGTTGCGCGACAGCGTGCGCACGAAGAAATCTTTCTCGCGCAAAAGTCGCAACACCTCGAACCCGATGGCTCCCGTTGCTCCCGCCAAGAGAACTCGCGTGTCATTCATCGTTGCCCCCATGTTGATCGTTATTCGCTCACGGCCTTGATTCCAAACCGGGCCATGAGTCGTTGCAAGTGTCGTCGATCGACGCCGGCTTCACGCGCGGCGCGCGATACGTTGCCTCCAGATTGAGCAAGGATCGCTTCGACGTAGGCGCGTTCGAAGCGCTCGTTCCACGCTTCTTTTGCTTCGTGATACGGCAGTTTCAGCAGTGCGGCATCGACGGCGCCGTTTGGAGTTTCACGAGACGAACTTTCGGTGGGTGATGGTTGAACGACGGGCCTCTCACCGTTGCGACTCGAAACGACGGGTTCCCCGGGCGCAGCAAATGGTCCAAGAACGATCCACCGCTCGACGATGTTGCGTAGTTCGCGGACGTTGCCGGGAAAATCATAACGCGCGAGCATCGAGTAGGCGGTTTCGTCGAGTCGCGCGAACGGGGGCAAACCTGTTGCCGCGCGTCGTCGGGTGAGTTCGTCCTGTACATGATCGACGAGCAGCCGCAAGTCTTCGAGTCGCGTGCGCAGCGGGGGCACTCGGACAACCACAACGGCGAGGCGGTAATACAGATCTTGGCGGAACCTTTGGGCTTCGACTTCACGCAACATCGATCGGTTTGTCGCGGCCACGATCCGTACATCGACCGAACGCGATCGATCCGATCCGACGGCTTTGACTTCCCGACGTTCGAGGGCTCGGAGCAGCTTCGCTTGCATATCGAGCGGAAGTTCGCCGATCTCATCGAGAAACAAGGTTCCTCGATCGGCTGCGACAAACGCACCTTGACGTTCACGCACAGCACCCGTGAATGCACCTCGTTCATGCCCAAAGAGTTCGCTTTCCAGCAGTTCTCGCGGGATCGCGCCGCAATTGACCGTGACAAACGCGCCCGCTCGT
Organism: Polyangium sp. (in: bacteria); assembly: GCA_044221885.1. Classification (GTDB taxonomy): domain Bacteria; phylum Myxococcota_A; class Polyangia; order Polyangiales; family Polyangiaceae; genus Polyangium. The sequence goes on from JBGAOI010000007.1 coordinate 29,595, forward strand.
GCACTTGCTTCGTGCAAACCTTCGGCGGCGAGTTCTTTGCCGGTGCCTGTTTCGCCTTCCAGAAGCACGGTCAGATCGGTGGAAGCGACACGTTCGAGCAGCGCGAACATTTCGCGCATCGATGGGCTTCGTCCGAGCATGCGTCCGAAGCGAGCGCGTGGAGAGATTTCTTGTTCTACGGTTTCCGCAAGAGGTTCGAGGCGAACGACGCTGTTGCCGAGACGGATGAGAATGTCTTCGACGAAGGAGATTTGTTCGACGCGCAAATCACCGATGAAAGTGCCGTTTGTCGAACCGGTATCCGTGAGAGAAAAACCGTGTGGACCGAGGCGTACGGCGAGGTGTTCGCGGGAAACGGCAGCATCGCGTAGGGTCACGTCGACATCGGGACTCGAACCGATGCGGACTTCGTCTTGCGCAAAAATGCGCGTCATGCCGACGTCGCGCGCTTCGGGCACATCCACGATCACAACGCGCAGTTTGCGAATGCGGCGAAGGGAAGGGCCCATCGAATCATCGATCACTTCGGTGACGGGTCGTTTCTTCGAGCCGCTTGGAGCGCTACCGAGCAGCTTCGCTTTCCCTTCGCTCTCGCTCATCTCGTGCGTTCCTCATTCGCTTCATTTCGCCACGCATCCCATTCCACGTGCTCATTGTGGGGCATTGACTCCTCTGCGTTGTGCGCAGCGGGATGCATTGGCAAGGTGTACTCGTGTTGCGAGACGTGTGAAAGAACGATGCGCGGCTTTGGTGATGTACGATCGCTTGGCCAGCGGTTGAGATGGTCGGCGGACTACTACGCGTGGCGTCGAAGAAAATTCGATCGCGAGACTATTGTCGTTATGGCGTTCGCACGGCGATTCTGCGATCATGGCAATTCATTTGTCCTTGCTTGAAGAGGCATTGCCATGCGTCAAATTTCGCGAATTGCACTCATTGCCCTCACTTCGATGTTTGTCACGTCCGGGATTGTCGCAGCGGGATGTGGCGACGGGGTCGAGACACCACCGACCACGTCGAAAGGAACGAGCAGCAGCAGCAGCGGTGAGGCTGGTGCCGGCGGCACGGCAGGCAAGGGCGGAATGGGTGGCGCAGGCGGCAAGGCGGGCGCTGGGGGAATGGGCGGGTTTGCCGGAAGCGGTGGAATGGCCGGTATGGGCGGTGCGGGCGGGGCAAACTGTTCGTCCGAGGTCTGCGACGGGATGGACAATGATTGCGATGGCACAGCGGACAACGGATTGACGTGCACGTGCTTCGTGGATGAAACGCAGACCTGTTTCGATGGTGATGCGTCGCAGATTGGCGTGGGCACGTGTTTGGCGGGTACGAAAACGTGTGATGCAATGGGAACGTTTGGCGCCTGTGAAGGTCAAATCTTGCCCACCGTCGAAATGTGTGACGGCCTTGATAACGATTGCAATGGGAACGTGGATGACGGGCTTGGGACGACAACCTGTGGCATTGGCGCGTGTCAGGTTACCGTGGATAACTGCTCCAAAGGCATGACAAACACATGCGTTCCGCTGCCTCCAAATACCAAGGAAGCCTGCGACGGCACTGACGACAATTGCAATGGTGAAGTCGACGAAGGTTGCATGTGCGTCGATGGTACGACGCAATCGTGTTATACCGGGCCAAACGGTACCGAAGACGTTGGCACATGCAAAGCGGGAACGCAGACGTGTGTAAATGGCATGTGGTCGTCGTGCATGGGGGCAGTCGTCCCAACAAACGAAACATGCAATGGTCTCGACGACGATTGCGACATGAGCACAGACGAAGAATTGGGTGTTTCTGTTTGTGGTGTCGGTGCTTGTCAGGCAACGGTCGACAATTGCGCTGGCGGCAAACCGCAAACATGCGTTCCAGGCATGTCGCAACCCGAGGTTTGCGACGGTGTCGATAACGATTGTGATATTGGCGTGGATGAAGATCTCGGCAACATTTCATGCGGTGTTGGCGCTTGTGCAGCGACTGTTGCGGCATGTACCAATGGTCAACCCAATACGTGTGTTCCGGGAATGCCGACAACCGAGGCTTGCGACGGCATCGACAATGATTGCAATGGCGCCGTAGACAATGGCAATCCCGGCGGCGGCGGACCGTGTATGACTGGCAATCTCGGGGTTTGCGCGGCAGGTACGAACAACTGCACGGCGGGGCAAATCGTTTGCACGCAAAATACGCAATCCTCGGTGGAAGTATGTGATGGTCTCGACAACGATTGCGACGGCATGGTCGATGACAATCCCGCGCAGGTGGGCACACCATGTATGACCGGTGTGCCCGGCGTTTGTGCAGCCGGCACGCGGCAATGCAATAGTGGAATGCTCGAGTGCGTTCCTACGACAATGGCGTCTGCGGAAGCATGCGACGGATTGGACAACGATTGCGACGGTCAATCGGATGAAGGCAATCCAGGCGGCGGCCAAAATTGCAATACCGGTAATCCGGGTATTTGCGCGGCGGGCAGCACGAGCTGCGTCGGCGGGCAAATCGTTTGCAATCAGAATACCGCGCCAAACGTCGAACTGTGCGACGGATTGGACAATGATTGCGATGGCATGGTCGACGACAATCCGCAGCAAGTCGGAACGTCATGCCAAACGGGGCAACAGGGCGTTTGTGCGGCGGGAACTCGAGCGTGTACGAACGGAATGCTCGTTTGCAATCCCAATGTGAATTCCAGCGCCGAAGTTTGCGATGGGCTCGACAACGATTGCGATGGCACGGTCGACGATACTCCCGCGACGGTGGGTGATCCCTGTACGACCGGATTGAATGGCGTTTGCGCGGCAGGAACAAAGGTTTGTACGAATGGAATGATTTCGTGCAGCCAAACCACGCAACCGTCGGCGGAAGTGTGCGACGGGCTGGACAACGATTGCAACGGTGCTGTCGACAATGGCAATCCCGGCGGCAACGTGACGTGCAACACGGGGCAACTCGGTGTGTGCGCTCCGGGAACGACGTCGTGTACGGGCGGTGCCGTCGTATGCAATCGCAATACGAATCCAAGCGCGGAAACATGCGACGGGCTCGATAACGATTGCAATGGTACCGTCGACAACGGCAATCCCGGCGCCGGCGCGAACTGCAATACCGGTCAACCAGGTATTTGTGCGCCGGGAACGACGGCGTGTACTGGCGGCGCGATTGTGTGCAATCGCAACAACAATCCATCGACCGAAGCTTGCGACGGCTTGGACAATGATTGCAACGGAGTTGTCGACAACGGCAATCCCGGTGGTGCGATGATGTGCAACACGGGGCAATTTGGTGTATGCGCCCCTGGAACGACGTCCTGCACCGGCGGTACTGTCGTTTGCAATCGTGATACGAATCCAAGCGCCGAGGTCTGCGACGGATTGGATAATGATTGCAATGGCACCGTCGATAATGGCAATCCTGGCGGCGCCATGATGTGCAACACGGGGCAACCCGGTGTGTGTGCTCCAGGAACGACAGCGTGCACCAATGGTGCGGTCGTATGCAATCGCAATACGAATCCGAGCGCGGAAACATGCGACGGATTGGACAACGATTGCAATGGAACCGTCGACAATGGCAATCCGGGCGGCGGAGCGAACTGCAATACCGGTCAACAAGGTATTTGTGCGCCGGGCACGACGGCGTGTACCGGCGGCGCGATCGTATGCAATCAGAACAATACCCCGTCGACCGAAGTCTGCGACGGTCTTGATAACGATTGCAATGGCACCGTCGATAACGGCAACCCCGGCGGAGCCATGATGTGCAATACGGGGCAACTTGGTGTATGCGCTCCGGGAACGACGTCCTGCACGGGAGGCGCCGTAGTTTGCAATCGTAATACGAATCCAAGCGCTGAAACGTGTGACGGATTGGACAACGATTGTAATGGCGTCGTCGATAACAATCCCGCGACTGTGGGTGATGCGTGTACAACCGGATTGAGCGGTGTTTGCGCAGCCGGAACGAAGGTTTGTACGAATGGCATGATTGCGTGTAATCAAACGACGCAATCGTCAGCCGAAGTATGCGACGGCCTCGACAACGATTGCAATGGCGCCGTCGACAATGGTAACCCCGGCGGCGGCAATTCCTGCACAACCGGTCAACTGGGCGCTTGTTCGGCAGGAACAACGGCGTGCTCGAGCGGCTCCATCGTCTGCAATCGCAACAATAATCCGTCTGCCGAGATTTGCGACGGCATCGATAATGATTGCGACGGCTCCATCGACGAAGGTAATCCCGGCGGCGGTGTCGGATGTAATACCGGTTTGGCCGGGTTGTGCGGTTCGGGCATCACCGCCTGTTCGTCCGGGGCTATCGTTTGTACACAAACGGTATTCCCAACAACCGAAGCTTGCGACAGCCTCGACAATGACTGCAATGGTATTGTCGACAATGGCAATCCGGGCGGTGGCCTCGGGTGTAGCACCGGACAGTCGGGCATTTGTTCGGCGGGAACGACTGCGTGCTCCATGGGCATGATCGTTTGCAATCGCAATCAAAATCCAAGCACCGACGTGTGCGACGGACTCGATAACGACTGCAATGGTACCGTCGATCAAGGTAATCCTGGTGGCGGAATGGCATGCACGACCGGTCAGCCCGGCATTTGTTCGGCGGGAACGACAGCGTGCACGAGCGGTGCGATTGTATGCAATCGAAACCTCAATCCTTCTTCTGAGATTTGCGACGGTCTCGATAACGATTGCGACGCACAACTCGACGAAACGGATCCCAATGCGACCTGCCCGGCGCAAAACCCAAGCGCTGGCGGTGTTTCAACGTGGACCTGCCCCATTGGCACGTGCACGGTAAGTGCGTGTCAGGCCGGTCGAGCGAATATCGATGGGAGCGCCGCCAACGGGTGCGAATGCGTGACCGACACATACGCCAATTCATGTGCGTCGGCGACATCGACGACGGTCAACGTGGGCGCAACCGTGACGCTCAACGGCAAGATCGAAACCGCCACGGGAAGCGATTGGGTCCAAGTGCTCTTTACGGATCGTCCCGTCGGGCAGCCATACCATCCCAGAATTGAGCTTACCGTGAATCCCGGTGGTCAATATGCCATGGATGTCATGTCGACTTGTACCACGGCTGCGGCGTGTTCGACGGCCGGCAATGGCGTCAACAATGAAAGCGGCTCGAACGTCTCCGTTTGGGAGCACTTCAATAACAAATACGTTCCCGGTGCAGGCTGCTGCTCCGACCAGACGCTACATGTCACGGCCGTTTACGTTCGTGTTTACCGCAAGACAGCCAACGCGCCGACATGTGACCAATACACCGTCACGGCCACGAATCTCTAGGCATCTCCCCTCATTCTTCCCCTCACGCACTTTCTAGGAACTTTCCGACGTTGCTGGCATCTACGGCACGTCGGATCGCGAACTCTCCGTTCGTGATCAAGGAAGGCTCCCATGAAACGTTCCCGTGTTTTGGTTTCGGCATTGACGCTCGCGTGTTCGCTTCAAGTCTCGGCTTGTGCGAGCAATACCGACGAGTCGGCGCCCGCAGAACTCGCGAATCGTTCATCCGAGCCAAACCAATCTGCGCAGACGTCCAAACCGATCGAGTCCCCCGAAATCATGGAAGAGGAAGACTCCTCCGTTCTTGCGACGGCACAGGGGTTCGGCACCATTACCGGGCGACGCCCAGCAACGAATACCGTCGTTCCAGGCATTCGCTTGCGGGCCCACGACGTGCGCGTGACCATTCGCGACGGATTCGCTCGCACGGAAATCGAGGAAGAATTCGCCAATGACACCGACCTGGTGCTCGAGGGGCGTTATGTATTTCCAATACCTCCGACGGCAAGCCTATCCAAATTGGGACTCTGGGTCGAAGACGAACTCGTTTTGGGCGAGATGGTCGAAAAGGACCGCGCCGCACGGATTTTCCAAGGCATCGTTGACGATGTGGTTCGTCCGCGCGATCCAGCGCTGCTCGAATGGAAACGCGGCAGCTCGTTTTCGCTCAAAATTTTCCCGATGCCCGCGCATAAATCACGCAAAGTCTTGATTGCCTACGACGAAGTCTTGCCGATTGTCGACGGTCGTGCGCGATATCGATACCCGCTTTCGTTGGGCCCGGATCGGGCTGTGAAAATGGACGATTTTCGATTGCACGTGGTGATCGAAGACGCCGGGTCCAATGCCGCCGAAGCGAAAATCACAGGACATGCGGCCGCGATGCGCACGGAAAATGGGCGCATGTACGCCGATTTCGGTGCGACCGGTTTCGTCCCCGAAGGCGATTTTCAGATTGATTATCCTCGTCCAGTGTCGGACCAAGTTCCCGTGGCCATTGAAGGTTCGGCGGGAGAAGGGTTTTTCTCGGTACGTATCCCCGTCCCTGAAACTGCCGATCAATCCTCACCGATCAAGCGAACGGAAAAAGTCATCGTGCTCGATACGAGCCACGCAATGACCGAATCGGGGTACGCGTCCGAAATGGCTGTTGCGCGAGAAATTCTCCGTGAGCTCGACCAAGACGACCATTTCGCCATTCTCTTGTGCGATAGCGCGTGTGTGGCTTACCCCGAACGAGGTCTCGCAACGAGATCACCAGAATCGATAGCCGAAGCTCAACGCGTAATGCGGGAAAAAACCGTATCGGGTTCCAGTGACATCTCGTTTGCTTTGACAAGCGCATTGCAACGCCTGGGCGCGGCGCAGCAGGGGCAGATTGTCTACCTTGGTGATGGAACGCCGTCGGCCGGTGAAATGAAGGTCGAAACGATCGCGGCGCGGGTTCGTCCGTTGCTCGAGGAAAAACACGCCGAATTGCGGTTCATCGGTGCAGGTCCGTCGGTCGACGAAATTGTCTTCATGGGTCTCGCGGAAAATCTTTCCGCGTCGTATGAGCGATTTGCTTCGGGTGACCGTCCTGGCAAGCGAGCTCGAGACATTGCCGAGAGCTTGGACAAACCATTGCTCATGGGCGCAAAACTTGAATTGCCCTCGGGCTTCGTCGATGTGATTCCCAGCGTTCTCCCTGCGCTTCGCGCTGGTGAAGAGATCGTTGTCGTCGGAAAACTCGCCAATGCAACTGGTTCGGAACGAGAAACCATTCGACTTACGGGACAAATCGACGGTCAAACGGCAACGTTTAGCCGCCCTCTGGCCATTTCCAGTGCGCCTGCGGAAAACCGGCACATGCTTGCGCGACGTTGGGCCACGGCGCGTATCGAACAACTCGAGCGACGAAACGACGATGACGCGACGAAAGAAATCATTGCTCAATCCATCAAGCATCACGTCATGAGCCGTCATACGTCGCTTATTGTGCTCGAAAATGACCGCATGTTTGCTGCATTCGGCATTCCACGGACGCAAGGCAAGGACCAATTGTCGTCGGCTGCCGAAGTCGGTGGCGCGCCCTTGTTCAAGGATTCGGTCGGCGAGTCTTTTGGAGCGGGCGGTTTGGGTTTGTCTGGTATCGGCGAAGGTGGAGGAGGTGGTGGTTTCGGATCAGGCCCGGGAATTGGGACCGGGCAGGGATTTGGTTCCGGGCATGGTCGGTTGAGCGGAGAACATCGGACGAAGCCGCCTCAAGTGCGTATGGGAGCAACGAGCGTGAGTGGGCGGTTGCCGCCGGAAATTATTCAACGGATTGTCCGGCAAAACTTTGGCCGTTTCCGATTGTGTTACGAAAATGGGCTGCGCATCAATCCTGAACTCCGGGGTCGCGTCACCGTGCGGTTTGTCATTGGCCGAGACGGCGCGGTTACAAACGTGGCGAATGGTGGCTCCGATATGCCCAATTCGACCGTCGTTGCTTGTGTGACCAGGGCATTTTATGGTTTGTCTTTTCCGAAACCCGAGGGGGGCATCGTATCGGTGAGTTATCCGATCATGTTCGCGCCTGCAGACGGTGGAGGCAGAATGGCTTGGGGTGTGTCTCGAAATTGGGGCCGCAATTCGTCCATCGGTGCAGCCGACGAAAAGTGGCGCACGGAAACGAGCGATAGCCTGGCCAAACTCCAGAAAAACGTCGATGACTCCAAGGAAAGTCGCCGTGCACGTGAAGCGTTCATCAACGGACTTCTTGTACGGGGCCGATTCGACGAAGCGTTTCGCGAAGCCAGTTCCTACGTCACGATGGATCCAGATCGCACAATGCCTCATGAATTGCTTGCGCGATCGGCAGCGGCCCTCGACAAACGAGATCTCGCCGTGTCCGAAATCGATACGCAAATCGATATCGAGCCATCGAATGCGGACATGCACAAACGTGCGGCACGCGCATTCGAAGCCATTGGGGACGAAGTTCGCGCTTGCGCGCATTGGCGATCCATTGCCGAATTACGCCCGAACGATCAAGATATGCTCGCCGAAGCCTTGCGTTGTCGCAGCCGTCTCATGAATGAACGTCTTCAAGTTCTCAATGAGCTGGACGCCGTGAAAAAGCCGAACAAGAAGCTGACGGTTTTGCGTGACGTACTCGAGCGTTCCGTGGCGTCGACCTATGACCCAGGACATCCAGCAGGCGAACGTCTTTCCGTGGCCATCACGTGTCCCGATGGCGTCGAAGGTTGTCCGCGTATCGTTATGCTCGACCCGACGGGACGCGTCATGACGCCAGCGACGCCAGGTTCCGGTCGCTCGGGTTCGTCCTGGATAGCTCTGCCTTCCGCATTGGATGGGACCTATCGGGTGCTCGTTACGGGAGGTCTCGAATCCGCCAAGGGAGTGGTCGAGGTTCGTCTTGACGACTCCGTGCGCAAATTCAATGTGCATGGTGGAAGCGGCTTGCGTTCGGTCTCCACGCTTTCCGTCGTAGGATTCTGATCCCTCGAAAATCCAGCCTCCTGAAGAAAATCACGACAACGTCCACATAGTCGTGTAGCATGCGACCGCATCGTCCCGGACAACCCATTCGAGGGCAAGCTGTTCGGGGCAATCATCGGAAGGAGAAATCGAATGCTCGCGGGCCGCATGATGGACTTTCCCCTGACGCTTACGCATTTTCTCGTGCGTGCGCGGACGTTTTTCGGTCGTTCCGAAATCGTGACTCGTCGCCCCGACAAAAGTTTGAACCGCTCGACGTATGCGGATTTTTATCACCGCACGTGCAAACTTGCGCACGCACTCGGACGGCTCGGTGTCAAACCCGGCGATCGTATCGCAACGCTTTGTTGGAATCATCAGCCGCATCTCGAAGCCTATTTCGGTGTCCCGGCCATTGGCGCCGTGATCCATACCCTCAATTTGCGGCTGCATCCGAACGAGCTTGGATACATTGCGAATCACGCCGAAGACAAAATCGTTATCGTCGATCGGAGCCTTTTGCCATTGTGGCGAAAATTTGCCGACCAGGTTCGTTCCGTGCAGCATGTCATCGTCGTGTCGGATTTGCCGGCGCCCGAAGGTGAAGCCGGGAGCGAACTCGATTATGAGCAGCTCTTGGCGCCCGAAAAGGATGAATTCGATTTTCCAGCCCTTGACGAAGATTCCGCGGCGATGATTTGTTATACCTCGGGAACGACGGGCAATCCGAAAGGCGTTGTGTACAGTCACCGGTCGACCACATTGCACACGCTCGTTTCGTGTATGGCCGATACGATCGGTATTCGTGAAGCCGATACTCTTTTGCCGGTTGTGCCGATGTTTCATGCGGCGGCGTGGGGACTTCCGTTTTCTGCAGTTGCGGCAGGAGCAAAAATAGTTTTTCCTGGTCCGCATTTGGATCCACCTAGCTTGCTCGACCTCATGCATGCCGAACGAGTTACCATTGCGGCAGGGGTTCCGACGATTTGGCTGGGTATCCTGCAATTGCTCGATCAAAACCCCGGCAAATGGGATTTGCAAACCGTGCGTTCCATGGTCATTGGTGGCGCAGCAGCTCCGCCGGCCATGATCGATGGCTTCAAATCCCGTCACAATCTGGAGGTGACTCACGCGTGGGGTATGACGGAGACCAACCCGCTCGGAACGTTGGCGCGCGTCAAACATGGATTGTCAGGTAAAACTTCGGCCGAAACGTTGCCCATTCGCGCGTCGCAAGGTTACGCGGTGCCGTTTGTCGAACAACGCCATGTGAGCGAAGACGGCAAAGTGTTGCCTTGGGACGGGGAAACCATGGGCGAACTCGAAGTGCGCGGGCCTTGGGTTGCTTCGTCGTATTTCAGTGGCGAAGGACAGGATCGTTTTACCGCGGATGGTTGGTTCAAAACGGGTGATGTCGTAACGATCGATTCTGAAGGTTATTTACGCATTACGGATCGCTCGAAAGACGTCATCAAGTCCGGTGGTGAATGGATCAGCTCCGTTGCTTTGGAAAATGCGCTCATGAGCCATCCCGCAGTGCTCGAAGCAGCTGTGTTTGCAGCTCGACATGCGAAATGGTCGGAACGACCTTTGGCGGCCATCGTGGTTAAAGAAGGAAAAACCGTTTCGAAGGACGAACTACGGGAGCATCTCGAACCGAAATTCGCCAAATTCTGGCTTCCGGACGATTACATTTTCATGAGCCAGATTCCCCGCACATCGACGGGCAAGTTCCTCAAGACGAAGCTGCGTGAGCTGCACGGCGATCATCTCGAGAAGAGCGAATCGCAGGCATAAGCCTTCGTCTCATTGCGGGCAAGTCATTCCTTCCACACACGCAATCACGTCCGGCGCTCCGGGATACGTGCAGCAGGTCATATTCATGTCCGAGCATATCGTGCACGGGCACGCATTGCATCCGCGTGCAACACGCCAGTTCCGACACGATCCTCCGACGCACAGCTCGTCATTTCCGCATTTGTTGCCGCATGTTCCGCAATGAAAAACGCTCGTGTCGGTATTCACGCAAGCGTCGCTGCAATCACGCGTCCCATCAGGGCAACCGTTGATGCATGTGCCACCTGCACATTGTTGTGTGCCACCATTGCATGTTTTCCCGGGCATACCACAATTGTTCGGGTTGGTTTGTAGATCGACACACGCGGTGCCGACTTTCGTCAGACCGGGAGCGCAATCACACGTTCCTGCTTTGCAAAATGAACCATCACCCATGCAATCGTTCATGCAAGCGCCGCAATTGCGTGGATCATCCTTCAAATCCGTACACGTATCATTACCGCCGCATGGTGTCAGACTTGGATCTGTGCAGCCGCACTTCCCCGTCGCGCAGACGCCGAATCTCGTATCGCAATCATTTCCGCACGCACCACAGTTTGTCGGATCAGACGATGTGTCGATACACATCATACCGCACATCATTGCCCCAGGTTTGCACGCACATTGCCCCGACGTGCAAATGCCCCCACTGCCGCAGGCATCGCCGCACTTGCCACAGTTGTTCGCATCGGATGAGACGTCGGTACAGATATCGCTGCACGCAACTTGTCCGGCTGGACACTGGCAAAGGTCATTGACGCAACTTGCGCCGGCTGGGCATTGCATTCCACCACAAGGAACGGTTCCCGAACTCGACGAGCTGCTGCTCGAACTGCTGGTCGACGCTCCGCCGACGCCTCCGCCACCCGACGGATCGAATTGGTCGAAGTCTTGGGTGCAACTCATTACGAGTATTGCGGGGAAAATGAAACTGATCAGAGATGTTTTTTGCATCCCTTCAAATCATCATCACGCGTCGGTCGCGTCAAGCATGGATGCGAAATGTGCCCAAGTGTCGCTACCGCAAGATGAAAATATTCAGCGAACCTTGCATTTGGCGGCATTGGTTGTAGCGCCCGGCAACGGGCGACCATAAGGTACTTTTGGGCCCTTGGGTTTGACATAGACGGATCCGCCCGGACCTGGCTTGGGAATGACGGCACCCGAAGCGATAGGTTTTCCTGCAGCAAGATTCTCCACGACAATGACGACGTTGGGACCATCGCGCTCGACACCAGAAATGCTGGGTCGATCCGTAGAATCCGCGGGCAAACCCGGGCACGCAATTCCTTTGGTGCTCATGGCAACGACAGCGACATCCGCTTCCAGCTTTGGAGGAGCATCGATCCACATCAAACGTGAATCGTTTGGAGTATCCGCCACGACCATCGACAAACACGAACAATTCGCGTTGTGCGGTGCTTCTTTGGCCATCATGAGGTCATGACGAACCCGCATTTCGGTGGGTTGTGTCGCGGGTGGTTTCGTGATCGGCATCGGACCATCCGAGGATCTCCGCTCTGGACTCTCACTGCTTTCGACAGGCTGCATCGAGGGATCGGCGAGTTCGTCCGACCAACCCGACTCCGCCGGAGACGATTGCTGCGCGCCACCACAACCAAGAGGCAAGGCGAGCGCGACGGCGACAAACATGAGGATGGTGCGCATGATGAAATGCACCATCGCATCATTCGGGCCCAAGAGCCAAGAAAGTTCACGAATCAGGGATTGGCCGCGGAACTCTCACACACGTAGGGGCGCTTTTCCGAGCACATTCGGGCCTCGAAAACGGGCAAGCTGCCGATTGTCGTCGTCAACGCCACGCAGTCCCGATTGCCACTCGGATCCATCGGCCCGCCGTCTTTCCACGACGCGAACGACCAGAGCTGGCCATTGGTCCAGACAAACGATCCCTCATGCCCTTGGTCCGTTCCGCCAATCCAAACCTCTGCGACGATCCATTCGCCAAGTTCCGCGAGTTCTGCCGCCGAATCCAGGGCTGCCAAATGCCCGCCCAAGTCGACACAACGTTGTTCTGCGGATGCCCAATCGCGGAACGTGTATTCCTGTACATAACATTGCCTGCCTGCTGAATTGCGGCGTTGCCATGGTGGTGCGCAGGTCGCGCTTGCTCCTCCGGTGCTCGTGCTGCTGCTATGCCCCCACGATCCACCGCCTCCAACCGCTCCCGCGTCGTCACAGTTTGTCGTGTCCGTTCGTGAGCCATCCGGGCACAATCCAAGTCGACCGGATTCGATTCCGGCGACTGAATTGCAAGCCGCGGCAATGACCACCAAGAAAGCGCAAATCAATGTTCGTCGGTCATTTCGGATTTGTTTGAATCTCAAAATACGCCTCCCACGATGAGCCCAGCGCCAGAATGCATGGCGCCGAATCCGATTTTCGTGGGGGGGATGTTGGGAGGGGTCGTCAAGTGTAACACAAGTGCACCAATACCCATTGCGGTGCCCGTCGCAAACAACGCCGTTGATGCATTGCCGAACGAAATCGCTTCGTCTCGCAGCTTTACACCCGTTGCGTCACAAAGATTACCTTCGATGCAATGCCCGGACGATTGCGAGTGTCGTGAGAGCGCGGCCACGCCCAATACGCTGCCCGTCACAATCGAAGCAATACTCATCGCACCCAAAGTCAGGGTAAATCCGCGCTGCAAATTGCGCCGCGAAATCGATGAATCGTCGATTCGCGGAAGAGCCGTCGTCACCAGAGTGCCTGGTTTGTCAGGAACATCGACTTCCGTGCGAAAAACTTGTTTTCCGCCGATGTGTGCATCAATGGCGTACCGCCCAGGATCTACCGGAAGCGCAACGCCCCAAGACCCACGCGTCAACGATGTTCCATTCTTACGAACATCGACGTTGTCACTCGTTCCATTCGGCACGACGACGGACAAACGTACGAGTTTCGGCTCGAGAGCCTCAGCGCGTTTTCGAGCCACCTCGGCCCGTTCCGTTTGTCCTTTTGCTCGGGCAGCCGCCGCTGCCGCACGGAATTCGGCCCATGCACTTGCGGTCTTCCCGAGTTTCTCGAGACAATCACCCAGGTTCAGCATGGTCCCCACGGCCGGATCGATGGCTTGGCTGGCCGCGAATTTCGGGCACGCTTCTGCAGGACGTTGCGCCGACATCAATGCCTTGGCTTCGTCGAAAAGCGCTTCCGCTGCCGCGCGTCGCTCGTATTCATGGCCAATCGGTCGTGGTTCTGCAAGGGCCATATTGTCCCATCCGCCGACGACAAAGAGCAGGGCGCCGACAACCCCGATGACCTCCCTTCGTGCACGATGTTGAATCGTCGAGTTTTGCATGCGCGTACCCGTCATTCTCGATCCGCATACGGATTGGGCCGCGTTGGTCGCTGAGGATTGCGAGAAACGTGGAATCGAGGTGGTTTCCCGATCTCCTGCGCCGTTGAACCTGCAGAGGTTATGGGTTTGGATGGTGGAACGTTTGTCGGGATTGAAACTGCAGACGGAGCGGGCGCATGAGGTTCTGACGTTGTCGCTGGTTTGTCTGCCCGTAACGGTGCGTGACGGAGCATGGCCAAAGACAAGGCCTTCGCAATGCCACGGCGCGCATCGCCGACATCGTTCGACGTGTGATCGGCAGGTCGAAGGAACTTGTTGGCCGTGACGGCAAGCAAGAGCAGTACAACGAAGACGGCCGTCGTTACACCTCGCAATGTTGGCGATATCAAGGAAAGCTGCAGTGCACGTAGTTCTTTGGTCGTCGCTGTTTCTTCGGCGGGTTGCGTAGCGCTCAGGGGCAAACCCACGAATTTCGGAGAATTGCCGTCGGAATCGGCGCTGCGCGTTTTCATATCAGGTTGTTTGTCCGCCCCATTTGTGGATGCACTCGGCAATGCCTGTTGCCTGGCTGCCTGCGCCAACAATTCAGACGCTCGTTCGGCTGAATGAATAGCCAAAGGTCCACCAAAAGGAACCAACGCCCACGCGAGTTCGGCAATGTTGTCGTAACGGTCGTTGGGATTCTTCTCGAGGCATCGCAAAAGCACGCGATCGAATTCGGGCGGAATCGAAGGAACGAGGTCACTGAGTGGCTCGGGATGGTCCTTGAGAATGGCTGCCGATAATTCGGCCATGTTGCGCCACGGAAAAGGAGGTTGTCCGGCCATGAGTTCGTACAAAACGACACCAATGGACCAAATATCCGTGCGATGATCGACGTCCCGCGTCGATTTTAATTGCTCCGGGGACATGTAGACGGGTGACCCGAGAATCGCGGTTGTCGTTGTCAAGGGCGGAACCTTCCCAAGTTTTTCATCCAATCTTGACGAAAACTTGGAAATGCCAAAATCCAGCACTTTG
>JBGAOI010000800.1:0-3769 GCA_044221885.1 Polyangium sp. (in: bacteria)
CAAACCTTTGGAGCCCCAACCGACTCCGATCTGGACACCACCTAAAATCCCCGTTACGATCGTTCCCCCGCTAAAAAAGCTTTCAAAGTGAATCGGTCCGCAGATTTCAGCATATTGGACGCGAGCACGATGGAGACAAAGATGGTTGATTTCCCGCTGAATCTATCCGATAAAAACGAAAGTTGGACGTGGGTGAAGGGCAGTCTGTGGTTAAGCCTTGATCAGTTCGAGCGCTTCCGGGAGGACGTCGGACTCGCCCTCGAGAACGGCGATGCCGTCAAATCCGCTGTGCGTGGCGCGCTCCGTATCGAATACGCTACCAACGCTGCGAACGACGCCAAATGGGCTGCCGACCCCAACATACCTGACGAACTTATTGAAGACGTTCCAACCGAAGAACTTGCCAAGACCTGTTTTCGCAACATGACCGAGACGGCTGGGACGCAAGATGCCGAACGCGTCGCGGCGTGGTTGACAGGGTCGGTGCTCGCGGCAAACACAGAGTCGGGGTGGCACTATATCTGGAACATGCTGCTCTACCGCCTGGGCGAAGTCAAACCAAGCACCCTGGCGTCCCACGGTATCCCGATCGATACCGCACAAAAACTCGTCAAGATCGCCGTTCGGCACCGGAGTGAAGTTGATACGATGGAGGACCGAATCGAGGCGGCCGAGCAAGAGCCCTTGTCGGAGTGGGACACGATCGTTTACGTCAACTACCAGTGGGATCCGCTCAATGGGCTATGGTCGCTTTTCAAGTACGTTTCTTTCGAGCGAAAATGGCCCGAGGTCATGCGTTGCCTGGAACCAGCCTACATCGATGCACTGATCCGTTGGGGTCGCGAAAATGTCGGGCCCAAAGACGAACTCTACGATCGCGTCACGATCCCCGACGACGTCCGCGAAGCCTGGCACCAAGCGTGGCGTAACTAGCATCCACCAACCCACTTCGTTCTCGCTCCCAACCCCGTTCGTCGCCCTCACATTTTCCGCTTGTATCCGCCCTCGCGCTTGGAGTATCGTCGTTCGCCCCACATGCCTCGCCCCGAAGATGCCGCGCGAATCAAGATCGATGCTGCGCTTTGCGCCGCCGGCTGGGTTGTGCAAGACCGCGAGGCAATGAACATCGATGCCGCTCGAGGTGTCGCCATTCGGCATTTTCCGCTCAAACGCGGGCACGGCGAAGCGGATTATTTGTTATTTGTCGACGGACAAACCGTTGGCGTCGTCGAAGCGAAACGCGAAGGTACACCCCTGACCGGCGTCGAAGTGCAGGCGGAGAAATACGCGACGGGCATTCCCGAGCATCTCGATCCCCCGGTAAAACCATTGCCCTTCTTGTATCAATCGACCGGCGTCGAAACGGCGTATTCCAATGGGCTCGACCCGGAACCGCGCAGTCGAACCATTTTTCATTTTCATAAGCCGGAAACGCTCGCGCGGTGGATCAATGCCGAACCTGTCGGGTTGGCCGTATTGGATGGTTTGCCCGATCCGCGAAGTCAGCTTCCGGCGTCGCTTCGTCGGCGTTTGCGGACGTTTCCTTCGATTGTCGAAACGGGTCTTCGTGTGGCGCAAGTGCGCGCCGTGCGGAACCTGGAAACGTCGTTTTATGACAATCGTCCGCGAGCGCTGATTCAAATGGCCACGGGCGCCGGAAAAACATTCGCCGCCATTACGTCCATTTATCGGCTCATCAAATTCGGCGATGCGAGCCGTGTGCTCTTTTTGGTCGATCGCGACAACCTCGGGCAGCAAGCGCTGAAAGAATTCCAGCAATACGTCACCCCCGACGACGGGCGCAAATTCACCGAATTGTACAATGTGCAAAAACTCGGCTCGAATAAGCTCGACCCCGTCGCCCGCGTGGTCATCACGACCATTCAACGCTTGTATTCGATGCTCAAAGGCGAGCCCGATTTGCCTTCGGATGCCGAAGCGCAAGGTTTGGCGGGGCTCAGCGATCTGATCAAAGAACCCGTGCCGGTCGAATACAATCCGGGATTGCCCATCGAAACGTTCGACGTGATTTTCGTCGACGAGTGCCATCGCAGCATTTATTCGTTGTGGCGCCAGGTGCTCGAATACTTCGATGCGTTTCTGGTGGGACTCACGGCGACGCCGTCGAAACAAACGTTCGGGTTTTTTAATAAAAACTTGGTCATGGATTACGACCACGCCAAAGCGGTCGCGGATGGCGTGAACGTCGATTTCGACGTGTACAAGATTCGCACGCGGATCAGCGAACAAGGCGCCACGGTGGAAGCGGGGCCCGAGGAATTCGTCGGCAAACGGGATCGCGAAACGCGGCGTTTGCGCTGGGAACGGCTCGACGAGGACCTCGCGTACGATGCGTCGGCGCTCGATCGGCAAGTGGTCGCGGTGGATCAGATTCGGACCATTGTCAAAACGTTCAAGGAAAAACTCTTTACGGAGATCTTCCCCGGCCGGCGCGAAGTGCCCAAGACCTTGATTTTTGCGCGCAATGACAGCCACGCCGATGACATCGTGCAAATCGTTCGTGAAGAATTCGGCAAAGGCAACGATTTCTGCGAAAAGATTACCTACACGACGGGTACGGCGCGGATTGTCGAGAAAAAAGTGGGCCCGGATGGGAAAGAACAAGACATCGTTACGTACAAATCGACGAACGTGAAAGCGGAGGACCTGCTTTCGTCTTTTCGCAACAGCTACAACCCGCGCATCGTGGTGACGGTGGACATGATTGCGACGGGTACGGACGTCAAGCCGCTCGAAGTGGTGATGTTCATGCGCGCTGTGCGGAGCAAGAATTTCTTCGAGCAAATGAAAGGTCGCGGGGTGCGGACCATCAATCCGACGGATTTGCAAGCGGTTACGTCGGATGCGACAAGCAAAGACAGGTTCGTCTTGGTGGATTGCGTGGGGATTTGCGAGGCGGATTTGATTGACGCTCCGCCGCTCGAGAAAAACCGTGCGGTGGGATTTGACAAATTGCTGGAAGCGGTGGCGCAAGGCAGCACGAAAACGGATGTGTTGTCGTCGCTCGCGAGTCGTCTGGCGCGGCTCGATCGGGTGATTGGTGCGGATGATCGGGCGATGTTGGCGCGTCTTGCGGGTTGATGGGGGTCAAGACCAAAAAGCCGCACATACAACGCGAAGCCTCACAAGGTCAATTGACGTTTGTGATTTTCTCCGCGAGCTTGTCGAGGGTGTCTTTTCCGAGGTCTTTCCACTCGCGGCCATCATCGGGCTCATTTCGTCGATAAAGCACTCGCCATTGTAGCGGTACGCCGTCAGGATTTCGCAGCACCACCAGGTCCTCCGTATTGGGCGGGTATTTCCAGTTGGATTCTTTTGCCATGTTGCGAACTTGGTCAACGCGCTTGTCAATGTCGTTGCCGGTTCTCGCATATCCAAACATTACGCGGAGTTTGCCATAACCACACATCAATTTCCAGAAGTCCCAACGGAAGGAATCTGCTCTCCAGTCATTTTCGTGTTCGATGATGACGTCGGGCAGCGACCAGTTTTGCCAATTCTTGGTGGCATAGAGCGTGATATCGTAACGGAATTCTTGTCCCATGTGATCACCGGCTTTGATCGCTGCTGGGTCAATCTTGGCTAACTTTCGCGCACACATGTGCATGTTGTGTATATCGGATTTCGCCATTTCCAAGATGCACGCCAGCATGAAGTCCGTCCAGTCGCTCGCTTCGCCACCGTCGGGAATTTTGAGCTTCGTGGCGCTGATCGCGTTGCCAAGCAGGTGCAAGAAGTCGCGTGCATT
>JBGAOI010000801.1:0-3766 GCA_044221885.1 Polyangium sp. (in: bacteria)
CATACATGCCGTGTCGCAACATACCCCATCGACGCAAAACCCGCTTGCACATTGGCCGTTCTCTGTACACGCCTGCGCATTGCTCGGTGGTGGCACGACCGATTGCCGTGCGGCTTCTTCGGCGCATCCCCAATTGCGACAATCTTCCCCTTCGCCCCAAGGTACCGCGTCGGTTACGCCTGCCGCCTCTACCACGTCAGCCGTTCTCCCGTGAACATCGGGATCGCAACCGATGGCCAAAAGGCAAACAAGAGCCGCCACGAACCACAACCCAGGCATCACGACAGACCGCTTTTCACACCAGTAAAACATTCATGACCTCGCCTGTTTTCTAAACGACCTCGCCGTCGATTCGGCAACTTAGTTGCCTGAGAGGCGTGGATATTCATGCCGATCGCGTGCGGATCCATCGTACCTTACCGAGGCGTTCTGGACCTCAATCTTTTGCGTGCGGCGATGTATTGGTGCGTCCGCGGGTCGAGAAAAATCGATGTGAGGGAGCGTCGACGATTCCCGCGCGAATCAGAGCTGTGTCTGGATGCGTGTGAATGCACAAATCCATAAGCGTAACGTGGGGCAATGTAGACGCGTCATGAGCGAAATGGCCACTTTGTTTCGACTAGGCACTATGTGCAGTATTTGTTATGCTTCACAGATTCGACGCTCGATCAATGTGCCCTCGATATACCCTTGTCGCGGGTATTCGCTGCGAACGTCGAGGTCCTCGTCGCTGACGACCGGAGCCTTCTCGACAAAGAAAAAGGTTTGGCCGTGTGCATCGGTGAAACGACCTTCTACCCAACCGGGTTGGGAATCATCCACCCAACGGGAAATTGAAATACGAATGCCAACGGTTCGAGGTTGGGTCATTGGATTTTCGTGCGTCAATTGTAGCGCTCGAGCAAATCAAATCCGCCATTTCGTCATTGACGCGTTTACGCCGCTGCGCGTCACTCGTTGGTTCCCATGCTTCGGTGCTCGTTCAACGACATCGCGAAAAAGTTTCATCTCAACTGTCGTGAGAAGTTTGTCCGAGAACAGAAAATTGTTGTTCGCGCCAACGACGCATGGCTGCCACGACCAATTCGCACTGGGTTGCAGTTTCCGTTGCGCTCAGATGCATGGCTGGTCTCCACCTGACCTACTTTTGTCGGGAATAATGATTGCAACGTCCGTGCGTATCAGCGAACATGTTCCTTTCTCCTAAACGTTGCTGCTTCGCGCGTCACGAAGATGAATACTCGGTCGCATTTTTCTTGCATCTCGCTGGGTATCGTCGTCCTCGGCCCGATGTTTGGCTCGTCCAGCCATTTTGGATGCGGGGCGTAAAAATCCTCCTCGGGATCGGCCGAAAACGGCGAAGGTTCACCCCATCTCCCCTCCGCACAAACAACCACCTCGATGCAGGAAACGCCTCGAATCCAGACCCCGGTAGACCTCGATCCAGCAAGATCCAACACTCTCGACGAAACATTAAAGATCTTCCCCACGCCTGACGGTTTTTTCAACGATCACAGAGGCCGCTTGGATGGGACATTCGATTCGAAAGGTCTTGCGTTATCGATTGGAAAAACGGGAGAATACAACATCGGTCTCGAAACCGAATCCGTTGGTTGTGAACGAGGCATGGAAAAACACGCAGCGTCGTCGTCGAATGACTCGGGATGGGTTGTGTTTTTGGCAATGGTGGCGTCGTTCGGAGATGGCAAAAGCGAGTGGCGCAGGATGAACAAAAGGACGGTGCACGATGACTGGCGTAAGCGTTTTCGTAAGGTACTATTCGGGCCTGATCGCAACTGAATCCAAATCTCGGTGCGAAGGAGGCCTTCAGAGCAAGAAATTCGATGAAGTGCTGCATCATGATGATGCGTCGGCCACGCTCCATCACATGATCCCTTGGGAGGTCTTGGGAAGAGCGTTGGCGTTGGCCGTCAACCGGGCGCTTGACAAAACTTCGCCGCAAGACGACCTCTTGCAGCTCATTATGGCCATTAGCCAGCCCTACAACGAGTTTCACTCGGCAACCGATTTCGACAACACAAAAAAAGCCCTGAAAACGCTGTCCACTGTGCTCCCGAAGAGCAAAGACTACGCCAAGCCCATCATCGTGGACGTGCGTGACGGTTGGCAACCTCGTTGTCCGCAATCAGGACGACCTAGCAACCACGGCGAGTACATCGTGAGTCTGGTCCACCATTGGTGCTGGATGCCAGGGAACCTCTTTACCGGTTCAGCCAATCGGAAGGACGATCCTGGGTCGTGGGGTTTTGACTTTCCGCCCACATATGCGTGTCGCATGGACCAGCCCGAAACCAAAAATGAAGAAAAAAAGAAAATAATGAAAGAATATTTTCCGGAAGTCGTGTTTCCTAGCCGCGAAGAGGCAGTCAGCGGTGAGACGTTCAAGGAACGCTACGAGGATCTGTATGATTTTTGGAGACTCATGATTACCAGCACGGATGACGAGCTTTGTAACGGTAAGCTTAGCGACCTCAAGGATATCTTGGCTACTTTGGTGCTGCACGACTTATCGAATCCACGGCGCCTCATCGTTGCCAAAGGCAAGTTCTGCTGGGACATGAGTTCATATCCGTACAAGAAAAAAAAACCGGCCGCCATTACGAAAATCATGCAAGAAGAACTGAGGATTCATGGTGAAATCCACAGCAAAGGTGGTCACGAAGCTTGGTCAAAGAGACACGCGAAAGACCCTGTATATGTAGTGCTGGCTGCCAAGAAGCCCTCAATCGAGAAGTAACTCCTGCCCACATCCATACGCGCGAAATCTGCAGCAAGATGTGGGAACCGACGAAAAGGCAAAGAACGATACGGCGTAATCGACGTCGGAGCGGGAAACAGCCGTTTGTTGAATTCCGCGTTTCCCCGAGCTGTTTCCGGTGCAGAACACTTCATCGACCGCACCGACAAATACCGCGACACGTCTCGACGATCTGCGGGCATTGCGCGCTTGGTATGATGATTGGGCGGAAACTGCGCGGACGGTGATGACTCGCCGCGATTACCTGATTCGGCTCGGCCTCGCCAAACGGAAAAAATCCGCTAAACCGGCCCAACTCGAAACGTTAGCCCCCACCACGCCATAGAAGTGAATCCAAGAAGGGGCCATGCAACGTGGCCTCTTTGTTCTCACAATCCAATCTGCCGTCCGCTCACCAATCGTTTCCATACCCGCTCGACGGCACCCGCGCCGAGAGGAAAAGCGTTTGGCACGGGCGGGTTTGTCTGCGCGAGGTCCCCCGAAATGCAAGAGAGCGCCCGTGGGACAGCTCTCCCTGAGGATCGGGACGTCGTCCGAACAAACGGTCCATTTCGCAATGGGCGCGATTTTGCCACCACGCGTCAGCGTCGATGGCTGTCCCGTTACGCACCTGTAGATTCCCGGGGTTCTCATTTCTTGCTCGTCAGGGTTTGTCGGCGTCGACGTTTCTCGAACGTCATGGCGCGTGTCGTTTCGCGAAGGGTCGAGCGCCAGGGTGAATGCGCTTGGCGCCAGGGCGCCGCAGACAAATGGCCCTTGTGTCGCAGGCCAACTTCTGGCAAGGCTTTCAACTGGTCTCGAGGCAGTGAACCTGAGATCCCATCATGACCATCGGAATTATCGTAAACGCGGTGTTCTTCTTTTGCATGCGGGTAAGTGCCATCGTTCGCCCCCGTTCGGTTGTGTCGTTCGTTCCGTCGGAACCCGAGACAATCGATGCCCGCAATGAAGTCCGCGCAGTCTATGGCGGATTCGGCGTTGCGGTTT
>JBGAOI010000802.1:0-250 GCA_044221885.1 Polyangium sp. (in: bacteria)
ATCTGGGCCGCGCCGATGCGGAAGCGCGCAAACACGAGATTGCGGAATTCTTTGGTCATGCAGCCGAAGACGATGCTCCGGTCGAGGCCGAAGGTGCGGAGTGGAGCATTCCTCCGTACGTCGAGTAAAACATATTCAACGACCTCGTGTCGCCGTGCGTCCAAGAACGCTGGCTTTGTAAATGGCGGCCCTGACCATTTGCAACGCGCCGACGGGTACGATTCCGCGACCGGCACGGAACGGATCGAAC
>JBGAOI010000802.1:260-3763 GCA_044221885.1 Polyangium sp. (in: bacteria)
ACTTCGAGGCGGAACATTGCGTTTCCGGCCTCGGCAAGTGCTTCCAGCTTTTGACGCCGTCGGGGCAAATTGGATTTCACGCGAATACCAACCAAACGGAATTCCACACGACCGAGGCCTTCCACAACAAACGGCAACACGGCCGAGTAGTCATTGGCTAGAAAATCGTGTTGATTCGTGAGCAACGGCGCAAGCGGCAACAGCGGCATTTGGCGAAGCGTGGCAAAAAGTAGGTCTTGGTCGCGAGGTCCAGGCGCTTTGGTATCGGGACTTTGCAGATCGACAAAACGAATGGCAATTCCGAGAATATCGGGCCATTCTTTTTCGTTACGCCACCACGCCCCGGACAAACGGACTAGCGCTCGACCTTGGAGACGTTTGGCCAATTCGCCAACCGGACCGTCTTTGGCCAAGGGGTCAACACGTGCGCGGAAAACAAGGCCGTCAGGATGGAAAAATCGCGCATTTCGGGTCAAACTGCCAAGCGCCACGAACGGCGCGACAAGTCCGCCCATCAAACGTCCCCATGCTTCCATGATGTGCATGCTCGTCCCCCTGCGGATTCAGTGGGACTGGGCCGTGCGAAACGCAAGTGGGCGACGAAAACCGTCAATACGATCGCCCATCGCGATGCGTGAAAATGAACTTGCCATCCGGCGCCTTGCGATACGCCAAATCGACTTCGGGATCGGTGTATTCAGCGCTATCACTTGGATCGCGATTGCTTATCTCGAGGTACGTCACGGGTTTGTCCGAGCGATTGATGAAATGATGGCCATTCCGCACGCCTGCGGGAAAACCAGCGTACGTTCCGGGCGTCAGCACCTGCTCGCCGTCGTCCGTCGCCAATACGAGTTCGCCTTCGAGAACGTACACGAGTTCGTCTTCTTGCGTATGAAAATGGCGCATCGATGATTCTTTGCCCGGCATGAGCGTGGTCAAATTGACGCCGACCTTCGTCAGACCCACAGCATCGCCCAAGGCGCGTTTCTCACGCGGCAATACGCGTGAACGATAAGGTTCGGGATAACCGGATGAATTGCGCACATTGAGTGTCTTGGGGTCAACGGCCGGGAGTTTCAGACTCATGATGATGTTCCTCGGGTTCGTGAAAAGTCGGCTCCACCATAGGGAAGGTTTTTCCGGGAGGCAAGAGGGATTTCCATCTTTCGACGCTACCTACTCTCCGTGACAACGCCGGTAGAGTTTGTCCCAGTATCATCGCCGTTCACTTACCAAGGATCCAGCGCAGCTCCAACGTCATTGTCGAATCTCCGTCTCGCCCGCCGCTTCTCACAAAAGCTCGTATGGCCTGAGCGCCCGTTGCCGCGAGCATTGCCTCGGAACTGCCAATGACGTCTTCCCAAACATTGGCGTCGGTGCCATGACAATCTTCGTAAACCAACCGCACATAGGTTGGCCCCGCTTCGGTAACGGTCAGCTTGCCGCCTTGGCAATACATGGCAAACACGCGACCCGAATAATGCATGAGCGTTTCAGGCTTCAGAAATGCGAGAACGAATTTGTAAATACCTTGCAACTCCGTTCGCGTCTGTTCGTGGCCCAGTTGCCGCGCCAAACCAACCGCTCCTGGACACGCTCGCTTCGCCGCCCCGTGCAACGCGACATACCACGACATCGGATACCAACCGCTCGTCACGATCACCTTGTGCTCGATCGCGTGGCGAATGTCCGAAGGAAGCCCTGCGATGGTCACGGCCACAGCTTCGGGCCCTTTGAGCACTTCGAGCGCGGCAATGAATGCACGGAAACTCTGACCTTTGACCTTGCACTCGACTGCAACCCTTCGAGCGGTTACAGGTGCGCGATCCAGGGGATCTTCGGCCATAACGCGTACGTTATCCCAAACATGAACGCTGCGTCAAGACGCCGCAACGAACCGCAAACAAATTCTCGTTTCCCACATCGACACAAAGCTCGACACGGCCCACTTCGAAAGAATTTTTGGCGTCAATCAAACGGCACGAGTTCTCCCGTCGTCAAATTGATCCCCACCAAACGAATCCCCTCCGGCGGCGCATATCGATCGGGCACGAGCGAGAGCACATCCAAGCATTGAAGTGCGGGTTTCATACCTTTGACGCTTTTCTCGACAACCTCCATGAATTGCCGCGCATCAGCTTCATTCCGCGTCTGCACACCAAAAATCGTTTTACCCGCAATCACAATTTCGACGAACGTCACGATGTCCTGAAGTTCGCCATGTCCCCGCAATCCTTCGCGCGTTGTCGCATACGCTTGTCCAGGTTTCGGCGGACTGGCCAAAACAACGAAAGGCGTTTTGCATTCGGCAGTAAATGCTCGAGGGTTGCCAAGGCTCGACGAAGGAAATGCCGGTGCAGCCGCCGACGCCGAAGGACTTGGTTCCGGCGTGCCGGCCGATGCGGATGGGGAAGCTTGTGGGGACGATATGGTTGCGGCCGGAGCAGGTTTGGCTGCGGGAGGTCGTCCCACAAGGGACGCCTTTTCGTAGGCGATGTTTTCATTCTTGTCGGGTGTCGATAGGTAGATGTCGGTTCCGTCATACCCCAAAAGCCAAGGGAACTTTGGCGCCCACAACGCCCCAACGATTTCGGCGTCCTTGGAAATAGGTTTGTCGTCATGAACCAATTGCAGGGGCGACACTTCGCCTTTGGTATCGATCAAGAAACCGCCTTCGGGCACGATCGTCATGCCGTTTGCAAGCCTGACGGGGCGTCGTGATTCATGCAAAAGATGATTCTTGAGTTCTCGTTGATTCTTGGTCCAAGGAGCTTCACGTTTCGACCAGGTTTTACCGTCCCATACATAAAGGACTTGTTGCTCGATGACCATCGCCGGAGCACTCGCACCATACACGAGTGTTTTGGCAGCACCGGCCATCGGGGCATGCAAAAGGGCATCGTCGAATTCGCGCGGAGGCCTCGGAATGGTTTCTTCACGCGAATTGCCATCGCGTCGTGGACATTCGCCCAAGACCCACGTTTTCCCTGTCCGTTTGATACTGGGGCCTCCCGTACCCGTGCGATCATCCGGAAACACGGTAATCGCGCAGATATTCGGGTAATCGCCTTGATAGATGACGCCAGCGACGGACTCTTTGGGGAAAAGTTTCGGCTCTTTGACCCGCATCACCGCCAAGGGATTGTAGGATTCGGTCGAGCCTTCTTCTGTAATCAAAAAAGCGTCTTCTCGGCACGAAAGATCCTGACACGCGACAATGCCCGCTCCCAAAAACCAAATAGGTTGAAGGGATTGGTTGGGCACTTTGCGACGAACGATGAATCGATGCCCTTGTCCAGGTGCAGGTGCAGTCACGCTCGCGGATGGCGCTGGCGCGATAGCCGTAGCCGACGGCGGTGGAGGTGGCGTATCAGGCGCGACGGTAGCACCTTGCGGCGCTGGTTTGTCTTTGCAACCGTGGAGGACAAACCCCAGACAAAGTGCGGCGAAAACAGAGAAACGTCGAAGCATGGCGAGATTCCGGGATGTAGCTGATGCCA
>JBGAOI010000803.1:0-3758 GCA_044221885.1 Polyangium sp. (in: bacteria)
TACGGACCGTGCATTGGTGAAGTCGTTCCTCAAATGGAAAATTGTTCTTTGCCGGGCGATGAAGATTGCGACGGCATGGTGAACGAAAGCGGATCGGGCTGTGTCTGCACCCCGAATACGACGGCGCCTTGTTACACGGGTCCCATGGGCACGCAAAACGTCGGCGATTGCAAGGCGGGCATTCAAACATGCAATGGTCAAGGCACGGGGTATGGGCCGTGTATTGGTGAAGTCGTCCCGCAAATGGAAACATGTTCTACTCCGGGCGACGAAGATTGCGACGGGATGGCCAATGAAGGCGGGCTCAATTGCGTCTGCGCCCCGAATTCAATGACGGCTTGTTACACGGGTCCGATGGGAACACAAAACGTCGGCGAATGCAAAGCCGGCATGCAGACGTGTAATGCGCAAGGGACAGCGTATGGTCCGTGCACGGGTCAAGTCGTTCCAGCGGCGGAAAACTGCGCACTTCCCGGTGACGAAAATTGCAATGGTTTGGCCAATGAAACCTGCGGCGCCACGTGGACCAAGGCATTCGGCGGACCTTTGGACGAAGACCTCTACGACATCACTGTCGACGGCCAAGGCAACATCGTGGTTGTCGGCGCATTCAGCGGTATGGCCGATTTCGGCGGCGGTCCGCTGACAACCCCAAATGGCAATTCGGATATCATCATTGCGAAATACGATTCGCAAGGGAACCATTTGTGGAGCAAACAATACGGCGGAACGGGAATCGATCGGGCGCAAGGCGTGGCGGTCGATGCCGTCGGCAATGTCCTGGTCACGGGCATATTCCAAGGCACGGTCGACTTTGGGGCTGGGCCCATTACGAGCGTCGTCAATAGCCACGATATTTTCATGCTCGCCCTCACCTCCACCGGCAGTTATCTCGTCAGCCGCACGTTTGGCGGCAATGGCGGCGATGACGGAACATCCGTTGCTTTCGATGCACAAGGAAATGCCGTCGTTGTCGGTCATATCACGGGGCCGGTTGATTTTGGAGGCGGTCCGCTCAATTACAGCGGCAATGACGACGGATTCGTCGCGAAATTCTCGTCACTCGGGCTCCATCTCTGGAGCCGAAGTTTTGGCGACGCAAGCGCACAAACGGTCAAAGATGTCGCCATCAGCGCGGGCGGAGATGTCTACATTGCCGGCTCATTCTCAGGTTCAGCCGATTTCGGCGGCGGCCTCAATACAAGCGCGGGAGGCTCTGAAGGTATGCTCGTCAAATACTCCTCCAGCGGCACATTCGTGTGGTCACGGGTCATTGGCGGCAACTCGAACCAAAATGCCAATAGCGTTGCCGTTGATGTCTCCGGAAACGTCGTTGTCGTCGGACAAGTCACCACAGGCACGGATTTCGGCCTCGGAACCGCCACAGGCTTTGGTCTGAGCGATACCTTTGTCGCCAAATACAACGCAAACAACGTACCACAATGGGCGAAACTGGTAGGCGATGCCAGTGCGCAAGTTGCTTGGGGCGTGGACACGGACGCTCAAAACAACGTGATTTTCACGGGAACGAATAGCGGAAGCATTGATTTCGGAGGCGGCCCGTTGACCAGCGCTGGTGGCAATGACATGTTTGTCACGAAATTGAACTCCGCAGGCAACCATGTCTGGAGTCGCCGAGCTGGCGATACGCTCGAACAACAAGGTCGCGCCGTAGCTGCCGACGCATTGAATTTTGCGTATGTCGTGGGTCGCTACCAAGGTCTCGTCGATTTCGGAACAGGCACCGTGACGAGCGCCGGAGGTTACGACGCGTTTATCGCGAAATACGCCCCGTGATGCGCCCAAAGACGCCGATAACAACGTTTACGAGGGTCGGATCATGACCAACACGACACGACCCTCGCTGGCGTTTGCCATTGTCAATGATGTACTCGTCATTGCGCACGGGAAAGATCCGCCCACCGATGCGGATTATGATCGGCTCGTGTCCGCAGCCATCGAGCTTTATCACCGGAAGCAATATACACGCGCATTGGCCACGAGCGCTGGTGGAGCCCCAACGGCGGCGCAACGCCACTATTTCGATTTGCGCATACGCGACGAACTCGTTGCGAAATACGGACCGCCACGCGGACGTATGGCCGTATTGAGCGACTCTGGTTTTACTCGGGCTGTCGTCGGCGCCTCGACTTTGTTTGCAGAAAATTGGTTTGCAAACATCATTCGGGGAGGAACACCGCCGCAACTTTATCGAGCGTTCAAACTCGATGAATTGGCTTTCGCATTAGCCTGGTTGCAGGTTCCGCCCCATCACACATCCAACGTCGAACGCGAACTCGCCCAATTACGCAACGAAGTGCGTTGAGCACTCGAATCCTCACCCTCAACACGACATCGGGAACGCGACGCATCTTTTGCGCGTAGGCTACAAAAACAGCGTTGCGGCTCGGGAGCGCTCCAAAATACTCCCGGATTCTCGGCGTTTTCCCTCATCCGCATTTGGCATCGGATCTGCAATTGCCTTATTGGCCACGCGTATGTTTGGCTGGAGGAGTCGCGGATGAGATCAAAACCAAGCGTCATTGCCGCCATTATTTTGGCTGCTGCTGCCTCATGGGCGGGGTGCGAAGGACCACCCGGTCCAGCGGGTAGGCCAGGAACCAATGGCGTCGACGGAACCGACGGGACCAATGGGACCAACGGGACCAATGGAACCAATGGGACAAACGGTACCGATGGAACCAACGGAACCGACGGTACCGATGGAACCAATGGCGGCAATGTCGAGATCACCACATTCCACGGCCGCGATGCATTGGAATCGATGGATTTGCAAAATGGCAAATTCCGCGCCGTCGCCACGATTACCGGCGCAACCGCCAATGCAGTAGGGACCGTGACGGTCGATTTCACCGTCACCGACGAAATGGGCGTTCCTCAGCCCGGTATCAAAACGATTGCAGCATCCATTGCGAAGCTCGTTCCCGCGGCCACAGGCCAAGTGTCCACGGTCTGGGTGCCGTATATTTACCGCTCGCAGGTCGTCAGCGGTTCGGCCAATGGCGATTGGCCCAATCCCGATGGAACAGCGGCCGATCAAGGCGCACGTGAAACCAATGGGCAACTCATTGACAATGGCGACGGCTCGTATGGGTATACTTTTGCGACAAACCTCTCCAACATCAAGACTCCTGTTGCCGGAGCGAGCATCGCGTATGAGCAAGACAAACGCCATCGTATCGCCATCATGATGGGCGGTGCCACAGGCCCGACGGCGGATGCATTTTTTGATTTCGTCCCCAATGGCAGTTCGCTTGCAACCAAGGAACATCGCGATATCGTGCAAACAGGCGCCTGCAAGAATTGCCACGGTCCGTCATTTTCAGCCCACGGTGGCGATCGTCTCAGTGTCGAAACGTGCGTCACTTGCCACGGGCCGGGAAGTGTTGATCCGCATAGCGGAGAATCGCTCGAGTTTGGCGAAATGGTCCACAAAATCCACGCCGGTGGGCAGCTAGCGTCGATTCCGGGTGCCGATGGGATCGTTTTCGATAATCCCGCCACGCCTGTGAATGAAGCCGCGGACAACGGTCGATACGCCATTTGGGGGTTTCAGAATGCCAAACACGAATGGTGGAAGTCGGCTTTTCCGGCGGAGCTCGGCAATTGCCAAAAGTGTCACGAAGGCACCGGGGCCGATGTCGATGCGTGGAAAACCACGCCGTCGCGCGGGGCCTGCGGCTCGTGCCACGACACGGTCGACTTCGATACCGGAACGAACCACGTGGGCGGGCAAC
>JBGAOI010000804.1:0-3757 GCA_044221885.1 Polyangium sp. (in: bacteria)
CGAGGTATCAAATGGATCGTAGTGGCGTGCTCATTGTGATGGTCGGCTGCCTCTTTTTGGCCGCTGGAGGAGCGCTCATGATGCTCAAAAACGCCAACGTCGACGACGACGCGAGCCTCCACGCGGACGAGCATCAAGCGCAAACAGCCCCCACACCGAACCTCGAAGTGGCTCCCGCAGCGCCGCTCATCGAACGAATCGAGCCCACTCCACCTGAGCCCCCGGTTTCTCCAACCGAACCTAACGACAACGTCGATCCCATAACGGGAACTGCCACAGCAACGGGCGCCACCACCGTTTCGGGTCGTGCAGATCCGGGCAATACGGTCGTCGCGGGTAATGTTGGCAATGCACAAAGCGTCGTCGCCGGGATGAGCGCGGGTTTTCGACGTTGTTACAATCGCGGCTTGCAAACGGCCCCCAACATGCAAGGTTCGCTGCGTATTACCGCACGAATTGGCAAAAACGGCGAAGTCGTCCTGGCCAGCGCTGCCGGTGGAACTGGTTTGTCAAAGGATGTCATCGAATGCGTCGTGAATCGCGTAAAAAGCGCTCAATTCGATCCGCCGACCGGCGGCGGCGCGGTGGTCGTCATTCCCGTATCGTTCCAGAATCAATGATGTCGGCAACTCTTCATCGGCAATTCGACTTCACCACTTGGCGGTAAAACCCGAGTTCGTCCCGCCAATGCTCCCCGTCGAACGGCCAAAGAATGTGTTCGTCGTCCGGTTTGACCGTGCCGTTGACGTACGGATCGCGTTGCAAAACATATCCAATCCCCGCAAGCTCGTTCAGTTTGCGACGTTGTTCCGTCGTCACGTCGGCAATGATTTTGCTCCCGTTGCGCAAATGTTCATTGAGTTCCTCCAGGTACCGCCGAAATCGTTCACGCGTCAACGCGCCAGCGTTGCGAATCGTCAGGTCCCGGGCAAACTGGACGGCGTCCGCGATATCGCTGCCAAGAGTTGAATCGCGAAAAGCTTCCGGTGCTTTTTTCAGGCGCGCAGCTTCCGCGTCGAGAACATGCACGTACTCGAGATGCCGCAAAAGCTGGCGATCCGAAAACGTCGTTTCGACGATTGACTTCACCGCAGGCACAAGCGTCGTCTTGCCGGCACGCACTTCGCGCAAGAAGTCGAAATAACGCCGCTCGGAATCGTCACCGTTAAAACGACCGACCAACGCTTCTAATTCCGATTTCACCGGGATGTACTTGTTTCTCATCCGCGCCACGGTTGTCACGGCCACATCGTAATGACAAAGCTTGTACGATACGACCGCTTTGAGCACGTCGGCTTCGGGATAATACGCATTGGGGAAATACGGCGATTCGATGGTGTGGATATTGCCGAGAACATGCGAATAATCGCCGGCCATGAAGTACGCCCAGGATTCTTCGAAGAGCGCATCGAGCCAATACTCGCTGGCCATGTCCACGCGATTCCAATTCTCAATGGCCGCCGAGATCTTGTTTCCGTCAATCGTGGGCACGCCTTTTTCATTGAAGCGAATCGATGCCGAATAATATGTCCGCGCCAAGGACAAATACGCCAAGTCCCGCATACGCGATTCGTCTTCCGCCTGAGTTCCGCCTTCATCCAGGGTTTGCACCACCGATTGAAATGCCGCAGCCGCCGGAACGGATTTGCGAAGCTGCACGTACGAAATGCCCGTAAAGAATTGAGCTTGCAAATAATGCTTCGCCGCTTTGTCGATTTTGCCAAAAAGTTCAATCGCCGCGTCGTAATCGCGATTGCGGTATTTGTAGCGCCCGAGCAAATAATTGAGTTGCCAATACAGTTCGCGTTGTTTCGGATTGTCAAAACGAGCGATTTGCTCGGGCTTGTATTTCCCCACGCGTTCGATCACATCCGCGGGTTCCGGTAATTGCGCCGCTAATTTCGCAAGCCATAACAAGGTATCGTTACGCTTGAGATGCTTTGGTTTGTCGACGATTTCCGAAAAAAGCGCGTAACTCGCTTGATAAAAATGCAATCGATACAGCGCGGCCGCGAGGTGATATTGCGCAATTTGCCGATTACCTTCATCATCGTGCGTCGAACCGTCCACGACGCGATGAAACAACAAGGCTGCCTCGGGCCACCGCTCCTGGTCAAAAAGCCGTTTGGCCTGCGCCGCCGTTTCGGTCATTGCTCCGGCCCTCGGCGGCGGTTCTTCGTCGAGCGGAATTTCTTCGAGCCGCGGACGATTGTCCTGGGCGCGAGCCGTCACCGTTCCTAACAAGGTCGACGCCAAAAAACAGAAAGTGACGAGCTTTTTGCGCATTCGCGAACCCTCCATGGCGGACGTTCGAGGTTTGGCTGGCCGAGCCGGCGTTGGACACCGAGCAACGTTTTGCTTTGGGCTCCGAAATGAATACTTGCGCTTGCGTCACTGTGTCAAGCCCGGCATCATGCAACCATGATGCTCGCGGCCGATCCGCACTCCGAAGAATTTTCCCGACTGGGTTTGCTGGTTTGGAGCCGAAAAGCGACGAACGACGAACAACTTGCAGCGTTTCGGGCGATTATCGTCGGCGACGATCCCGCGCGCTGGGTGCTGGCTCAAGCCGCCGAGTTCACGCATCCCGTGCACGCGGTGCGCGAAGAAGCTCGGTCGGCCAGTGCGCAATGGGCGCAACGTCACGGCTTGCCGCTTCACTTGTGGGCCGATCGTGTCGCGGCAACGCAGTCAAGAGATGACGCACGTTTCATGCGCCTTCAATGTCAACGTCTCGAATGGGCATTCCGACGTCAACATGTCTGGCCCCACGCGGCGCTCGAACAAATCATTCACCATGACGAACCTATTCATTCATTGGTACGGGCCTTGTGGTGGCTCGATGAACACGATCGCCTTTGTTGGCTTGACGAACGTGCCGTGCTTCGCGATCTTGCGGGGAATGACGTCCAAGCGAAGGAATTACGTATTGCGCATCCAGCGCACGCGGCTGTGAAGGGAATTTCTTTTTTGCCGCAACGAATCGACACGTGCAACGCCCCGTTCCAGCAATGGTCCCGCGAGGTTTTTGGTGCCGATGCATTGCAACGGGATACGTTTGGTTGGTATCGTCCACGCTGGGAAGAACCCTTGCCCTTGTACCGAATCTACCAAGATTTGCGGCGACGAGGACGATGGCGGTACACGCACGCGGAAGACAATGGCACGGTCGCGGGGTTTTACCTGGATGATGAGCGGGCAAACCAAACGGCGTTGTGGCGCATGATGGATAAAAGCGACGAACCTCGTTATGGCTACATGGTTTATGATGGATTCCATTCCCCGGATATGGCCGTGCGGGTGGGTTTGTTGATATTGCGCGGCGTTTGGGATCGCCCTCGTTTGGATTGGTCGTTTGCGTGGCCTCCGAACGATCGACCTTACGGAATTCAGCCCAAAGATTTGTGCCCGATCGACGAAGCTGATCCGATATTTTTGAGCGAAGTGGTCCGGGACGTTTGGATTGCCAGCACCAAGCGCGCGAACAACGATCCGGAAGGCTCGCGCTCTGCTGATTCGACCGTCGCGAATATCAGCTCGTCGTAACGTCCTCGAATGTTGTGCGGCTTGCGATGTGGTCTTCGCTGAGGTTGAGAAGGATGGGCAACGTGGCCGCTTGCCAATCATCGTCGGCGACGCGCCGAACCAGGACGGGACAAGACGTCAGGTTGTACACACCGTCGATGATATCCATAATCACGTAAAATCCATTATCGTTGCAGAAGCGCATTTTTGTACAATCGAACGTGACGCGGGA
>JBGAOI010000805.1:0-3756 GCA_044221885.1 Polyangium sp. (in: bacteria)
CATGCCAATACGTTCGACATGCTTCGGCGTCGTACGATGTCCAGCTACGACAAACCAATGGACGCACGTCGTGAACGCTGCAAGCGCCGTCTGCATCCAAAAGCGGACAAGGCACGTGTGCTTCAGCGCGGGCCTCACGGGACAAACCTCGCGTCACGGCATCGGCAAGACGAACCTTCTCGAGGATCGAACTCAATTCTTCCGGTGATTTGGTTTGTCGAAGATACTCCCCCAAACGCAGGATTTCTGGCGCCACCACAATGACTTTGGCCTGACAACACGTGGAACAGCCTCGAGAACATGCCATCGCTTGTTCCGGTGGCTCATGCTGCATCGCCCGCGCCACGAGCTGCTCGGCGCGACTTGTCGCCGTTTCCGCCGCCTCTATGGCCCCCGCGACGCTTTGAGCCACCACAGGCGCAAGCGCGGCCGCTTCCCCCAAGGCAATGCCTTGCAGAACATCCGGCGAATACCGAGTCACCACGTTACGCGGCGCCGATTGAACCACTGGCAAGACTCGACGCCCGCTTGGCACCTGCTCGTCCGTCATGCTCGTCTGCATAACACGATCAAGATTTTGCAAACAGCCTCCACGAATCCTGAAACTTTCGACCCTGTGGCGCGTTCCATGTCGCACGTGCCTCCGGTCGCGTATCATCCTATTCGAACCAGGGTTTGCCATTATGGAACATCGCCGCTTCGCTGCCATTCCCCTTGCGCTTTTGTCTGCTTTTGCCGCTGCCTCGAGCTGCACCGCGCAACCTCCACCGGCCCCCAAAGTGGTCGCCCGACCCGCTCCGACAACCACAGCCACCACGCCGCTGCTTGTCGCGACAACCCCTCCCGCTCCCGCGCGAACGCCATCTCCGCCAAGGCCACCTCCGCCGATGATCAGCATGCCGATGTTGGGCGAACCGGCCGACACCAAGCTTGGAGAAACGCGCCTCATTGCATCGAGTTGCGAGAATTATCAAGAGACTTCGCGCAAGATCGCGGATGAACGCGTCAAGCAAATGAAAAAGGATGTCGATGAATCGTTCCGTACGTGGCACGATTCTCAGCCCGGATGTTGGGAAGAATCGCGTTGGCGAGCTGAAGAAGAGCGGCAAATGATTGAAGGGTCGCGTTATCGAGGCCCAAAACTCATGAGTGGTGGAATCAGCTTCGGCACGGCTTTTGGGGGAATTCCTGGAAACATCATGCTTGGTGCCGCCGGTGCCACCAGAAGTGATAGCGCAGGGGTAGCTCGTCCGACGTCACAACCCGCACGGGACCCTGTGCCGCGGGAAAAAACTGCGACAGGCACCAAAGAGAGCGGTCCCAAAGCTGCCGAGAGTGCGTCCGGTACGAACAATCAGGTCGTTGGCGTCGACGAAGCGGATATTGTCAAGACAGACGGTCGATATGTGTATTTTTCGATGAATGGCGCATTGCGCATCGTCGAAGCGCTCAATCCCAAAGTTCTTTCCGTCACGCGAATGCCCGGAGATGTGCGGGAAATGTTCATCGAGGGCGATCGCGCGATCGTCTACACGGCCAGCGGCACACGCGGGCGCCCGTGCACGTACGCGTACGATTGCCAATTCGCGGGCGACGGCACGGCCACGCGCATCACAGTGTTCGATATTGCCAATCGTTCGGCGCCAAAACCATTGCGCCAAATCGACTTTTCCGGATCCCTCATGGCGGCACGACGCATTGGACGAACCATTCACACGGTGGTTGCAGACAATGACGCTCAGGCAGCCAATTACAATACATGGCCGGACGATTTGGAAACATGCGGCACGAAAGAAGACGTCGTTCGCAAGAAATTCGCGCAACTCAAGATTGAAAACGAACGCAAAATTCGCCAAGACGTTTGGTTTCCGACCATCAAAGAGAATGGTCAAGAAAAACCAATGTGTGGTGGCCTTCTCGAAACGGGCGTAAAGGATGGCCAAGCCTTTACCACGATCTCCTCGTTCGATATGTTCGACGACAAGACACCTCCCGTCACCGCAACGATTCAAAGCCGTCCCGGAGCTGTGTTTGCCTCAACGAACACCTTGTACATGTCGGTCGTGCACCAGAAAAACGCCTCCAAAGGTCGCTGGTATTCGTTTTACCCGACCGTCGATGAAGTCAGCGAAATTCATGCATTTCGTATTGGTGAATCGCCGAAAGCAACACAATACGTTGGCAGTGGAGTCGTTCCTGGCCACGTGCTGAATCAATTCGCTATGGACGAATGGTACGGGTATTTGCGCGTAGCCACCACACGCGGACGTGTTCCTGATCCCAAAGTTCACAGCGTTTTGTCCATTCTTGCGCCAGGACAAAATGGGAACCTGGTTCGCGTGGGCGCCATCGACAACATCGCGCCAGGTGAAGACATTCGCGCGGTTCGTTTCGACGAGGATCGCGGTTATGTCGTGACGTTCAAGAAAACGGATCCGCTGTTTGTCATGGACTTGTACGACCCTGCCAAACCATCCATTTTGGGGGAGCTCAAGATTCCGGGATTCTCGACGTACATTCACCGCATCGATCCGGATCACTTGTTGTCGATCGGCTTCGATGCCAACGACCACGGCGACTTTGCCTACTTCGATGGCGTCATTTTGCAGATGTTCGACGTTTCAAAACCGACCGATCCGCAGCTCATTCACAAGGAAAAAATCGGGACGCGAGGTTCGAGTTCCGAGGCAGCGACAAACCACTTGGCCTTTAATTACTTTGCCGATCGCAACCTCTTGGCCATTCCAATGACGGTGTGTGAAGGTGGAAGCGACGGCGTTTATGGCAATACGCTGGCTTTCAGTGGGCTGCTCGTCTACAACGTGGACCTCAACAAAGGTTTCACCAAGCTGGGCGGCGTGGATCACGGAACGAAGGGCGCGAATTGCGGTACGTGGTGGACCAATGCGAATTCGCAGGTTCAGCGCAGCATTTTCCTGGATGACTTGGTGTATTCGGTGGCGAAAGATCGAGCGAAGGTCCAGCGAATGACGAATTTCGGTACGGACCTTGCCGATATTTCACTGATGCAGTGACGACGTCTTCAAGACCCCCGCCACGACGAGCAACGTAATCACGATTCCCAGTAGGTTTTCGCAATTCCCTCCCCGCGTCCAACATTCAAAATCTTCAACGATGTCGTCAGCCACGTCGAGAACCAGAATTCGGCTCCGACACCGATTTCTTGCGTCGGCGAAGCCTCGTGATCCATGCGCTGAAAATCAGGAGTAAGCCGGTGGTTGATGGCGCAGCGGAAGACGACACCACCATGCAATTGCATCCGCCATCGGTTGGATTCGGCGCGGCTCCCGTGCCTTGCCCCCCCTCGTTCATGGTGCCACCTTTTCCTCCGGCACCTGACTTTCCGCCTGTTCCCCCTGCCCCGCCCATTCCACCCGCATTTCCTGCACCAGCGATTCCACCATTGCCACCCAGTCCTCCAAACCCGGCGTCGCCTCCCGTACCGCCGATACCGCCGATACCGCCGACACCGCCCATACCGCCGACACCGCCCATACCGCCAACACCGCCCATGCCCCCGGAACCGCTGGCGAGTTTTTCGCGGTAATCCGGAATGCCATCGCCATCCGAATCCTTGGGCGGTGTGCTCAAAATGGTGTCGCCGGCTTCATTAAAATCGGTCAGGCCGTCATTGTCACTATCATCGTCGAGAGCGTCGATGTACATATCGCCATCGGTGTTTGCGGCTGAACCGAACGTGCAGACACCATTAACGAGACAACTGCCATCATTGGC
>JBGAOI010000806.1:0-3486 GCA_044221885.1 Polyangium sp. (in: bacteria)
CGTGGCAGCGAAGAAAGTGGCGAAAAAGACGGCATCCAAAAAACGATGACCTCGAAGGCGAAACGATAAACAGGTCGAGCCCATGGAAGCAAAATGATCCGCAAAGGCAAATGGAAAGCGGCGCTCATGGCCCTGAATTCGGTGCTCGTTACGGCCCGATACATGGCTTACCAACGCCGCGACCATGACGACTTGGCAAAGGTGCTCGATGCCGCCGAATATTTGCCCCTGCTCATCGTTTCGCCCAACGACGAGACCGATCACTTTCGAGGAATCATCGCCGAGCTTGTCGATATTGACGTCGGCTTTCAGCGAGCTGTGGACAAATTCGACGACGTTTCCGTTGGACAATGATCACGGTTTATCAATTTGTCCTGGCGTTCCGTGCATCGATTTCCCGCTGAATGCGCGGAACCAAAAACGCCATCGCCAACAGCATCGAGCACGACCAACACCACACCGAACCCAATTCTTCGCCCGAATACCATAAAAGACAAGGTATCATCGTGCCGAACATAATGAAACAAAGCCCCACGGTCATCCATCTCGGCTTGCGCAGCAGCACCAAAGAACCGACCGGAAGCATCCAATACAGCGAAAAGAAAACTATATCCAAGCCCGGCTGAAGGTCCACATGCCGGCCCAAATACGGCGGCCACGCTTGATGATGATGCGGTCCAATCGTTGTGCACAAGTCCGGGCCCGCCCAGAATGCATGCGCCACCATGGCGCCTCGTAATGCGACATAAGCCGCAGTTATGCTCAAGAGGATGCGCGCCAGCCGTCTGCGCGGAGAGCCGTATTGGGCGAACCAAACCCACGCGAGCGGCACGGCGCCCGTGATTTGTCGCACCACGAATCCGCCAACGAGATTCACGCGATCGCAATCCGTGAGGCTCGTCGAGATATGCTCCCACAAAACCCATTGCAAAACCTCTTGCGCCGCAATGGGGCTGACGGCCACGGCAAACGCACGGTCCAAACCTTCATTGCGCCGCACGAGCCACATGATGCCGGCCCATTCCACCGCTGCAAAACCCGCCGAAACTTCTGCGCTCCAACACATCGCGGCGTTTCTACATCAAATGGGAAGCGAAGGGAACTGGTTTTGTTCGCACGTCGTCGAGCGACGGCAAGGATTGACGTAAGGGGATCTGATTCTCGTCCGGCGACGTTGCTCTTCGGAGAATCAATTGCGATGTGGGCGAGATGAAGCTTCTGCCGCGTATTGCGTTTGTTCGTCGACGCCGTCGTAGGGTGGACGGGCGTGAGGTGCTCAATGGGAATCGAGCACCTTCGCAGATGCAGCCATTGGAACATGTCTCATCGGCACTACATGCGAAATCGCATCCACCACAGTGATTCGAATCGGTATTCGTGTCGACACATTCGCTCGAACAATGTGTTTTGCCGGATGCACACGGTTCTGTGTTAACAGGTGGATCATCGCCGCATCCAACCGCGAATGCGGCCACAAGTGCCGGCAACACGCGAGACGCTTGCGTGATGAAACGCGTAAAATCAAAAAGGGACATCGTTGTCTCCTGCTGGTGTGAGGTTACGAAGCCAGACTACGCTTCTACCGAATGCCCAACAAGCTCGTTCTGCAAATTTCATCACCTGGCGATCCATATCTATGTTGCCGAAAGTGTTGATGATTTGGCGTATTCAAGGTGTGTCGATGCAAGGCGGGGCACTGTTGAAGTACGCATTGCCAAAACCACGAGTGATAAGATCGGGTCACGATGTTCGTCGGGCCGCGAGGGATAGCGTTTGTCTTGGTATTGTCCGTTTCGTCGTTGCGAACAACGCACTCGTCCGATGCAATCCAATGTGCATCCGAGCGTCAGGATTTTCATACAGCGAGCGAATTTGACGAGGCCTCATCAAGTCTTCGGCAACCACGGCTTGACGCATTCGTAGAACGCTTTGGGCAATGTTTCGGCCGCAATGTCAAACGTTTTCATGACCTGCAAAAGCAGTTTTGGAAATCCCCATTCCGAAAGATTGGAACGGCCCATGGTTTCAACCTGCCAAACACCTTCGCGACGAAGGACTCGAAACTTGTCTTCGCAAATCCAGGAATCAATCGCCGAACTCTTGATCACCTCGCCGAATCGCTCCCATTCGCGTAGGCAATACCCTTCAGGCTCGCCCGAAAACCACAACGCACTTCCCGAATTCCAACAAAACCCGAGCGTACGCAACGTCGGATTGCGATCGAGTAACCCTTTGATTGCCGGCACGCCCCGCGGCAACATGCAATGAAACGTTTTTAATTGCGGAAGTATCGGCACATCATCCACGTTTGTCCAGTAATTCCGAATTTCTTCGAGCACTTGCAGCGGCTCCAAGTCCTTGGGGAGCACCCGGCCATACGACAAATCGAGCGATTTTAGCCCAGCCACCGGCACAAAAAGGCGATCCGGGATCCCTCGATCGTCGCGATTGAACGACACCTTGAGCGTCTCCAGCGCGGGCGTAGCCTCGAATGTATCCGCGTCCAATTGATCGGTGCGTGTATCGAGCCACTTCAGGCTGGACAAACCTTCCAAATGGCCTCGGGTTACGTGTGGTGCCCAAAAGAGCAATTGTTCGAGCCGATTGGCATACGCAAACGCGCCCGGAGCGAGATTTCCATGCACCGTCGCCTGAACGACCGTTGGCGGAAGAATCAGCGCACAATTGCCTTTGTTGTGGCAATGTAGCGTGAGTTTTTGCAAAAATGGCAGGTCCCAAAGCAATCGCGGCGCGGGTTCACCGCGAACGGTCAGCGTCAACGTGCGAAGTTCCGGACAACGTTGCAACAAGGCCCCGTCGATTGCCGTATCCTCGACCAATTGTAGCGTTTTCCAAAGCCGAATACGCGGCTCGATGGCCGCCAACAGGCTCGACATCAACAAGGAAACGTTTTTGATATTCGCCAAGCTCGCATGATTCAACCATTCAACGGCTTGCTTTTTGGACAGATTCTCGATTCCCTCGACCTCTTCGATGGTCGCCCATGCCGCTTCTCCAAGGGTATTCCGCGCCGATCGGTAAAGGCTTATCTTGGCCGGAAACCCGCGAACGAATTCGCATCGACCACTTTTGGACAGCGGCTGCGCCCACGTTGCCAATTGTCCCGCGGTCGATAATCCCGCAAGTCGCGTGGATTGCTCGAGCGTCAAAATGCCACGGAATTGCGCAATCTGCAGTCGAATGAATTCGCCCCACTCGTCACCTTGGTCATGTAATGCCTCGGCCAGAACCAAGCGGCGTTCGTCGTCTTCCGGGTGCGCATATACGTCAGCCACGAGCGCGTCGATGTCCGCACTTGTGTCGGGCTCTTCCGGTCGCGGACGAACTTCGGGCGGCAAGTTTTGCACCACTTCGTCGTAAAGCTTTTGCGCGTCCGTGGACAAACTAGGTGGTGAAAACGATTCCACCGCCTTTGTTATGCGCTCCAATTCGGAAATGATCCATCCCCCGGTGCTCGAATTGACG
>JBGAOI010000806.1:3496-3734 GCA_044221885.1 Polyangium sp. (in: bacteria)
CGAACATCTCGCGTGTTTTCGAGCGCCTGGAAAATAACTTCGAGCAGTGGTCGCGACTTGATCCCCGCATACGGAGGATCGGCGAGCAACGTGAGCAATCCCTGGGCAAACCCTGGATGATTCCACGTCTCCAATTGCTGTACTTGGAAAAACACATCCGCTTGCGAGCCACCGCGCGCGGCGGCCATGAGCCTTGGGAAATCGAGCGGGTCGTGGAGTTGTTCGACATTCAGCCAAG
>JBGAOI010000807.1:0-3727 GCA_044221885.1 Polyangium sp. (in: bacteria)
AGCAATGGTATTCCCGCGCTAAAGCAACGAGGGGTTTGCGTGCGTCGGGCTGAACGTTCGTTGCGTCGATCACCGTGAGTTTTCCAGCGGCGAGGCGCTTGGCGGCGATGTAATGCAAAACATCGAAAGCATCATTCGTGGCAGCTTGGTTGTTTTCGTCGTCGCTGACAAGGCCCCGACAAACATCGGATGAAAGCACTTCGGTGGGTTTGAAGTGTTTCCGGCCAAACGTGGATTTGCCCGAGCCCGAGGGACCCACGAGCACGACCAGCGATAATTCGGGTATGCTGATTTTCATAAGCTGAACACCGCCATTTGCGTGGGGGCACCCACGGTGGAATCCTCGGTGCCAATGGGGAGAAACCGCACGCGATAATGGAACCGTTCGGCAATTTTCTCGGACCACGCTTGAAACTCGGCCCGCGTCCATTCGAATCGATGATCGTGATGGCGCATGCGACCCGCTGGAAGATTGTCGAATTTTACGTTGTATTCGGCATTGGGTGTTGTCACGAGTACGGTCGTCGGTCGGGCAAATTCGAAGACGACGCGTTCGAATGCCGTGAGCCGTGGCGGATCCAAATGCTCGATGACTTCCACCACCGCGGCAGCATCGTACCCTGCCAAACGTTTATCCCGGTACATGAGCGATCCTTGCAGGAGCTTCAGACGGGCGCGTTGTTTTTCCGGCATTCGTTCAAGGTGCAAACGTTCGCTGGCGATTTCCAGGGAACGATGCGAAACGTCGAGCGCGACGATTTCTTCGAAAGACTTGTCCGCCAAGAGTGCCCGGACGAGTTGACCTTCGCCACAACCCAAATCCAAAACGCGTTTGGCGCCGCATTGCTTCAGGGCGGCCAAGACCACGCCGATGCGTTGTTGCTGCAAACTGATTTTTTGCTCAATTTCGGCTTCTTCTTGGGCATGCGCTTCTTCGACGTCGTCCACTTTGGGAATTTCGTCGGCCATGATCTGTTCGAGTGCGTCTCGCGCCAAACTGTGCATGTGCTTCAAATAACGCTTCGCAATGGTTTCCCGCTCGGGATGCGTCGCGAGCCACCCTTCGCCGCGACGAACCAATTTCTCGACTTCGTCATCGCCAACCCAATAATGTTTGTCGTCATCGAGCACCGGAATGAGTACGTAAAGGTGCGTCAAGAGTTCACTCAGGCGTTTGGTGGCCGATAGTTTTACCGTGAAATAACGGCTTTGACCCCATTCGGGATGCGTATCATCGAGCGGATAGGGCGTGGCTTCGACGGAATATCCGAGAGGCTCGAACAAGCGGCGCAAAAGGGATTCGCCGCCGCGACACGGTACGATTGAAATGGCGACTTCCAGAGGCAAAGCCCGCGTTACGAGGTCTGGACGATCTTTGCAGCGGCCTCCAATGGCCGTGGAAAACACGTCGGCCAAAGCGACACTCAAGAAAGACGACGCCGCATACGGACGATCATTGACGTAATGCTCGAGCGTGCGCCCTTCGCCCGCGGGCCCTCGACGTCCGCGTACGAGGCCAATGGGATCGACTTCGACGAGCAGTGCCACAGTGCATCTTTCGGGCGACGCTTCCGGATAAAAGACATGCGCCTTGCCGAACGTCAG
Organism: Polyangium sp. (in: bacteria); assembly: GCA_044221885.1. Lineage (GTDB taxonomy): Bacteria > Myxococcota_A > Polyangia > Polyangiales > Polyangiaceae > Polyangium. Next base: position 1,606 of record JBGAOI010000807.1, read on the forward strand.
ATTGGCGGTGTGAACACGTTCGGGATGCTTATGAAGCAAATAGCCCAGATCCGTTGCTGGATTCGTGGTGCTCGTCAACGTCAACAACATGGTCCCGGCACGTTACACGATCTCGCAACGCGTTCGCCAGGCCCAACATGCACCAAATGCCGCTTTTTCCTGGCAACTCGAGAAATCTTTCTTCACGCGCATTTTTTCTCTTGCCAGCTTCAACTACTCGGGTAGTATTACCAAGGTAGTTGAAGTCGGACTTGCCGTTTTCGTTGTGAAGGAGGTGAGGGGATGACGCATCTGGGCGATTTGCAATTGGCGATCATGCGGGTGCTTTGGCAGTTGGGCGAAGCGACGGTGACGGACGTGCACGCCGCGCTCTTGGAGGAGCGAGGTTTGGCGCCGACGACCATTGCGACGATGCTGAAGAAGATGGAGGACAAGGGGGTTGTCGAGCACCGCGCGGATGGGCGTAAATTCATTTATCGACCGACGGTGACCGAGGATCAAGTCACGCGCGGTATGGTCGCGGACTTGACCGAGCGTCTTTTTGGCGGGGATTCCGTTGCCCTCGTTTCCCATCTGATTTCGCGTGGAGAGATTCGTCAGGACGAACTTCCGGAACTCGAGCGGATGATTCACGCGGCGAAGAAGAAGGAGGCGAAGCGATGATGAGCGTATTCGCTTGGCTTGTCACGTACCTGATTCACAGCTCGGTGTTGCTTTTGGCCGCGTTGGGAATCGACCATTTTCTGTTGCGAGGGCGACCGCACCTCAAGGAAATGGTTTGGCGCGTTGCGCTTCTTGGAGGGCTGGTCACGGCGACGGCGCAAGTGTTTTGGCCTATGCGTCCCATGGCGGGGACGGTGTGGCTCGATGCACTCAATGCGCAGCATGGAGCGACCACGACCGAGTTCGTCCCGGCCACGCACTTTGTGGTTCGCGATCGTTACGATGCCTCGATGGTCGTGATTTCCCACCAGGCTGCGGTGGTGCAACCGCGTTGGACTTCGTCGTGGATGGTGGATTTTCCATGGCGCACGATTCTGCGCGTATGGGGCGTAGGGGCGTTTTTCTTGGTCGGCGCCTTGGGTTGGTCTTGGCATTCTTTACAAAAACGTTTGAAAGGACGCCGGCGCCTCGAAGCGACACCGATTGGCGATATCGTCGCGGAGCTTGCGGCTCGGACGCCGACGGTGCAAGCGCCGCTCATTAGCGCAACGAACGACGTGACGGTGCCGATGGCTTGGGGATTTCGCCGCCCGGAAATCGTTTTACCGGAGCGGATGGCTCAGGAGTTTTCGGCCAAGGCGCAAGAGAGCGTATTGGCGCATGAACTCGCGCATCTCGTCCGACGTGATCCGCTGATCCGAGTGTTGACGGCGGTGTTCGTGCGTATCTTTTTCATTCAGCCGATGAATTTCGTCGCGCAGCGCAAAATGGCCGCTGCGGCGGAGCTTCTGGCGGACGATTGGGCCGCAGAACGCACCGCTAGGCCGCTCGATTTGGCCGAATGTTTGACCAAAGTGGCTCGATGGGCCATTGCCGACAAACCTTCGGCGCTCGTTCCGGCGATGGCGCTGGGGACCAGTGAATTGCGGCAACGTGTAGAAAGACTCGTGAAAGGAGAATGGTTGTCCATGAGAACGAAAAGAAGTACCTGGTTCGGACCGATTGCAACGTTGCTTCTGACAGCGACGTACCTCATTGCGCCGAATGCAATGCATGTCGCCGAAGCCAAAGATAAATTGCCTCCGGCCGCCCCGCGAGCGCCCAAAGTCGTGGTTGCTCCGATGCCCGTTCCCGTTCCTCGCCCGGTTGTTGTGGAGGTCGAAGAAGATCTCGATGTTCCGGACGAACCGTGTGCTGCGAAAAAGCAAGGCCGTCACAAGCATCCCCATCGCCACGGACGTGGTCATCTTGGGCGTGAAATCGCACGCAGGGTAATGCCTCCGATGCCCCCAATGCCGCCGGTGGTCGTGGAATTGGACGAATTGGAAATTCCCGAGCCACCCGAGCCCCCGGAGCCGCCCGAGCTCCCGGAACTCGATATCGCGATCGATATGGATATCGACGATGATCGCGAAATAGGTGACCTCGATCGAGACCTCGACCAATTGCATGCGCAAAT
>JBGAOI010000808.1:0-3726 GCA_044221885.1 Polyangium sp. (in: bacteria)
CATGTTGCTCCTCGAGTGGCCCGAACAGACATTGCCACCGGAACACATTCAACAAGCTGCGCTCGATGTGTATCCAACGATCGACGGTGTCGCGAACACGTTGCGAGAATCGCTTGCCGCATTGCTCGAGACAGGCGTTTCGTCGGCCATTCTTGCGCGCGACATTCTCGCTGCTGCTGGTCACGACTACGGCCATTCCGGAGGCACCGATCGGCTTGATTCCACAGGTTTGCCCGCTCCGTTTACGCATGAGGAAATGGCGGAGAAACACGTTGCGCCCATCGGTCTCGAATTCGGTATGCCCGTTGCGCTCGTCCTCGAAAGCATGGCCGGCATACGGGCCACGACGTTTCATGCTCGACCAGGACGTGACCGTATCCAGGCGGCGACGGAATTCGAGCGCAAGCTGACGTTGGCCGACATCATGGGTTGTGCCCTTCCGCCGCACCTTTGGTTAACTCATGTGGGTGCTCCGGTTTTGTTGGAAAAACTTCCCGTTTGGCGTCGACGTTTGGTTCAAATTCCGGCTGAGCTTCGGGCCCTTGACGAAAAGTTGGGCATGACGAACCAAACGGACCACCACCGTGAACGTCTCGAAGCCGAGCGCGAGCTCCTCGTTGCTGAAGATGCGCGCATCATCAAACATCTCGATGAATGGTTTCGAAGCGAACGTGGCTTCTTCGTGTTCATCGACTCGGCGCGCCTCTCCACGGTTCCGCGAGCTCGAGATCTTTGGGGCAAGAATCTCCACGAGAAGATCCTCCTCATGGATCGCGTCATCGCGCGAAGAGATTTGCTCGAACCGCTCGTGGCCCAAGGGTTTTCAGCGCTCGAGCGTTACGCGACAGCTCTCGCCAATACCGACGATCTTCGCGACTTTCTCGTACGACACGAGGTGGACCCGAACTTGGGTGAGCTGCTCGCGATGTTTCTTCCGGAAAAACTCGACCCTACAAGAGGCTGATCCGCCACGGCGTCATGCCGTGATCGTACGAGAGCGCCATGATGCGCGCGCGATACGCATCCTGCTTCGTTTTCTCGTCCGCAAATGCGGTCGTGATGACCCCGGCCCCAGCGGGCTGACCAAATGCTTGATCCAACGCCGCAACCCGATCGCCGCTCACGACGAGATCGTCCACGTACACGATGACTTCACTCGGCAATGGACGTCCAATGTTCACGAGATTCGCAGCAATCTCGTGCGCGGGATCTTCTTCGTAGCTGAAGCGAGGTCGAGTCGCTTCTTTGTGCACAAAGCATTGGCGTACCTTGCCAAACCCCAGACGTTCGAGCTCCGTTGCCAGCTCACGGGCTGGCCAACGATCGGTCATCCGGTTTTGCCGCATGATGTTGGGCGCAGGCACCGGAACCAACGCGATGTTCGGACGCGTAATACCCAGCGCGGAGCGCACATCGCGACCGTGCATCGAAATGATGTCGGCCACGTACGTGTACGCACTCGCCGGCGTCTCGAGCCGTACGAACTGATTGCTCGGATGCAACGGGTGCTGAATCGAGCTTGGAATCGGCTCTTTGCGTTGGTTTGTCACGAGGTACACGAGGCCGCGCATGGGATTCGCGTTCAAGCCAGCTTGAGGCGAACCCAGCTTGTAATACGAGCCAATCGAATACCCCTGGACGATCCTCACGCAACGATCTCCAAGAGCTTGCTCCTTCGTCCACGCTTCGACCGCACACGGATCGATCCGTGCCGCAGCACATCGCGCAGCAAGCACCACTCGAGAGCGTTCGAGGACACGCCCTGGCCAACCAACATCGACGCGACGTTAGCGCGTACGTGTAGAGGTTCGCCACCTTCTTGACATATTCGGTTGGACAACGACCTTCGCTTTGCCGTCGGACAACAGTCTTGACCGCTGTACAGCGGGGCCATGACGCGCATGATGATATAGGATTTCGCTAAGAGGCGTATTTCGTGAGCCGTCCTTCTTCTCGTTCGCGTGGGTCTTCACGCAAGTGGTTTGCACTCATCGCCACGTTGCTTGGCGTGCCAAGCGTCGTCTTCACCGCTTGTCGCGGCGACCGCATCCTCGACGACCTCGTCGCTCCGCCGCGAACGGAGACAACCGGCAACACGAACCCTCGTTCCACGACAACGTCGGAACCGCGTACGGACGTTCCGGTCAAACCCCCCAAGAACGTACCGAAAGACGCCAGCATTCATCTCGCCATGGGCATCCCAACGGACGATTCGCCCGATGACGAGTACCTGATGCGCAAGCCGCAATATGCGCTTTCGTACAACAGCAAACGCAACGGCGCGAACTGGGTGAGCTGGGAATTGAATGAAGGCTGGTTTGGCTCGGCACCACGCCTCAAAGGCAAGTTCCTCGAAGACCGCGAACTACCCGCCGAATTCAAACGTGTAAGTCACGACGACTATACCAATTCCGGATACGACCGCGGACACATGGTTCGTTCGGAAGAACGCACGCGCAGTCCCGAAGACAATCGCACGACGTTCTTTATGACAAACATCTTGCCGCAATACCACGACCTCAATGCTGGGCCTTGGTTACGCCTCGAAGAACACTGCCAGAAACTCGCAACGCGGGAAGGTCGTGAGTTGTTCGTGATGGCAGGTGGTGTTTTTCCACCTGGTAAACGCGTGACGGAGACGATCGGCAAGGACGTCGCCGTTCCCAAACATTTCTTCAAGATCGTTGTGGTTCTTCAGCCAGGACAAACGGCTGCGGATGTACAAAAGTCGACACAGGTCATCGCGGTCATCATGCCCAATCAAACGGGCATCAGCGACGACGGCTGGGAGAAGTATCGCGTGAGCGTCGACGAGATCGAAAAACGCACGGGGTACGAGTTTCTCTCGGCCGTATCCCCATCCATTCAAAGCGTCATCGAAGCGCGCTCCGAAGACTGACTCACGTTTCGACGACGTTTGTCCGGATACCCATCCACTTGCCCGACGCGTGGCGACCGAGAACGACGATCTCCATGTCGACTTCACCAAGGCGGTAGATGCGAATGTCTTCGAGGTTGTCTTCGAGCAGGCTCTTGAGCGCTTGAAAGCGTTTTGATGTGGCTTGCTCGTCGTCCGATGCTTCCTCGAATACGTCCGTCAGGCCTTCGAAGATGGCGTCGAGCGTTGGATCATCGACGCGTGTCTCGGAAGGTAACTTCCGCAGCGCCAGCAACGCTTCTGGGGTCGGCTCTTCTTCCCCAAACTCGATGGGCTCGATGGGAAAGTCGGACTCACTCGGATACAGCAATCCTCGCGAAGCGTTTTCGATCGATTGCAACAGCGTGGTCGCGTCGGCAGTCATGTTGGGGCTCCAAACGGTGCGTGTGCGCGGATCATCGAGTGACGTCGAAAATCCTTCAAATCTTTTTTCCGGACCGCCCGTCCATTGCCGGTCATGCATTGGCCCTTTCGTGCTCTCGCACTCACGAGTCTCGCTTGCGGTGTCCTCTTTTCCCCGGACGCCAGCGCCACAACCGAACCGGCTAAGCCGTCCATAACGTCTGCACCTCGGACACACCGTCCTCGCGGAAGTAGCGTTGCGCTCGATCGCGACAACCTCGTCGCATTCGTCGCTGACAGCGACAACCAAGCGTTGCACCGCGTCGATCTCGTCTCTGGTTCTGTGGAGACGACACCCCTCGGTTGTGTCCCTGGCGACTTGCTTCTCCTCTCGTCGGATCGCCTCGCCATCGCCATGCGCGGTTGCACTGAAGTCCGCATCCTCG
>JBGAOI010000809.1:0-3723 GCA_044221885.1 Polyangium sp. (in: bacteria)
TCCGTGTCGCACGAGATGCGAACACCGCTCACCAAAATCCGCGAAGCCCTTGGATTGTTGGCCGATGGCGTTGGGGGCAAACTACCCGAGCGTCAAGTGCGGATCGTACAAATTGCGCAAGTTGCATGCGAAAGAGAAATTCGCACCGTGACGACATTGCTGGATTTGTCGCGGCTTCGAGCTGGCGTGCCGATTCAACCTCAACCTGGAGCGTCATTGGACGAGGTTTGTCGAAGTGCTCTCCGGGATGAAGAAGTCGAAGCTCGAGAAATGGGCGTTGTGTTCGATGTCGACATGCCGGGCGAGATTCCGTTGACATCTCTGGATCTCGTGCTTGTTGAGCGCGCCATTGCCAATGTGGTGCGAAATGCCGTTTCGGTATCAAAACGTGGTCAAAAAGTGTTTGTGCGCCGAACGCTGGAAGATGTCGGTCCCGACGGAAAATCGGGGTCGTGGGCGTGTTTGACGATTCGTGATCAGGGACCTGGAATTCCCCCTGAAATTCGGGAGGTCCTGTTTCACGCGTTCGTCACGCATGGCCTCGAAGCTTCGCCCAAACGCGTAGGAATCGGGCTTGGATTGGCCTTGGCCCGAGAAATTGCGCGTGTTCATGGTGGTGATATCGTCACGGGTGACAATCCCGAAGGCGGCGCCGTGTTTCACATCTGGGTGCCCCTCGGTCAAGCGACAAGTTTGCCTGTTCCCAAGGCCGCTTCGTGATATAAAAAAGATCGATTGTTATGACAAACAGTGACGACGCGCCGAGGCACCACATTCTCGTTGTCGATGATGAGGCGCATCTTTGCGAACTTCTTGCGTATCGGCTCGAGCACCATGGATATCGAGTGACCACGGAACTGTCGGCTCGTGGGGGGCTCGAAGCCCTGGAGCAGGCGAACGTGGACGCGATGATTCTCGATTTGCGTTTGGAGGATGGCAACGGACTCGACGTTCTTTCGGAAGTGCAGAAACGGGCTCCGGACGTTCCCGTGGTCATTCTCACGGCCCACGGAACGATCGAAACCGCCGTGGAAGCCATACAGCGCGGTGCGTATGGTTTTCTTTCCAAACCATTTCAAGATTATGAATTGCTTCAGAAATTGGCGCATGCCATTGAAAGTGGGCGACTCAAACGGGAAGTTGCGGGATTGCGGCGGATCGTGGATGGCACGAGTCAACAACAATGGTTGCTCGGAACAAGCGAAGCCATTGCTTCCGTAAGGGAGCGCATCGCGCGCGTTGCAGGCGCTGACGCCACGATTCTGTTGCTGGGCGAATCAGGCACGGGCAAAGAATTGGCTGCTCGGTCGATTCATGCTTCTTCGCCGCGTCGTGACAAACCTTTTATCGACATCAATTGCGGCGCTTTGCCTTCGGAACTTTTGGAAAGCGAACTCTTTGGTCATGTACGAGGTGCTTTTACGGGAGCAAATCGCGACAAGGCAGGGCTCTTCGAAGCAGCAAATGGTGGCACGATCTTGCTCGATGAAATCGGTGAAGCCCCGCCTCCAGTGCAAGTCAAATTGCTAAGAGTTTTACAAGAAAAGCGAATTTCCAAAGTGGGTTCGTCACTCGAAGAACCGATCGATGTGCGGATCTTGGCCGCGACGAACCGCGATATGCGTGCAGAAGTCGCGGCGGGGCGTTTTCGCGAAGATCTCTTTTATCGCTTGCACGTCATTCCCATCTGGATGCCTCCACTACGTGAGCGACCCGAGGACATTCCTTTGTTGGCGGAAATGTTTTTGCGTCGAGCAGCAGCCCGATACAATTTACGCGAACCATTTTTATCCCCCGAGGCCTTGCAATTGCTGATGTCCCATCCTTGGCCGGGCAACGTTCGCGAACTCGCGAATGTTTTGGAAGGCGCAATTCTCTTGTGCACCGACGATCGCCTGGGCATCCGCGAACTTGCAGCTGTGATGTCACCACCGGCAAAATCGTTTATGCAAGAAAAACCGCCCGAGCCTCCGCCGCATGAAGAAATCTCCGTGGCGAGTTTGTCGGGCTCTCCCGATGCTCGAACGCCTTTGCCGCCGCTTCGGGCGGCGCGGGATTCTTTCGAGCGCGCCTATTTGGTGGAAGCTTTGCGTCGAGCCGGGGGGAACGTCAGCGCTGCGGCAAAACTCGCCGGACGAAATCGCACGGATTTTCACGAATTATTGCGCAAACACGGATTGTCTTCTGCCGAATTCAAAGGTTGACCGATCACGGAAACGCGCCAAGCTGTTCGCAATGGTCGACGAAGACTTTTCCTTCGCGGGTGTCGTTCGGAATGAAAACCTGATTCATGGGTGATTTTTCGTATCTCTTGGACGTGCATTGAGCACTTTGACCAGGACCAACGGCAAATTTCGCCCCCACTTTGATCTCACAGACGGACAGGCGATCGAGGTCGCTCCATTCGGGGCAAATCGCATTCTGCTCGCGGTACGTGTCCACCGGACCCGCAGGTTTGGCAAAGGACCACCATTTCCCCAATTCGGTATACGTTTTCTGGCTGTTCCACACACGATACACTTTGATCGGGGTAACGGTTTCGTACACGCGGGTCATGCATAGTTTGCCCTTATCCGTGGCATCGATCGCTGATTTTGCGAGATCTTCGTCGGCGACTTCCTTGGCGCCTTCGGGAACTGCGTCGATGGATCCCACACATGCCACTTCATCGACAGGTCCCACCGCGGCGATTTCTGGTTTGGCTGTTGGTGGGTCATTCTCGCCGGTTTTTGGTGGACCTTCGACCGAAGCTGCGCCACCGCACGCCACGAGCGTTGATGCAAAGGAGAACAGGATGGGGAAGAGAATGCGCATGCGTTTTCCTCTAGGTGATTTCTAAGCCCAAAATCAAGGTGCTGCATGGGGAGAAATCTTGGCAGAGTTGTAACGCAAGGATCGAGCACGTCGGTCCCGTCAGCGACATGCAGTCAGAGAAAATTGTTCAGCGTTCTCCATGACGTAACTCTTGCGCCCGACGAGATCCTTTGCGAAGGTGTGGCGTATGACCGCTACATTTTCCGATCTTTTGCAGCGATTCGAACAAATGTCCGAGGGGTTTCGGTCTCGTTACATCACATACGACGCTCTCACGCGCGTGGTGCACGCGTGGGCCGAAGCATTTCCGCAGTTCGTACGACTTCGAAGTATTGGAAAAACCCCGGAAGGTCGTGATTTGTGGCTCTTGGCGATCGGTTTGTCACCAGATGGCGATGGTCCAGCCGTTTGGATCGACGGCAACATGCATGCCGTCGAGTTGGCAGGTTCGAGTGTGGCGTTGGCCATTGCCGAGGACGCGTTGCGGATCCTGAATTGTCCCGACGAACCGTTGCACGACTTGCCCCCTCACTTGCGGAAATTCTTGCGTGACGGGGTCACTTTTTACGTGCTCCCGCGGATGTGCCCGGACGGGGCCGAGCATACGCTGACGGTGGGTGGATACGTCAGGTCAAACCCGCGCGATGGGCGGCTTGCTCGAAACGAGCCTTATTGGAAAATGGTGGATGTGGATGGCGATGGACTTGCCGTGTCGATGCGCAAACAGGACCCTGCTGGGGATTTCGTCATCTCGCGCGAATTCCCGAACTTGATGTTGTCGCGTAAAATCGAAGACGAAGGGCCATATTATACGGTATTTCCGGAAGGCGAAATTGAACATTGGGATGGATTCCACATTCCCTCGCCCGATTATTTGTCGGACAACGAGACCGACATGAATCGAAATTT
>JBGAOI010000080.1:0-18359 GCA_044221885.1 Polyangium sp. (in: bacteria)
CTCACTTTCGAGACTGGTCGTCTGGCCAAACAGGCGCACGGCTCCATCCTCGTCACTTATGGCGAAACCATGGTGCTCGTGACTGCCGTTTCCCAAGAAGAACGGCAAGGCATCGACTTCTTCCCCCTCACCTGCGAGTTTGTCGAGAAATCGTATGCCGCAGGAAAAATCCCGGGCGGGTTTTTCAAACGCGAAGCGCGTCAACGCGACGAAGAGATTCTCGCGTGCCGCATCATGGACCGCCCCTTGCGCCCGCTGTTTCCCGATGGATTCAAGCGCGACACGCAACTCATCGCCACGGTCCTTTCAAGCGACAAACAAAACAAAGGCGACGTTCTCGCCCTGACCGGTGCAAGCGCAGCGCTGCACATCTCCGACATTCCCTGGAACGGCCCCATCGCTGGCATTCGCGTTGGTCGTAAAAACGGCGAATTCATCGCCTATCCAACCGCTTCGGAGATCGAAGAATGTGACATTGAACTTGTCGTCGCGTGTTCGCGAGACGCGATCGTGATGGTCGAAGGTGGCGCGTCCGAAGCCACGGAAAACGACATCATCGATGCGTTGATGTTTGCGCACAAGTCGTGCCAGCCCGTCATCGACCTCATCGAGAAGTTGCGTGCTGCTGTCGGCAAACCCAAGAAGGCATTTGCCGCCGCGCAACTCGATGCCGACATCAAAAAGCGCGTGTCGGAACTCGTTGACGCCGACCTTTCGAACGCCACACGCGTAACCGACAAAAAGGCTCGTTACGAAGGCTACAGCACGCTCAAGAAGAAGCTCTCCGAGACACTCACCGCCGAACTCGGCGCTGAGAGGTATCTGCTGAACGAAAAACTCATCAAGGCCGAGTTCGAAGAGCGCAAAGCGTTTGTCGTTCGTAGTTACGTACTCAACGAGGGCAAACGCATCGACGGACGCGACACACGCAGCATTCGTCCGATCATGTGCGAAGTTGGCCTCTTGCCGCGCGTTCATGGCAGCGCCCTGTTCCAGCGCGGTGAAACCCAAGCGGTTGTCACGGCAACCTTGGGGACGTCCACGGACGAACAGAAGATCGACAGCTTGATGGGCGAAAGCTGGAAGCGGTTCTACCTGCACTACAACTTCCCGCCTTTCTCGACTGGCGAAATCAAGCCGCTGCGTGGACCAGGTCGTCGCGAGATCGGCCACGGGGCGCTCGCCGAACGAGCGTTGGCGCGCATGGTGCCCCCGCAAGAAGCCTTCCCCTACACGATCCGTATCGTCAGCGAGACGCTCGAATCCAACGGTTCGTCATCGATGGCTGCCGTTTGCGGCGGTTGTCTTTCCCTCATGGATGCTGGTGTTCCGGTTAAATCACCGGTCGCAGGCATCGCCATGGGCCTCATCGCCGAAGGCAACAAATACGCGATCTTGAGCGACATCCTCGGCGACGAAGATCACTTGGGCGATATGGATTTTAAGGTGTGCGGAACGGCCAGAGGCGTCACCGCGATTCAGATGGACATCAAGATCGAAGGTTTGTCTCGGGCGATTCTGCAACAAGCGCTCGACCAAGCGCGTGAAGGACGTCTCCACATTCTCGGCAAGATGCTCGAAGCGTTGCCCGCGCCGCGTCCCGAACTCAGCAAGTACGCGCCGCGAATCACCACCATCAAGGTCAAACCGGATCAGATTCGTCTCATCATCGGTCCTGGTGGAAAAACCATCAAAGGCATCGTCGATCAAACGGGCGTGGCGATCGACGTCAACGACGACGGAACCGTCAACGTCGCTTCGGCGGATTCGGATGCGGTCAAGAAGGCCCTCGACATCATCAAGGGACTTACGGCCGAGCCCGAAGTTGGCGCGACGTACAAAGGCACCGTCAAACGCATCACGGACTTCGGCGCGTTTGTCGAAATTCTCCCCGGCATCGATGGCCTCGTGCACATCTCCGAGCTTGCGCATACGCGTGTCGAACGCGTTGAAGACGTGGTCAAGGAAGGTGACGTCACGGAGGTCAAAGTCGTTGCGGTCGATCGCGAAGGAAAGATTCGCCTCAGCCGACGTGAAGTTCTTCCGTTGCCCGAAGGTGAAGCCGGCGTGCAAGCGAAGGCGCGCATGGACATGGCGCGTGAACGCGACACAGGTGGCCCTCCGCCGCGTCGCCCCGATGGTCCGCGTGGCGATGGTCCGCCGCGTGATCGTCCGTCGCGTGATCCTCGGGACCGTGGTGGCGATCGTCCCCCAATGCGTGACCGAGGTGATCGCCCCCCGCGCGATCGCCGTTGAGCGAGACAAACTCTGCGCATAGATCCACGCTGGATTGAAGAGGCCGTGTCGTAAGTCGCCACGGCCGTTCGTCCCGACATACGCCCCGGGTTCAAGAGACCGTCTCACAAGTCGCGCCGACTGTTCGTCTCGTACGCACGCCCCGGGTTAAAACCCGGAGCTGCACAAACGAAGTCCCCCGTTCGGGGGACTTCGAATCACCCTTCAGATCAGCACTTGTTCTTCACATTCCGTGGTTTCGCCATCTGGGTGCGTGGCCAGATCGACTGCTTCAACCCTAAACCGCGTATTCGTTGGTGCTCAAAAGATACGCGATGCCGCCCAAACTTCGCGCGAACGACTCTCGTGGACCTGCGCAACCTTGCCGCCCGCGAGGAAGATCTCCACGGGCAACCCGCGTCCGTTGTATTCGCTCGCCATGACAAACCCGTAGGCGCCCGCGTCACGAATCACCACCGCGCGGGGCAGCGGGGCACGAAATGGATGCTCGCCAAAGTCATCCGAGCTTTCGCACACGGGCCCGACGACACGCATCATCACACCATCTTCAGCGCTCACCGGTCTCGTCTCGAGCGGTTCGATGCGATGCTTTGCACCGTACATGGCTGGACGAACGAGATCGTTCATGCCCGCATCGATCATCAACCACCGTCGCGTCACGCCTTTGCTCGTTGATGTCTTGGCCATCACGACGGATGCGCAGAGCACACCAAACTCTGCCACGAGGCTCCGCCCTGGTTCGACCACGATGCGCAATGACGAAAGCCCGCGGTTTGCCACGAGCTGTGTGACTTCACGGGCAAAATCGAATGGTTTGGCTGGACAACCAGTTCCGTAGTCGATGCCAAAACCTCCACCGAAGTCCACGAACTCGAGTGGTTGATGCGCATGGCGTCGACCGACCCAATCCAAGAGAACGTTTGCCGATGCGCTGTAGTCGTCGGTTTTCGTCAATTGGGATCCGATGTGGCATCCGAGCCCGACGAGCTGGATGTGTTCAGGTGCGGCATCAATGGCTGCGTACGCGGATTCCAGATCTTCAACGACGACGCCGAACTTCGCTTCATCATGGCCTGTGGCCACGTGCGCGTGGGTGTCCGCGATGATGTCCGGGTTCACGCGAATCGATACGCGCGCCTTTCGTCCCAGCGCTTTGGCGCGTGCGATGACGCGGGACACTTCCTCCACACTTTCAATTTGCAGCGCAAGGATCCCGCGATCACCTGCGCCGATCGCTTGATCGATCTCTCGGTTTGTCTTGGCGACACCACTGAACAAGATCGCTTCGGGCGCGATGCCGCAACCCAACGCGACCAGCAGCTCAGAACCCGAGACGACTTCCGCTCCGCATCCCACGTGACCTAGCGAGCGAATGATCGGACCTGCGGTGTTCGCTTTGACGGCATACGCAACAAGATGTCGAGCACCGTCAAAACCTTTTGCCAATTGCTGGGCAGCGCTCTTCATTCCGTCGAGGTCGTAGACGTATGCGGGCGTGCGAAGTTCGTGTTCCGATTGTACGGAACCAAAAGATTGGCCACTCGCAGTTCGGAGGACGTCTTCGAGGCGTTGGTCGTTCATGCGAGCAGCGCCGTCGGCATCACGGGTCAACATGGGCCCTCGGGTAGCGCGCCTACGTGAGAAGGTAAAGGTGCGTCGATTCGTGCGTCTCGTTCGCGCGCGGCAATCGAGGCGAACGAGGGACTGTCGCCTGAGAATGCATCGTGCCATGCTCCCGCCGTGCCTGTACGACGCGCCAAGATTGTTTGCACCATCGGTCCATCTTCCGAGGACAAGACTGCTCTCGAGCAACTGATCCGAGCCGGTATGGACGTTGCTCGACTCAACTTCTCGCACGGCTCGCACGAAGAACATGCGCGACGGTTTCAGGCCGTTCGTGCAGCTGCGGAAGCTTGCGACAAACCCGTAGCCATCTTGCAAGACCTTTGTGGTCCAAAGATTCGCGCCGGTCGTTTTGAAGGCGGAACGCTCGATGTTCCCACCGACGCATCCATCGCCCTCGTGGAGGTTTCAAAGGAACAACCCTTCGCCGGGCCGGGTGAAATGCCCGTCATGTACGAAGGGCTTTGTGAAGATTTGCAGCCGGGAGACATCATTCTCATCGACGACGGCCGGATGATTCTCACGGTCACGAAGGTCGATGGTCGCCGCGTACATGCCATCGCCACGCAAGGCGGACAGTTGCGAGATCGCGTGGGCGTGAGTTTGCCCGCGCGACGTGTACGTCTCGCGTCTCTTACCGAAAAGGACAAGTCGGACCTTTCGTTTGGTTTGTCTCTCGGAATCGATTACGTCGCGCTTTCCTTCGTGAAAACAGCCGACGACATTCGCCTCGTACGCGACATTTGCGATGCGTGGGGCCGGCCGACGCCGATCGTGGCGAAGATTGAAACGCCGAGCGCGGTCGAGAATCTCGATTCGATCATGCATGTCACCGACGCTGTGATGGTGGCGCGTGGTGACCTCGGAGTGGAGTTCAATCCGGAACGAGTTCCGGTGATTCAGCGTGAGATTCTGGGCCTTGCGCGCGTGCATCAAAAGCCCGTCATCGTTGCGACGGAGATGCTTCAGTCGATGGTGACGCAAGCTCGTCCAACGCGCGCAGAAGCAAGTGACGTCGCAACGGCAGTGTTCGAAGGAACCGATGCCGTCATGTTGTCAGCGGAAACAGCAACAGGTGCGCATCCACCGCTTGTCGCTCGCGTGATGAGTCGCATCATCATGGAGGCTGAGCAGAGCCAATTTTTCCGTCCGCTTTCGAGCGAGATGCCGGGCAAGCGTGCGAACATCAATGAATCGGTGGCCCGCAACGGATGTGACATCGCACGCGATATCGGAGCGCGGGTGATCGTTGCCTTCACAGAGTCCGGCAGTACGGCACTCTTTGCATCGAAACATCGGCCTGTCGTGCCCATCATTGCGTTCTCACCCAATGCGGCAACACGTCGTCGGCTCGCTCTTTTGTGGGGCGTCGTTCCCTGGCCGATCGACAAAGTCACGAGTGCGGATGAGATGGTCGATCGCGCAAGCATGTTACTCTTGGCCAACGGATTCGTTTCCCCGGGCGACAAGTTTGTCGCCATCTTCGGAGCGCCCATCGGTGTGAAGGGCTCGACGAACTCCATTCGCGTCAAGGTGGTTGAATGACGGAACTCTCCGCGCTGCCTTCTCTTCCACGGCTCACCAAGTACGAGTTGCTCGAAGAGATTGGGCATGGCGGCATGGCGACGGTGTATCGCGCCCGGGACAAACGCCTGGGGCGAGAAGTCGCAATCAAGATCATTCACAAGCACCTTCGCGAAAACGCGGAAGTGGCCAAGCGTTTCATTGCCGAAGCTCGCGCCGCCGCGAAGTTACGGCATCCGTGCATCGTTGAAGTTCACGACGTCTCGGGCGACGAAGACGCCGAACGTTATCTCGTCGTCGAACTGTGTCGCGGCACGACGCTGCGCAAGGTGATCGAGCAACATCAGGAGATGCCGGCGGAAATCGGTGCAGCCATGACGGCGGTTCTTTGTGACGCACTCGACCACGCGCATGCGTCGGGCATCATCCATCGCGACGTCAAACCCGAGAACGTTTTGGTCGAACTGCCTTCGGATCGAAAATCGCTGCCACAAGCACGTGCATCTGCGCCAGGCGACGAGCAAGACGTCGAGCCCGAATCGTCGCGCCGACCGATATCGAAACGTCGTCCCGAGACAAACGAGGAACGTCCTGGTTCGCGTCGAGTGTCCGCACCGTCGGACACCAGCGTGACCATCAAACTGACCGACTTCGGCATTGCGAAACTGCTCGATGCACAAGGCGTCACATCGACAGGGCAGGTTCTTGGATCGCCGGCGCATATGGCGCCCGAGCAGATCGAAGCGGGTGAAGTCGACGGACGAACGGACGTGTTTGCGTTGGGGGTACTCATGTACGAGTGCCTCGTGGGGCATCTGCCGTTCGAGGGGAAAAACCCGGCGCAGGTCTTGCGACGCGTGCTCGAAGGAACGTATCCACCCGCGGATCGGGAACGAAATACCGTGGGTGGACGGTGGTCGCGCATCATCGATGGAGCGCTTGCCCATCGTTTGGAAGATCGAACGGCGAGCCCGGCTAAATTTGGCGAACGTATCCGTGACGAACTCGAAGCGTTGGGCATTCAAGATCCACGTGCCGAGATCGATGCCTACTTTGCCGATCCGGCGGACTATGTGCGTCGTTTGCCCGAACGTTTGGTTCCGAAGCTTCTTGCTCGAGGTGAAACCGCGCGAAAAACAGGAGACGTCGTTGGTGCTGCCGATGACTTCAATCGCGCCCTCGCGTTGGCACCGCACGATCAATCGATCTTCAAACGTGTTCGTGGTCTTCGTTCGAGTGCAGCGCGGCGACAGTACCTCGTACGCGGAGCGGCGGTCGTTGGCGCTTTGGCTCTTCTAGGTGTCGTCGCTTTCGGGGTTGCTCGCTTGCGTAAACCCGATGCGTCGCTCTTGCCTGATCGTCCAGACGAACGACCTACGGCATCGCCGGAGACTTCGACGAATGTTGGAGCACCAAAGGATCCGTCGACAGGCGAGGGCGTGCCGCCTTCTGCTTCGGTAGGTGTTGTTGAAGCTCCTGGGCCAGCTACGAGTGTGCGTCTCAAGCTTCCGCCGGCGTTGTTGTCTGCCGCGCAGCAGTCAGCTCCGCGAGCGAGCACGCGTAAGGTATCGATCATCATCACGCCGCCTGGAGCGAAGTTGACGTTGGATGGGCGGGAAGAAGCGTGGTTTTCCCGCATTTTTTCTCTACGAACGGGAACGCATCAGGCTTCAGCGACCGTCGAAGGCTCGAAGTGTTGCGAGCCGTATGACGGGATAATCACGGTCGAAGCCCCACCCGAGAACGATCCAGAGCACGTGCAACGCATTGGAATTCGACTCAAGCCGTTGCCCGCGACGGTGTCTTTGAATGGGGCACCAGCAAACGCACAACTCGTGTGTGCCGATGTGATGCTCACTGTGTTCGCGGGGGCATCGAAATCAGTTCAGTTGCGAGACGCGACGTGGTCGGGCAAGTGTCAGTTCATTCCCCCACCTCCGGCGGCGCCGACGCGAAGTTCCGTGCTGTTGCGCGCGGGTGAGCACAACGCGATTTCTTGGCCGTAGGGTAGGGACGAACCTCGCGTTCTCTGTCAAAAATGTGCGGATTTGCGGGGAATTTCACCCCCCATCATCGACGCGCCCCACCGCGCTCGATTTCCGGTAGAAAGGGTTCCTCGGTTACCGAGGATGACGGCGCGATCTCGTCCAGAGAAGGCTCGGCCCGATGCAACTCGGGGGTTCGGGGCGACAGAAGCCGCACGCGCCGTGGTACGTGATGACCAGGCCGTGTTCGGGCGTTCTTCGTGTATGCGCAGGTGTTCGTCAAGGTTTGTCCTGAGCACACTCGTCGGAACGGCATTGTTGGCTGTTTCGGCGCCTGCGTTGGCCGATGATTTGCAGCAATTCGAGCTCGGCAAGACGCGCTTCGATGGTGGTGAATATCCAAAAGCCGCCGAACGATTTGCCGCGATGCTCGATCCTGCGCAGCCGCCTTGTGCCCAAGCGGCAGCGAACGTGACGACGTCATGTCGTTTGGTCGACGCTGAACTCGTGGAGCGAGCCCGCGCCTATTACGCAGCTTCGCTTGTTGCGCTCGACCGCAATGACGAAGCGGATCTTCAGATTGCTGAGATTCTGCGAAAGAATTTTCAATTTGCGCCCGATCCCGCGGCCTTTCCGCAAAAGGTCGTGGATCGATTCACTGTGGTTCGAGGTCGCCTGCGCCAAGAACTCGAGGCTGAACAGGAAAAACGGGCTCAACAGGAACGCGAGCAACGTTTGGCCGCCGAGCGACTCAAACAAGCCGAAGAGAAGTGGCTCAAGGCAGTTCTGCAAGCGGCGTCCGAAGAACGTGTCGTCACGCAAAACTCGCGATTCATTGCGTCGCTTCCGTTTGGCGTGGGGCAGTTTCAGAATCGCAACGCGCGACTGGGGATGGCTTTCGCCGTCTCCGAATCGTTGCTCGGTTCGCTCACCCTCGTCACGTCGCAGATTCACACGTATTACGCGACCATCAACCCATACAGCTTGGAAAAGGCCTCGCTCGATATTTTGCTCACCAACAAATTGATCGCGTTGCGTCTCAATCAGATCTCGTTTGGTGCGTTCGCTGCCGTTGCCATCACGGGCATCATTCAAGCACACGTCGCGTACGTTCCTGAGTTTGTCACGGTACGAAAACGCAACATGCCCGTGCGACCAACGGCATCGACGTTCCAGTTTGTCCCAACCGTTGGTTTGTCGAAAGACATGCTCGGTGTGGGAATCATTGGTACGTTTTGACGAACCGCCGGTAAGGTTTGTCTGCTCTAGTCTTCCGCGCCATCCGAGGGATTGTTGTGCTCGCGACAGGCGGTACGAGGCATCGTGCGCGCTCGAAATGACAAACGACCACAGGTACGACACACACAGAGGTTTTGCTCGTACAGCGGTCGATTGGCCAGAAAGTCCGCGACGAACAAGCTGAGTACGATGTCGCTCAGGGGATCACCTGGTTGTGGTTTGGCGATCCAAAGGTCCGTGGTTGGATCGACCAACTCGACGCGGCCGGTGTCTTTCGCGATTTCGACGAAGGTTTCATCGGCGGGCGAATGCAGCAAACCTTGAAGCGCACGTACGACGCGGGCGCGTGCGCGTCCGAGGATGCGGTCGAGTTGCGCGCGCGACTTCGAAGCATCTGGGCCGGTGAGTGCATCGAGGAGCAACGTGCCTGCCATTGGTTCGGTCAGATGAGTTGGTCTCTCCATACGACCGACTTTGACCAAATACGTATCGATCCACTTGCGAATCTCACGCGCTCCCATCGCGCCAATCCCGATGTTCTCGACAAACGCGAGAGCTCCGACCAAGCCTCCGCGATCGTTCAGAGTTCCGTTTGGCAACGTCGTATTGACTGGTGGCGTAGGGGTGGCCATCGCGTTCCTCATGCCCAAAGCAAGCAGCCCCGAACGTAGCAGGCCGAGTGCGCTATCGGCATGACGATCTGGTGCGCCTATGCGGTCTTCTCAAATGCGCCGATCCAAAAACCGCCGAGGTAACGCAACGGCGAATCACACAACGCTCGCTCGGCTCGATCAAGCACACGACCAAGCACCGGCACGCGCATCACGATCGCTGCCGGCGTCACGATTCTGACTCCGCGCGAAGCACGTAGATGCAAGCTGCGAGGCACGAGGTTCGTCACGTGAAAGGGATTGTCGAAACGTGTGTAGACCGCGCTTTCTTTCGTCCGAGCGCTGATGGATCCGGCCGGCAGGAAGTTCTTCACGAAGCCGCGCAAGCTCAGCGGATTGTACAGCTCGATCATCACGATTCCGCCCGGACGAACCACACGTGTCATCTCGTCGAGTGCCCGCTTGATGTCCTGTACGTGAGGTAAAACCTTGAACGAACACGCAACATCGAAGCTCGCATTGGGGAAAGGAAGCTCGGTCGCGCTGCCGAGAGTCACGTCGAGGCCACGAGCGCGTGCTTTTTCGAGCATGCCGTCGGACAGATCGATGCCTTTTGCCGATCGGGCAAAGCGCGCCATTCGCTCGAGCAGCAGCCCCGTTCCGCATCCAACTTCGAGCACATCGCGATCTGTTGCGAAGCGCTGCAAAAATTCGATTTCCAAGTCGTCGACGAGGTCGTGGTACCCACCCGGATCTCGCCCGCCGCGTTTGTCTTCGTAACGCGCTGCAAATTCATCGTAGTACGCCCGCGTTGCGTTCAAGTGCGAGTCCGTGTGCTGTCCCGTCGAATTGTTCATGCCACCCGCGTTCTAACCTAGGCGAGCACGAGCGTCGAAATTCGAGCTCGTGACATGCGCATCGGCCAACCTTATGAAGGTGTCGTCCGTGGGAATTCCATCGCCACGGTGCACGGAGGTGACGCTTGAAACCTGGCGACCATCCTGAGTTCTTTCGTTTTGCGCCTCCACCGGGAACGTCGCGCGAGAGCACAATCGTTCTCGATCATGAAGGGTTCTTTTGGCACGACGGCGTCCGCATCGAACCGGGGGCGCTTGCCGATGCGTTACATCGTTGGATCTCAAAACATCCCGACAACGGCAGGCTGATCCTGACAAACGGCTACGATTGGTGTTACTTCCGCGCAGAATCGACCCCGTATTTCGTCAAGGCGCTGCGCATTGCGGAAGATGCGTCGCACGCGGACGTTGTCCTTTCGGATCAAACCGAAGAACCTTTGGATCCGAGGACGTTGTTGATTGACGATGATGGCGTGGTGCATGCACGCGTGAAAGATGGTCGATTCGAAGCGCGTTTTTCCCGGCACGCGCAGACGTCACTTGCTCCGCTGCTTGTCTCCGCCGAACCTCCTTTGGTGAAGGTGGGCGCACTCCAAGCTGAACTCACCAATCGTTCGAGTCAGTAACGATATTGCCAGAGCACGTCGAGGCCCGAGCTTGGTTGCTGATTGACCCCGCCAAACCCAAACGATCCGCGCAACGACCAGTTCTTGTAGAACCGCCAGTCAATGTTGATCTCTGTACGATTGGCCGTGCCGTACGGATCGTTCACATCCGTTTGAATGCCTTCGAGACGTGAACCGCTCGGAAGCCCTTCGTAACTTGCTTCCGCTTTTACGGTATCGCCGAGTTCGTACATGACGGTCGTGCGGAGTCGACCCGAGTCCGAGGTTCCAAGGCGCGTGGAGAGTCCGCGCAACGGCGCGATTTGTGAGAGCACCGCGTTGATCTGCGTCGATGCGATCTCGCCGCCAACGACGTTCGCCGCGAGATCTGTCGCGTTTGCGGAACCTTGTTCGGAAGCTTCACCGGTACTTCCAGACGAACCCCCACTCAAGACCATCGCCAGGATCGCTTGTTGGGTCAGGGGAGGATCGGAACGGAATCGGAGCTTCTGTTCGGTGATGGGCTTCAACACGCCAGCGTAGTCGACGTACACACGCGTACCTTCAGGTGCGTCCCAACGTGCTGTGATGTTGACGTACGGGTTGCCCGCTTCTTCTTCGCGCAGGCGAACGAGACCTCGTTCGATCTCAAACTTTTTTCCGATCACCTCGAACGTGCCACCCACCACTTGAACCTCGCCGGACATGCGTGCGTCTTGTCGCAGTTCAATTCGAAGCGGTGATTCCTTGGGACTCGTGAGTTTCATGTCGACGCCCATGCCTTCGATGTGCGTCGTGCCCAGATCAACCGTCGTGATCCACGCGAGTGCATCTTCTCGACGAGGTTCCTTTTTCTGGCCGATGGCGTGGGAAACGATGATGTCTGGATGAGGTTCGAGCGATTGCACCGCTCGCGAGCTGGATGCTGGTAACGCGAGATGAAGATCGGTGAGCTTCACCCAAACGCGCATCTCACGAGGCAGTTTCTCCGCTTCAACACTGAGTTTTCCGTAGGCTTGTCCAAGTGGAACACCTTCGAACGTGATGGGCAGCGATTCACTCTTGTCGATCGTGAAGTTCGCCTTTGAACTCTGAAACACCAGACCCTTCATCTTCGCCGTTGCCGAGCCGTAGATGCGACCGCTGATGCCTTCTGCTTGAATGTCGTCGAATTGAAGTGAGCCTTGTTCCCGTGAACGGACGACGAAATGCGCGTTCTTGAGCTCTTGGCCAATCTGCGGGATGTGCACCACGCCGTTCGTGAGCTCCATGTTGGACTCGATGTGACCCTGGGTGTCGTCTCCGTACATCGTCGTCGCAACGTTCAACTGGCCGTCGAGTTTTCCTCCGAAGCGCGAGAACACGGTGCTCACGACCGGCTGCAAACTCGAGAGCTGAAAGTCACTGGACTGGATCGACAAACCTGCCGCTTTGTCCTCTTTGATATGCGGCACAATCGCGGACCAATCGACACCGGAGTAGCCCGCAACGTTGATCTTGCCACCGTCTCGACCGGCTAGTTCGACTTCAAATGTTCCGTGAGAGGCAGTCAGATCGTCCGTGGCTGGCGTGATGTCGAGGGACAAACCTGCGCGTTCGAGCGTGGGTTCGTCATTGAGACGAACTTGAGGAATGCTGAGTCGTGCTTTGGCTGTCCGTTGATCGCCATGTTGTCCAATCTGAATCGTGCCGCTCACGGTCGCGTTGACACCGCGAGCCGTGAAATACGGCAATCGCCCCAATGGCAAGCGCGTCAGGGTCGTTTGCACATCGAAGTTCGGCGGGACATCTGAACCCAGGAGCAAGGCGTTGAGATCCACTTCGGCGTTTCCCACGACCGATGCAATCTCGCGTGTGTTGCGACGAACCTGCGCCACAAGGCCGGCCTTCTTGCCTTTGTAGTTCGCCACGACGTCGGCATCGACGGGCAGCGACCACTCGGAAGGTTGACGTTGTTCATCGACGTGCCCCAAGTGCCACGTCGAAACTCGTGCCGCGATCGATGGATCTTCGAGCGTGCCGGTGCTCGTCACGGTGACGGCGAAATCACCTTCCACCGGCGGAAGTTTGTCATGAAACACGGATGGCAAACTCTTGAGCGACGCGACCGAGCGCCTCGGAATCATGAACGCCATCGTGCCTGGCGACTTGGCAATGGTGGCCCATCGACGTCGTGGATCGTCGACGATTGTTTGCAGGTCCAACGTTGCCGTCGTGGCGAGCTCGGCGAGCACACGATCATCGGACAGGATGAGCTTGGCGGATGTTGCGCCGGACGAACCATCGACACTTCCGAGGATTGCCACGTCCATCGAACGCGATTCCCAGCGTGGTTTTTCTTCACCAAACATCTGAGGGCCCGCGATCTTCAAACCTTTGGTTTTGACTTCCAGTGATTTGACGGAGACGAACCTTTGTCCTGCGGGACGATCAACCGAGATGCTTGCATCGAGCTTGCCGGCGACTTCAGTCAGCAGCAAAGCCAAGGGCAGGCGCTGGGCGATGCAGTCGAGGCGCGTATCTTTGGCTTCGACACGCGCGTGACCCGTGAGTTTGGCCCAGGTGGACGGAGCCAGTAGAGGACCACGCAGGGCCCCTTCGGCTTCGGACACTCGCACTTCCGCAATTGTGCCTTCACATGCCGTTGCTGGATTCTGACCGGGTTTGGCTTGGCCATCGATGCGCACGGATGCTTCGACCGAGGCCCGGTCATGGTCGAACGTTGCGTTGACCGAAGCGTACGTTCCGGGGAACTCGATGCCGGCCATGGGCGCAACGGTCGCATTCTTGACGTTGACGTTGATGTGGCCTTTTCGACCACGGTTTGTCGGAGCAAGGGCAATGTCGATGTCCGCGATACCCCGGGTGCGTTTGTTCAGTCCAAACAGCCGGGACAAGCGTTCGAGATCGATGTTTTTCCCGGCCAACTTTCCCGTGATGTCCTGGTTGGCGACGACAAGCGTTCCTCCAAGCGCACCAATGCCCGAACCTTCGAGTGACAAACCTCGTGCCGCAATGGTTCCGCGATCCGCACGAACTTCCGTTACTTTGCCGCGCAGTTCTTCGCCGCTTCTCGAGAGACGAACCTCCACGCCGCGAATCGCTTTGGTCTGCGGATCGACTCGCCCAGATGCTCGAAGATCTTCAACATCGCCGCCTTCGAGGTGCGCGTTGATCGACGGAGTCATCACAGGTCCGACGGCGCGTACCGTGACGCGATCGGCGGTGTTGTCACCGGCGCGGAGATTTTTCCCGATGATCACTGCGTCAACTTCGAGCTGATTTAGTGGCCCGTGCAGTCGTCCTTCGAGGTGTCCTTGTTCGAGCTCGACGGCCTTCTGTGCAGCGAACGAATTCACGTGACCTTCGACATGCGCGTCGAGTTCCGTGCCGCGAATCGTGCCGCGAACTTTCGCGCGCCCTCCGCCGGAAAGTGGAACGGTCAAACGGGGAATTGCTTGCAACGACGCAACGTTTGTCTCGGCGTCGAATCGAATTTGATCACGTCCTTCAACCACGAACGTGCTTCGTGTGGGCGCTCCCGGCTCGTGCAGCGTCACGCGACCTTCGAGAATCCCGTGGTCGAACGCCGCATGGGCGTCGATCGCCGGCATGCTTTGTGTACCAACGTTTGTTGGCTCGACGGATGCTTCGGCGACGAACCGCGGCGTAGGAGCGGCGGCGAACGCCACGTGGGCCCGCGCGTTGACGGCCGTGTCGGGCAAATCTTGGCGAAATGCTCGCGCGTTCACCTTTGTCGTGGCGAGATCGACCACCGCTTTGACACCACCCTGCACATCCAATTTGCCCGCGAGGGTGATGCGAGCCGAGGGACCTTCTGCGGGCATGAGTTCGACATCACCATCCAGGTCGAACGTGGGGTATGTCCCGTCAAACGTTGCTTTGAGTGCCGTTCGTTGTTCGATCGGCAGGTTGGGGATGAGTTTCTTGATGTCCGCAGGATCCATTCGCGGCATATCGAGTGACGCGGAAATGGTTTTTCCGTCCAATTTTGCGTGAGCCAGAACTTCGAGGTTTCCAGCTCTTCCGCTGAAGTCGGACCAAAGACGAGGCACGAGCGAGACGGGTTGGTCGGGGGCTGTGGCGGGTGGAGGAAAGTCAATGTGCAGGTGGTAGTCGCCGCTGCCCGTGATCTCGGCAGGCAACAAACCTCTTTCGCGCACACCTGTGGGCTCGACATCCAGGCGGTACTTCTCTTGGTCGATCAGCAGTTTCGCAACGAGACGTGTCACTTCAGCGTCGAGGTTGCGAGGCGCTGTGACATTGCCTTTCGCCGACGCGTGGGCGATCTCGATGCGATCGAGCATGATCGTCGCTGTGCCTTTTTTCTTTGCGGAGGGCTTGCTCGTCGTCGTGGCCCGTTTGCGTACTTTGGGGACAAACGTTTTCTCAATGCCGAGTCGTCCATCTTCGTCGCGGTCGAGCTGCACATCGGCGTCTGCGA
This sequence comes from Polyangium sp. (in: bacteria), assembly GCA_044221885.1. Taxonomy (GTDB): domain Bacteria; phylum Myxococcota_A; class Polyangia; order Polyangiales; family Polyangiaceae; genus Polyangium. The sequence goes on from JBGAOI010000080.1 coordinate 15,166, forward strand.
TTTGAACCAGCGGTAACGAGAGCAGGAAGTTTCCGCGGATGGCTTCGCGCACGAAGGCTCGAAGGTCGTATTGCGCTTTGATTCCCGAAGCGCGAACCGTTTGACGTCCAACGGGATCCAGGGCCACGACCGAGTGAATTTCGACGCTGCCGAGGCTCAAATGGTCGAAATCTTCGACGATGAGTTTGCCTTCGAGTGCGGTCTCGAGAATGCGGTTGACCTGGTATCGCGCGATGCGTCGCAGGGGGGCCAGGTTGAGGTGCAGCCCTAGGGAAACGACGACGGAGCAAGCAAATACAGTGGTTAGTCCGAGGGTGGCGAGGATGGTTCCGAAAGTTCGTCGCACTCGCCTGCGTTTCGGAGGCGGCGCGGGATCTTCGGGAACTGTGTCGTTTTTTGGCGCCACGCAACGCAGCATAGCGAAAACGAGTCGGCTGCACTTGCCTCGCGAGCCGTAGAATTTGTGCATTTCGCAGACGATTGCTTGCTCGGTACGAACGTTGTTCGGGTCGAGGGCGATGTCGGGCGTCTTGGCTCGTGAGGCGTCAGACAGCGCTCGGGCCTGTTTTTCGAGCGTCTTATCCACGGGATCTCGGGACGCTTGCGCCCGCGCCCGTATGTCTGCGAAGGTTCTATCCCCAACCGTATGCCCAAGCCTGATCCCCGCGTTCTCGCTCGCGTCGCCGGCAACTACCTCAAGGAACATCCCGAGGAGATTGTTCGTGCGCTTCGCGGTGCCGCTCGTTTGCGTGTCGGCGTTCCTATGGACGCTTTGCGGTACCTTGCTCGCGAGTTTCTTCCCGCGGGCAAAAAAGCTCCGAAGGACATCACCATCGAAGCAGCTCCTCCCGGCCTTCGTTTGACCGCGACCGTCGACGCGATGGGTACGCCCGTGCGTGCAACGCTCGTGATCCATGTCGAAGAGATTGGGATCACGACATCCGAGATGCGGATTGGAGTGCGCATCGAAGGTTTGTCTCTCACGGTGCTTGGCGACTCCGCGTCGCCGCTTGCTGGCCTGCTGAAATCAGGTGCGCTCGACCTTTCCAAGCCTGGAAATCTCGTGGCGTTCATGCCCAAGCGCCCTCCGATGCTCGTGGATGCGAAAGACGATCGCTTGGTGCTCGATCTGATGAAGTTGCCCAAGCTTGCGGACAATCCGATGGTTCGTCGTTACTTGCCGGTTCTTTTGCCGATCGTTGGGATTCGAGCGATCAAGACCAAGGACGATCATCTCGACATTCACCTCAAGGCCGACATCGGTGGCGTACCGCAGGCCATTGCGGCTGCGCGTCAACCGAATCTCTAAACGGAACGAATGCCCTCACGGCAAGATCCCACCGCTCTATCGTTCAAAGTTCTCGCCGAGATCGCTGACGGCGAGACGGCGATGGTGGAGTTGTGTCGTGTGTCGTCAGGTCCTGCGGAAGGTCGGCTCGTTGCGGTCAAACGCTTGCATCCGCACGTCGCCAGCGACCCAGCATTCGTTGATCAATTTCGCGACGAGATGTGGCTGACGGCTGCTTTGCGCCATCCGAATGTCGTCGAGGTCGTGGGTTGGGGGAGTGATGATCGCGGGTTGTACCTCGCGGTCGAACTCGTGCAGGGGGTTTCACTTGCCCGACTCATGAAGACGATTTTCGACACGGGTGAAGCTTTCACCGAGCGCATGGTTGTCTTCATTTTGCGGCAGATTTGTCGTGGTTTGGAAAAAGCGCACGCGTTGAAATCACCCGCAGGTGAGCCGCTCAATTTGGTGCATCGCGACCTCACACCCGGAAACATTCTTTGTTCGTTTCAAGGTGACGTGAAGATCGCCGACTTCGGTTTGGCCAAGGCGAAGCAGCGCCTGACAAAAACGATGACGGGCATGATCAAGGGACAGCTCGAGTACATCTCGCCCGAGCAGGCGCTTGGTAAAGAGGTTGATGCGCGTGCCGATATTTTCTCGCTCGGCGTGACGATGTTCGAGTTGTTCGCGGGACGTCGTCCTTGGGCGGGCGCGAATGAAATGGAACTCGCGCAACAGCTCATGACTGCGCCGCCAGCGGATTTGTTCAAGCTGCGACCGAAGATCCACGGGGAGCTCGTCGAGATCGTCAAGAAGTGCCTCGAGAAAGATCCGAAAAAACGTTTTCAGACGGTGACGGAGATCCGCGCGCGTTTCGATGAATGGTTGTCCGCGCATGGCTACATGGAGGACAACGAGGAAGCGTTGGGGAGGTTCGTCCGACGAAACTCGATGCGGCAGATGTCGTGGTTCGAGCGGGCAACGACGACAAACCCCAACGATCCACAGGGAAAACTTCTGGGTTCCTTGCCGGGGCCATCGCTTCCAACGACGAAGACGACACCGCCTCCACCTGGAGAATCGTCGCCCGCAACAGCGCGTGTTGCGACGGTGCCGAAAGCTGTTCCGGTTCCTGCTCGTCCGGTCCTTCCGCGCGCATCACCGACCAAGCCATCGGCAGACGCGGAAGCCACGACGGCCGAGGGGCGCGGCGCATTGGCGAAGATTCCGAGTTATGCCGGGACTCCGCGTATTTCGGAAGTAAACGTTCCCGATGCATCGGAAGGCGATTGGGGTGAAGAACTCCCGACGCTGATCAAAGGAGCGCCTGAGCAGATCGCGATGTTGCGGCAGGCGCAGCGTGCGGGAAAACCCTTTGATCCCAAAGCAATCTCGGGACAAGCGGCGCGACCCGAACCGCTCGATGAAGCAACGACGAAGGACGGACCTTCGGTTGTCGATGTCGCCATTCGTGAGAAGAAAGCGGGCCGCGAAGAAGTTCTCGAAGATGCCACCGCACCGCTTGGCGACCTGTTGCGCAAGGTACGAGAAGGACAAACGCGTCCGTCGGATCCGCCGCCCGGTCCACAAACAACGCGTAGTGCCGGGGCAGCTCCACCCGGTGTGTCGGACTCGGTTTCCGAGGAACGACTGCGCACCGAGGCTGAACGCTTGTCGATTGAAGCGGTGCGTTTGGCGGAAGAGGTCAAGGCTGCGTACGCGCGTGCCGAACGCAAGGCGGCGTTGTCGAAAGCGATCAGTGAAGCGGCGTCGATGGCTTCGGATGCGCTTCGACTCGGACAAACCATCGGTTACACGGAAGCGCAACGCAAGCTCGAGGCTGCGTTGACCATCGAGAGAAATGCGCGAGCGAACGATGGGGCTGCGTCGTCAGGAACGAGTG
>JBGAOI010000810.1:0-3723 GCA_044221885.1 Polyangium sp. (in: bacteria)
CAAACTGCAAATTCAGGGCGTGGTCGAAGGCCACTTTACTGAATGCAGTCCGCTGGGCGCTCGCGTCGTTCCCATTGCTTATCGCGGTGGTGGGGATGGTCGCGTCGTCCGACAACTCGCGGGTCCCGTCGAATACGATCCCGTCACACTTCGTTATGGATTGACGAAATCGTCGGACCTCTGGAAATGGTTCCTCGATTCCATACGCGGCGTTCCACGCAAACAAAACGTATCCATTTTGCTGCTCGGTTCCGACGGCGTTGAAGAGGTGATGCGTTGGGACCTCGAATCGGCCTGGCCTTGCGAATGGCGAGGTGCCCCGCTAGATGCCCTCGGCAAACAATTGGCTGTCGAATCGTTTACGCTCGTGTTCGAAGGTTTGTCGAGGAGTTCGTGAGGCGCGCATGAAGGTCTTGCGCCGCGTCCCATTTTTGCGCGAAATCGCCTTGCTGGCGCGGCGTTTTGCCGATGCTGTGCTCGACGACGACGCGGCGTTCGATCGTTCTACATCGCCCCCCAAACCTTCCCCTCGAGTTTCTCCGGACGCACCATTCGCGAACAAGGGAAGTCCGGCCCATTGGCTCGCGGATATTGCCGCTCGAGCTCCGCATCTCGTGAACGATGGTGAAATCGTCGCCAACGCTTTTACGAGTTTTGATCTGCGAAACGACGCAACGACCGAACAAGGTGTATCACCTTCCAAACCTCGCGTTGCTCCGACCAAACGAGCAAATCAAGAAAAACCATCTTGGTCTGCGCCCACCACGGGCGAACCGGCAAAGCGAGAAAAGCAAGCCTTCCCTGCCCCCACAACGCCTGACGTACAAGCAAAAGTTCCATCGGTGGTTCCCGATCGGGCTACGCCACGACAAACAGAGCCCTCGCCGCCCGTTGCCACTCCCGCCGCAAATCGGCAAACCAAGCCTGTGGAAGTCCGGCCAGAAACGCCGCACAAAGACGTAGTTTCTCCGGACAAGCCCGTTGCGGAAGTTCACGATACCGTTGCGCATCCAGACAAACCCACGCCAACGGTGCCGAACGCTGTTACGCGTGACACGTTTGTCCGTAAGCCATCGCCCGAGACAAACACTGCCACGCATCCGGAAACGTCGGTTCCGCAAAAGAAAAGCGATGGTTCAGTCTCCGCTCCACCAGCGCAGCCCAAAACCCAAGCGCCCGTTGTTGATGCGCCTCAACCGCAACCATCCCCGCATCGGACCGAAAAACCCGGATCGACCGTTTGGCCCGACAGTCCGCCACCATTACACACGTCCACGACATGACCAGCGCTTGCCCCAACCGCGCAACAAGACACGAACGCCCCCTGGGTGACGCAAAGTAAAACACGTCCAGAGTTGCCCAAAGATCCTACCGTCTGGCAGCCGAAACCCAAAACGCCCCATCGTGTCGAAGCAAGTCCAAGAAAAACGACTTCGGCTTTATCTCCCCCCGAGCCAACGTTTGTCGAAGTACCTGCCAAGACGCACGAATCGACGTCGTGGCCCGAAGTTACGACCAACGTCGACGAATCGCAGGAGGTTTCCCACGCCGTTGCATTGGAGCAAACAAGGTTTTATGAGAAAAACGATCCTTGGCCCATGCTGGATCCGCGTGACGACGCTCCCAGAGCAGAACCCAACATCTTGACGCTGGAACTCTTGGCCACCCGATCCGCGCGGCTCGACAAGGAGCAACGCGGAAGCTGGTAATCCGCTGGAGATGTTTGCATGGTCCCGACGTCCCTTCCCCGATTGCAGTTGACGATCAACGGACACGCGCTGTCCGATTCGGGGATGCTCGTGGGCGTTCGTATCGACCAACGTTTGTGCATGCCTGCCGTGTGTGAATTGACGCTGGAACCTCGCAGCAAAGCCTCATTTTTACTGGGCAATTTGGGCGAACGGATCGAACTCCGTGTGGGTGGTCCAGACGAACGGGTACTGTTTGCAGGGGAACTCTGTGCGCGAGAAGTGACCCACGCCGTGAAATCGGCGCCGCGCCTCGTTCTGCGCGCCTACGATGCGCTGATCGGGTTATCTCGGGCGCAACAGGTACGCGCGCATGTCGGCGTAACACCTGCGGATTTGCTGGAAGAGCTGGGTCGTGAAGCTGGAGTACGCGTTTCGCCAGACGAACGCGGACCCGTGCACGCGCATGTCATGCAAGCGCAAGAGACAAACCTGGCCTTGTGTGCGGATATTTGTACGCGCGCAGGTCTCTACTTTTTCCTTGCCGGCGATTCGCTCGAATTGTTTCCCCTTTCCCGAACCGAGCCGACCTGGAAACCAGCCCATGACGATGACGTCTTGCGCCTCGAATTGACCATGTCCAATACCGCAGCGCCAACCATCCAGGCATTCGGATGGCATCCTCGAAGCAACGATATTTTCTCCGCCGAAAACAGCACCCAAATCGAAGCGCAAGGCGAGCGAATGTTGACCGGTCACGAGGTCGAGAACGCGCAGCAAACAAGCGCCGCGGTGCGTTCTTTTGGCGAACGAAACACGGCGAATTGCTCAATGATGTTGGCACTTTGCACCGGAGACGCTCGACTACGACCGGGCCTACGCGTGCTCTTCCCACATCATGCTGGAGCCGACGACAGCGGATATTTGGTTTGTCGGGCCATTCATCGTTTTTCCACCGACACCGGCTATGTCACGGAAATCTCCAGCGAACCTCCGCCCCTGCCCGAGCGTGCCCCGGGCTCTTCCCTCGCGCTGGGCATCGTTTCGCAAATCGACGCGGCAAGGTTTGTCGCCAAGGTCCGATTGCCCGCGATGGACAACATCGAGACGGATTGGATGAAAGTGGTTTCGCCAGGTGGAGGTCCGAAAACAGGATTGTTGCTCATGCCCCACGTCGACGATACAGTGCTCGTGATTTGTGCAGGAAATAATGCAGGTCGCGGGATCATCGTGGGCGGGTTGATTGCCGATCGCGGCCCCGAGCTCGCCACGCATGGCGATGAATTGCCGTTTCAATGGCGAACGCGTGATGGGTCGACCGTCGAGCTTTCCGACGAAAACAAGTGCATGCGGTTCGAAGATGCTCGCGGAAGCCGGATCGTCTTGGATCCAAACGGAATCGATCTCCTTGCCCGAGGTGACTTGCAGATTCGTGCGCCGGGAAAAACCATTACCATTACTGCGGCGCGGATCGACTTCAAGAAAGCCGAAGGTGAAGCATGAAGTCCATCGTCACGAAAGATGCTGATCTTCGTTGTCTTCACGGTGGACGTGTGGACACCAGCGGCGCACCCGAACGGCACGTCCGCGTCGAAGGACACAGCATCTTGTGCGGAAAAGATCCTGTCGGTTTGCCCATTGGCGCATTGGCCAAAGCATTGCCCATTTGCCCCACGCCTCGGACAAACAGCACCAAACCGTGTGAAAAAACCGTTTCTGTCACGTCAGGACAATCGAACTTCGTCTTTGTCGATGGCGATCCGGTGAGTCTCGCGACGCTCGTGGGTCATACCGAAGGGTTTGCCCCGGCACCAGGTATTCCGTATGCCGTCGACGATGCCCACCAAACGTTTGTGTTCATCGAGGAGCCTGCATGACGACGTATCGAAGCCTGAGCCTGTTTGTCGGAGCGGACATCGTCGGACCGTCATTGGCCGCCGATGGCACGACGCGCACGGTCGACGAAGCAGAAGCTGTTCGTCAAAGCCTGCTTTCGCTTCTTGCGACGCGTCCCGGAGAACGCGTCATGCGTCCC
>JBGAOI010000811.1:0-3715 GCA_044221885.1 Polyangium sp. (in: bacteria)
GGTTGGTCATGACGATGCATTGGTGGTGGGGCATGATCGGACGCGTCAGGTGGTGCACGACGAAATGGTGCAGATCGGCCATGACCGCACGCGGTTGGTCGGGAACAACGAAAGCGTGACCGTTGGTGTCAATCGGACGAAGACGATTGGTGGCAATGAGACGCTCACGGTTGGGAAAAACCAAAACGAGAAGATTGGGAAAAACCGTTCCGTCAAGGTGGGGAAGAGCCACGACGAGAAGATTGGGAAGAACAAGAGTTTGAAGGTTGGGGGAATGTCCACCGAAATGGTGGCGCTTGCCAAGACGGAAACGGTCGGGCTTGCTTCGGCGGAAACGGTAGGAGCTGCGAAAGCGCTGACCGTGGGCGCTGCGTATGCAATTTCTGTCGGAGCGACCATGACCACGAACGTGGCGCTCGTGCAAACAGAGAACGTCGGAATATCGAAAACCGTTACAGTCGGAGACAAAATTACCATTACGTGTGGGGCCAGCACCATCACGATGGATAAGGCTGGAACGATTGTCGTATCGGGGAAAGACATTTCGGTGCAAGCAAAGGGAACCGTCAACGTCGATGCCGCAGGAGTCGTCAAGATCAAGAGTGGTTCGCCCGTCGTCGTCAACGGATCGACGATTGATATGAACTAGGTTTGTCGAGCAAGCAATGAATGCCCCAAGCGCTTTACGTCAAATCACACCGCCGCCGATGGTATTACGAGATATCGTCGAGCGACACGCGCAGCAGGCCGCATTTCTGTGGACGATGCGTGATGCGGCGGTTCGTTCTCCCAATTATGACCTCGGCGCCTTGAAACGGGTCGACGAACGATTGGATGCGAACCTCGATGGCTTGAACATAGCAGGGGAAGTTGGCTGGGAAATCGCTCATGAGGTGCTTGCTGGAGGCAATGCGGGTGCGTTGTTCGTTGTAACCGTGTTGGCTCTCGAACGGGATGATGTAAAGTCGTTCGCCCAGCTTCTTTGGCGCGGCGTCAATTCGCCAAAATGTGCGCGAGAAATCGTCTCGGCACTGGGGTGGGTACCGTTTGGCAAGGTAAAGCGGTACGTTGACGAATTGCTCGGAGCGGATGCACCAACGGAACTGTATTATTTCGGCATTGCGGGTGCGGCTGTGCACAGGTACGACCCAGGTGATGCGCTCGAGCAGGTCGCGTACGGGCAGCACTCATATGTGCGAGCGCGAGCGTTGCGCGCCATTGGAGAATTGGGGCGAGTCAATTTATTGCCTGCGTTGCGTGGAGCGTATTTATCGGACGATAACGATTGTCGATTTTGGGCGGCATGGTCTGGGGTTCTTTTCGGAGAAACCACTGCGGTAGACGTATTGTGGAAGTTCGTCGCGGAGGGGGGCGTACACGCGTTGCGTGCGTGTACGATGGCGGTGCGGCGAATGGAGCTGGATATGGCGTCGAAGCGATTGCGTGAGCTTGGTGCGCATGCCGAGCGAAGGCGAATTGCAATCGCTGGTGCCGCGGCATTGGGCGATGTTGCGTTGGTTCCGTGGTTGGTGGAGTACATGGCGGAGCCCGCGAATGCTCGGTACGCGGGCTGGGCATTGACGATGATCACGGGCGTCGACTTGCATGGGCAACGGTTGAGCGGGGAGGCGCCCAAGGGATTTCGCTCGGGTCCTTCGGACGATCCGAATGATACCAACGTGGCACCGGACCCGGACACGGGTTTGGCGTGGCCAAATGTAGACGCAATCGAGGCGTGGTGGTCGAGGAATGAAGCGACTTGGCCAAAAGGGCGAAGGTATCTCATGGGCAAACCAATCGAGAAGGAATGGTTGGTCGAGGTGCTTCGGCTGGGAAAACAGCCGGCGCGCGAGGCGGCGGCGGTGGAGTTAGGGATGATGAGTCGGGGGACAACCTCCTTCAATGTCTGTATTCCTGCGTTCTATCAGGTACAAAGTTTGTCTCGGCATTGATGATTAACAAGGAATCACCATGTGGGCCTTTGCGAACCAAACACCATACGAAGTAGAGCGCTCTTTCGTCCGAGATCGCGACGGTGCAGAGATCTGGCTCGTGGCGGTGCGTGCGACGTTTTTATTTGACGACCAAGGACAACTGACGATCGCTCCCGCGCAGCAGAAAGTTTGTCTTGCTCCAACGTTTTTCGGAGATCCAGGTTTTGGTAGTTTGCAATATGATACCGATTTGCCGCGAACCAAGGTGGCAACGGACGTTGTTCTTCATGCGTCGGCATACGCGCCTTCAGGCAAGCCTGCTTCTTTCGTCGACGTAGGATGGTCGGTGGGGTCATTGGCCAAAGGATTGCGCATTTACGGCGACCGCGTATGGGAAAAGCGTTTGGGAATGTTCGCACCGAGTGCACCGGTACCATTTACGGTGATGCCGATTCGCTACGAGCGAGCTTGGGGTGGAGTCCTTCCGCAAGGTAATGGACGGGATCTGCTCAACCCTGCGGGAATGGGTCGAGAAGTTCTGCCGGGAAAACCGGTTCCAAATTGTTCGTTGATTGATGATCCTGTGGAGTCTGCTCGATACGAGGGCAAACCCGCTGGATTCGGTCCCATTGCGTGTCATTGGCGGCCGAGGGTTTTGCTTGGTGGAACTTATGACGAGCAGTGGAAGCGAACACGTCAGCCACTTGTTCCTCTGAATTTTCAGGATGCGTACTTTCAATGTGCGCCTGCAGATCAGCAAGTGCTCGGATTTCTTACCGGTGGTGAGCGAGTTACTTTGAAAAATCTCACGCCGGCGGGATTTGTATCATTTGATCTACCTAGAATCGCGATTGGATTTAGGACGGAGATTGGTGGGACGGTTGTTCATCATGAACGGAGGTTGCATACCGTCGTGATCGAGCCCGACGAACGACGGCTCATCATGGTTTGGCATACGGCGCTGCCTTGTCACCATACGCTCTATACGTTGAAACGGACGATCGTTTTCCAAAAGCGCAATCTATCGCGGCGGCCGCAGGATTCGACCAATTCGCTGGTGTCTGATGCAACTTGAACGGGAAATTGCAGATGAAGCGATTTGCATTGTCGGGGCGGGAGCTTCGACGGCAGTTGGTCGTGGATTGCGTGCTTCTGCAGCAGCGGTACGTGCGGGCATCGCTGGGTTTGACGAGCATCCGTTCATGATTGACAAACATGGCGAGCCGACGGTTGTGGCGCGAGCAAAGTGGTTGGACGTGGATTTGCCACTCGAAGATCGGATTGTGGCGCTGGGAGTCGAAAGCGCGCAGGAAGCGCTGGCTTCCTTCATTTCGAGGGGTTTGCCCGTTGATCGACGTGTCATTCGAGGTTATTGGGCATTGTCTGCGGAGAATTTGCCGGATGCTTTTCGGCGACAGGAATTGTTCAATCGAATGGTCGGGGAATTACCGGTTGAATTATCGAGCATTGAATGCATTGCGGAAGGACATGCCGGAGGGTTGCTAGCGCTTGCGCACGCTTGTGCGGATTTGCGTACGAGGAAAGCGCAATTTTGCGTTGTTGGTGCGGCTGACTCGTGGCTTTCTCCCGAACGATTGGAAGCTCTTGATTCCGCGGGGCGGCTTCATTCGATAAACTATAGTTGGGGATTCATACCTGGCGAAGGCGCGGGGTGTTGTGTGGTGACCACGGGTGCACGCGTCAAACAGTATCGTTTGGCGGCACTTGCGGAGGTATTGAACGTCGCGACCGCGAATGAAACGAAGCTTATGGGAACCGAG
>JBGAOI010000812.1:0-3714 GCA_044221885.1 Polyangium sp. (in: bacteria)
ACGACGAGCATGAGCAACACGCCACCCATTGCGAACGCGAAGTTTCTTCGTCGTGCTGGATCTGCCGGCTGCGGGGGCGCACCGAAGTTGGGTATTTCCGCGCGCGAGCCTGTTCGTCCGGGCTCCGTGGGCGAATCCGGGATTGGCTCTGTTCGCGGATTTTCCGGCAGCGAACGCTGCTGCGGACGTTGGTCCGGCCAATTGGATGCGACGTTCGGCACTCCAAACCCGATCGACGCAGTCGTACCCATCGGCGCGTCTCCTGGTCCGGACAAACCAGGGTTCGAGGTGGGAGCTGGAGGAACGGGAGGTCCAAGAACCACTGGCGCCGTGGGAAGATCCGCCGAAACACTCGATGTTCTCGGCGTTTCGAAAGGCGACAAACCCAAGGTTGGGCCGTCGGTGGGCACATACGACGGAGCGCTCGGGCGAGGTGGCGGGACGACATTCGACCAAGGTGGCGATGCGCCCAGTGGCAAAGGCGTTGTGGTGGGGTTTGGCGCGGTAGATGGAGTAGGTGCGGTAGATGCGGTCGACGCAGCCGCCGGAGGGGGCAAAGGTTTTCCCGCAACGACCGCGACGAACGCGTTGTGCATCTCGTGAATCGACTGAAAACGATCGTCCGGTTTGCGCGCAAAGATGCGTTGGAAAAACGCATCGATCGTCGGCGAAAGGCCCGGTACGACCGCTGACGGAGGCGTCCACTTGCCGCTGAAAACTTGCACCATGACTTCAGCGAGCGTGTCGCCAGGAAACGGTGTAACCCCCGTGAGCGCCTTGTAGATGATGACGCCGAGCGACCACAAATCACTGCGAAAATCGCTCTTTTTCGTACTCCGCAGTTGCTCCGGACTCATGTAATGGGGCGACCCCATGAGCTCCGTGGTTTTCGTATGTTGTCCAAGCGTCGTGTCGATCTCTTTGGCGATGCCGAAATCGAGAATCTTTACGATTTCACGCCCGTCGTCTTCTCGCGAAATGAACACGTTGCTCGGCTTGAGATCGCGATGAACGATCCCCGTCTCGTGCGCTTTGCGCAATCCACGCGAAACCTGGGAAATGATTGGTTCGAGCTCGGCAAGCGTGAGGCGTTTTTTGCGCTGGAGGTACTCGTCGAGGTTTTCCCCGTGCAAGAGCTCCATCGCCATGTACGGCATTTGTCCTTCGATGCCGTAGTCCTGCACCGTCACGACGTTGGGATGTCGAATCAAGGACGCCGTGCGCGCTTCACGCTCGAAACGACTGCGCGCAACGGTAAGTTCCGTTGGATCGCCATGCATGAACTTGATGGCGACATCGGTGCCGAGCGTCGTATGCCGCGCGACCCACACGGCACCCATCCCACCAGATGCAAGGAGGCGCTCGAGTCGGTAACGACCGGCAATGACGGTGCCCGGCACTAGCTCCATGGATGTTCCTGGACTTCCCTCGCCTCGATGTCGCGCATCCTAACACAGGTCGGATCCGTCGCGCATCACCTGTCGAAGACGGCTTGGATCTTTTGCCAAACGGCGGGTTCCACGCCCAGATCGAGATGTCCGTAGGGCAGGCCGTCCTGTTTGGACTTATTAGCTTTCTCGTCCGCGGTAAAACCTTGCGTGAGTTGGTCCTGGGCCGCGATGCTCGCGGCGAACAGAACGCCGTCACCTTTCGGATCACACGTGGGACAGTCCATTCCGTCGATCTCGAAAATGGCATCGGGTTTGCCCGTTCCCGTTCCATGCACGACGTACAAGAAATCGAGATCGCGACTTACGCCGTGATGTCGCAAGCGCTCAATGAAATTGCCTCCGATCTCCATTGCCGCGCCAATGCCGATTCCGTCCATGAGCGTATAGGATGTGTACCCGCCAAACGTTCCTTCGGCATGCGCGGCATCATAATAAAGATGTTTGGCTTTGCAGGGGCTGCCCGCAGGATCGAAAGCCATTGTGCGACATGTCAAATGCGCTGCGTCATCGTCGACCCAACCGCCCGTTCCTGGAAGTCCTGCCGGATTGTATCCGAGTTTGTAAACACTCACCCAATCTCGCCATTTGTATTCGTCGGTATCGAGTGTCGACCAATCATAAGCGACGGGATCGTCTTGTCGATTGGGCAACGGATACACACTGCGCAAATCATACGCGGCCTGCAATTGGCCGATATACGGAGAGACGTATTTGCCGCTATCGTCGACAGCACCCCACAAGGAATGGTTGTACATGTCGAAATCGAATGTCGCGGCATCGACGCCTTCGGCCACATTCAAATTCTTGAGGCTCTCTTTTTGGACGATTTGACCTTGCAAATCGAGTCCGGTGATATTCGACGTGTAGATGCGCTTGAAATAGTCCGGCCACGTCCCTCCGCGATTTTCGCAGGCTGAATAGGCATAGGGGTTCGGAAAGATGGAACTCGGACTCGATACATAGCCCCACGTGACACATTGCACCGCGCTCATCCAGCCCCAGGTGACCGGCCCTTGACCAATGGGCGCGGAATCGGCCGTGCTGTAAATCACGAGGTTATGGAATGGATGCCGGAAATTCAGGTCAATGCCCAAATGCGGGCCGGAAAGTGCAACGTACGTCCGGATGTCTTTCCGAAACAGGGGCACGTTTTTCGCAGAATCAGCGGCAACTTTCTCGAAATGTTTCGTCCCCCAATCGTTCCATTTCGCAGTTTCAGTTAGGTAAACGTCGACAGCCAACACGCCTTTGCTCCAGGCGACCACATCGACGCTCGATGCTCCGGTCAATTGTTTGACCTGACGTACGGCATTGGCGACATGAATGGCGTGATTAAAATTGTCCCCGTGGAACGTGCCGAATGTGACGGCATACGTACAGCGACCTTGTTCTTCGAGGTATTGGGCATAACCGGTTTTTTGTGTGACACCAGGATACGCATTGCCTTGGCCGTCGTTACCGCCTGGCGAGATCCACACGTTGCCATTTTGCATGGCGCCGTGGACCAGAAGTACGGGCGTTTTTTTGGTGTCGCAAGCCAAACTCGCTGTTTTGGGCCCGTGGTGCAGCAATACGAATCGCGCTTCGGCCCGTGTGGGGCCTTTTTGTTTGTCACAAGCAGCCGCGTCCATTTTGCCGACCGCACCAGCGCATGGGCTCTTGTAATGGATATTGAATCCATCAACGATTTGTTGATTCAGTGCTCCGAAATAGGTGCGCAAATCGTATTCGGCATTTTGAAACGTATCTTGCCAGCGGAGTTTTTGCGTGCGTAGGTTGTACCCTTCGGATCGGAATCGCTGCAAACCTTCCAAGAGCTCGACTTTTCCCCACGACCACGATTCTGGAACGATTTGCCCAACAACGCGGTAATCGTCTTTGTACGTGCCATCCGCCGGCGGATCGAAATAAGCATCGTATGCGGGATCGAATGCATTGACTGGAGGATAAGCGACGACCTCACCACCTGCAGAACCACCTTGTCCGCCGCCGCCGGTTTGGCCGCCCGAACCGCCTTGTCCGCCATTCGACGTGGACGTCGGAGGCTTGTCATCTGGAGTGCACGCCGTGAGCAGCGATAAAGCGGCAACGATGGCAAGGGTGGATGTTGAAAACGACGAAGCAAGAGTGGGCAAGCAGCGTAATGACATGGAACCTCCGAAGCAAGACGGGAACGTAGCCGAAATCGCTTAACTTGCAAGGAGTTGGTGTTGGATCGGACGAAAGAGAGCGGCCGCCGGTGCCGCAAGCATCGATTGAGGAG
>JBGAOI010000813.1:0-3451 GCA_044221885.1 Polyangium sp. (in: bacteria)
AGTTCAAGCATTCGGCGCTCTTCAGATTCCCAAAATCTTCGTGCCAATACGATACGTGCATTGCCAGCGGTGCACGCAAGTATTGAATGTGCGGCACTTCGGAAATCCACAACTTCGTCGGTGGCCATTCCTTATCGGGCGACATCACGGACACGTGATCCTTCCATTCAATCGGGAAAAACCCGGTCTTCGTCATCGAATGAATGTACGGATCGTACCCCGGCACAGGCGCTCCGCCTTTGCCTGGTGAAAACATCGTCGCATACACCGGCGTCAATCCTTCGTATGCGGTGATCGTGCCCGGAATGATCTTCGCCTCAATCCATTTCCCGCCCGCAGGCACGCCCGTCGGCAACTTCTTCGGCAAACGCGACACCGTTACGTCTTTTGTCGACGCAATGTACACACCCGGCTCGTTGCGCAATGCCAGATACGCCTGCTTTCCAACCTTGACGACCTCGTCGCTGATCTGTACGAACGTTTTCGGGGCAATGGTTTCTCCGGTTGCCACCATTTTGCCATCGTCACCCTTGGAAAACTTCGTTATCGTCGTTTTGGCCCGATTCCATGCCAGCGGCAGCTTCACGTCGTCCCCGATACGCACGCCGTGAAACTTGGATCGGCGAAATGGACGCATCCGATCGGCCGGGACGAGCATCAAGTCTGGCGTTACGAGCCATACGCGCCCGTCTTGCTCGAAGGCGCGGGCGTACGCGAGCATCGAACCATTCGGGATGATGCGCCAAACCAGTTTCTTGGGATCATACGCGCCATTGCCGTCCACGGTGCGACCGTGATTCGCAAACATCGCCGGCATTTGATCTTTTCCAGGAATCGTTTCACCGCGCGCGATCAATTCTTCATGGCCTGCCGACCATTCGGCGAGTTGCACGAAGCTCCCGGCCACGCCAAACGACTTTTCGGCTTTCTCGGCTTCTTCTTTCGTCGGCACGCGGCTGTACATCGGCGCGCCATTCGAGAAGGCATAACTGTACGGAAACGCGATGCCTTTGACCGGCGCGAATTGCGCCAAAGCTTGGTAATACGCGTCGTTCAAATCGAGCGTCGTCTTGCGTGGGTCAAGACAAACATACCCGCGAGGTTTTACTTTGTAATACCCGCGAGGACAATCTCGGCCTTCGACAGGTTCGGTCGACAAGAGCTGCGCAGAAGTGCCCATGCGAATATAGCCCAAGGGCAAACCTTTCGGCTCGGGCTTCTTGTATATATACGCTCGTTCCCCAATCGCCCCGATGGACTTTGGCGCCGTAGAAGACCGCGTTGGTGTCGCACCTGGACTGTCTGTCGAGGCCACGCGCTTGACGCTTGGACCGTTTTTCTCGGCAGGCGTCGTATCTGCGGACGCCGTATGTGCGTCGTCTCGTTTTGCGTTCGAGGAAAGCGAGATCGACGGCGAGGGCTTGTTGTCACACGCTGCAATCAGAAGGATCGAGAGGGGCAAGGCGCGCCGAAAACTGAGCATGAAAAAATCGTATCGAGGTCTTTGGCGCTGGGCAAAATTCCTCGCAGATCTTCTCGACTTGGTGCACCCTGGGTTGTGTACGAACTCGAACTTTCTCCGAGTGTTGAAACGATGAACGGACGCGAGCGAATGCGACGAACGGCGATCCTGATGACGCTCGTGACGGGCCTGCTCATGGGGCACGAAGCCTCGGCACAGCCCGGTGCGAACAAAGCGGCGGCCGACGCGCTTTTTGCGGAGGGCCGATCGCTCATGGATCAGCACAAGTACGCGGAAGCATGCGTGAAATTCGCGGAGAGTGAGCGGTTCGAAGGGGCCGTGGGCACGTCGCTGAACTTGGGCGAGTGCCATGAAAAACTGGGGCACACAGCGAGCGCGTACGGAGCGTTTGGAGAAGCGAAACGGCTCGCAGCGCTCCGCAAAGATGCCGAACGTGAAGCGCATGCGGCGGAACGTCGCGCGGCGATCGAGCCACGTTTGTCGCGTATTGCGTTGTCCGTGCCGTCACACGCGGCAACGGTGAAGGTTTTTCTCGACGATCAAGAGCTTGGTGCAGGCGCGATTGGAGCCGCGATTCCCGTGGACCCGGGCCAGCATCGGGTGCGCGCAATCGCACCAGACAAACCTACCTTCGACAAGGAATTTGCCGTGGGAGCGGGGCCGGTCACGGTGGCGGTCGAG
The DNA here is from genome assembly GCA_044221885.1 of Polyangium sp. (in: bacteria). Lineage (GTDB taxonomy): Bacteria > Myxococcota_A > Polyangia > Polyangiales > Polyangiaceae > Polyangium. The sequence continues at coordinate 2,165 of JBGAOI010000813.1, forward strand.
GTGGTTTTTCCTGGGGACAAACCCAAGACGGAAGCGTGGAGTACGATGCGAAGTGCAGGCGTCGTGGTGGGTGCCGCGGGCCTTGTCGGTGTGCTCGGTGGAGCAGGGTTTGGCGTAGCGGCGATTGTCAAGAACAACGCGTCGAAAGAGGAATGCCTGCCTGCGGATGCAGCAGCGTGCAGCATGCGCGGCGTTTCCCTGCGCAAGCAAGCGGGAACGTTTGCCGACGTCTCCACGGGCACACTCGTCGCAGGAGGCGTCTTGGTTGGGCTCGGCGTTGGGTTGTTTGTCTTGGGTGGCACAAACAGCCAGGAAAAACCAGGTCCAACGGCGTTTCGGGTAATTCCTGTGCTTTCTCCGGGGTTTGGCGGCGCAATCGTGGGTACGGAGTTTTGACATGCGAACCATGCGAACGATGACAAAGTGGACGTTGATGGCTGGGGGATTGTTCGTCGGGACGTACGGATGTCGTCAAGTGATCGGGTGGGAGGAGGCGACGTATTGGGGGGATCAAGGCGGCGCTGGAGGAGCCGGGGGTGGCGAAGCTGGCGCAGCGGGTAAGGGCGGCGCGGGAGGTTTGGCCGGGGCAGGGGGCAAGGGCGGAGCTGGAGGTATGGGCGGCGCCGCAGGCGGAGGGATGGGCGGCATGGGTGGCATGGGCGGAATGCCGGAATGCGTGACGCCGATGGATTGTCCTGCGTTACCGAATGCGGCATTGACGTGTGTGGACAACAAATGTGGTTTTACGTGTAACACGGGATTTGGCGATTGCACGGTGGCGCCGGGGTGTGAAACGAATTTGAACAACAACAAGGCGCATTGCGGCATGTGTGGCAATACGTGCGCGGCCTATTGTACGGGAACGACGTGTAATGATCCGGTGAGTATCGCGGGCGGGTATCACCATCATTGTGCGGTCCTGAAAAACGGTGATGTGTATTGTTGGGGTCGCAATGAAAAGGGCGAGCTTGGAGATGGCACGTTGGCGTCGAAGTCCGTACCGACCAAAGTGAAAGGCTTACCAGGGCCCGCGGTGCAAGTGGATGGCGGGGCGAGCGCGACGATGGGGGGTTATACGCCGAAAACGTGTGCAGTTTTGATGAATGGCGATTTGTGGTGCTGGGGCGGGCTGGATGCGATGATGATGCCGCTCCCGCCAGCGAAAGTGAATGGCGTGTCGAACGCAAAAGAGGTTTCTGTGGGCGATTCGCATATCTGCGCGGTCACGAAAACCGGGACGTTGTATTGTTGGGGGGGGAATATCCGGGGTCAAGTTGGAAATGGAAG
>JBGAOI010000813.1:3461-3711 GCA_044221885.1 Polyangium sp. (in: bacteria)
GGAAGGACTGCGTACGTTGCAACACCGTTGCAGATTCTTACAGGTGTCAATCAGGTGTCTGCGGGGGGGCAGCATTCATGTGCTTCGATGAATAACGGTAATCTTATGTGTTGGGGTGACAATGCAAGTGGTCAATTAGGAAATGGTACGCTTCAGGGCGTGCTCGTGCCAACCGTTCTAGCTAGTCTTAGTGGAATAAGCCTGGTTACTGCTGGCGATGAGCACACTTGTGCAATTGCAGTGGGAGCAC
>JBGAOI010000814.1:0-3699 GCA_044221885.1 Polyangium sp. (in: bacteria)
ATTTCAGCGTGCAAAGGCATTGTGGTTGTAACGCCGCGAATATGTCCGGATACAACCGAGACCGCGCCAAACTCTCCCATGGCTCGGGCATTGGCCAGGATGATCCCAAAAAGGAGCGCCCATTTGATTATCGGAAAGGTGACCCGCCAGAAGACTTGCCACCCAGATGCGCCCAAGGTCAAAGCCGCTTCTTCGTCGCTTCCCTCGTGAGCTTGTAGTACGGGTAAAACCTCGCGTGCGACGAACGGAAACGTAATGAACAAGGTAGCGAGGACAATGCCTGGCACCGCAAAAATCACCTTGATGTCGCTGCGAACGAGCAGCGGGCCCAGCATGCCTTGTTGTCCGAACATGAGCACGAAAACAAGGCCCGCGACCACAGGCGATATGCTGAACGGTAGGTCAATGAACGTTACGAGTATGTCTCGACCGCGAAAGCTATACTTCGCAATGAGCCACGCGGCGGCCACGCCAAATACGGTATTGATGGGAACCGCTATCGTGGCAACCACAATGGTCAACGTGATAGCCGACAACGTGTCGGGCTTTTGGATGGCGGCAGCATAAGCTTCCCATCCTTTTGCAAACGCTTGCGTAAATACCGCGACGACGGGTATTCCTACGAAAACGCCCAAGACGGCACAAGCACAAGTGATGAGCAGCCGCCGAACCCAAGGTGGCTCAGTTCGTACAGACATACTATTATCTTCCCTTCCGGTCGAATCCCAAGCGGATACGTGTCCACCGCTGGAGTCCATTGATGACGAAAAGTATGACGAACGAAAAACTCAACATGACCAGCGCCAACGCCGTTGCCCCGGCGTAGTCGTATTGTTCGAGCTTCGTCACGATGAGCAACGGCGTGATTTCGGTACGCATGGGCATGTTTCCCGAGATGAAGACGATCGAGCCGTATTCACCTACTGCTCGGGCAAACGCCAGCGTAAAACCCGTGACCCATGGCGGCACAAGGCCGGGCAGAATCACGCGCCATATGGTGTAGGCTCGGCTCGAACCAAGAACTGCGGCGACTTCTTCGACTTCTGCGGGAAAACTCTCCAGCACGGGTTGTACTGTCCGAACCACAAATGGCAATCCGGTGAACGTCAACGCAAGAACAACGCCAAGTTCTGTAAAAGCGACTTTGACGCCCATCGCTATCAATGGTTTGCCCAGCCAACCATTTTCCGCATACAATGCGGTTAATGTCAATCCCGCGACCGCTGTGGGAAGCGCAAATGGCAAATCAACCAATGCGTCGAGTATTGCGCGTCCAGGAAAACGGTAACGGGTAAGAACCCAAGCTACCAACAATCCGACGAGAGCGTTGATGCTTGCCGCGACAAACGCCGCTCCGAAACTCAGCCGGTACGACGCCAATGCTCGGGGCGAGCTGACCGTCGTCCAAAATGCATCGGCACCCAAGGTCGTTGTTTTGACGAGCAATCCGGCCAGCGGGATGAGCACGATCAGTCCAAGGTAAACCCAGGTGAAGGTGAACGTGGCTCCAAAACCGGGCATCACGTGGCGTCGTGCGGACCTCATTGTTTGACCTCGTAAATGCGGTCAAACATGCCGCCATCGGCAAAATGTGTTGATTGCGCTTTGGACCATCCGCCGAAGACTTCATCCACCGTGAAGAGCTTTATCTCGGGAAATTCGGCGGCGTGTTTTAGGGCGACAGCCGGGGAGCGTGGACGATAATGATGTTTGGCGGCAAGTTCCTGACCCTCGTCCGAATACAGGTATTGAAGATACGCCTCGGCGATTGCCCGGGTTCCTCGGCGATCGGCAATCTTGTCCACCACCGTTACTGGCGGTTCGGCCAAAATACTTACCGACGGGATGACGAGATCGAATTTGTCCTTGCCAACTTCGCGCAAAAGCAAAAGTGCTTCGTTTTCCCACGCTAAAAGAACGTCTCCAAGGTTGCGTTCGGCAAATGTCGTCGTCGAACCGCGTGCTCCAGAATCAAGAACCGGGACGTTGTGGAAGACGGCGGTGACGAATTCGCGAGCGGTATCTTCCGTGCCTCCGGGTTTGCGCAAGGCGTAGGCCCAGGCGGCCAAGTAGTTCCAGCGCGCTCCCCCCGATGTTTTCGGATTGGGGGTGATCACCGAAATGCCCGGACGAACCAGGTCGTCCCAATCTTTGATGTTCTTCGGATTGCCCTTACGCACCAAGAAAACTATCGTTGATGTGTAGGGCGAACTGTTGCTCGGCATCCGCGATTGCCAGTTTTCAGGAATCAGTTTCCCCTTTTCATGCAGCATTTGCACGTCGTACGCGAGAGCGAGCGTGACGACGTCCGCTTCGAGCCCATCGATGACGGCTCGAGCTTGTTTACCCGAACCACCATGGGACATATTGATTTGTACGGTGGCATTTGTTTTCGTTTCCCAATGTTTTACAAACGCCCGATTGAACTCTTCGTAGAATTCGCGTGTCGGGTCGTAAGACACGTTCAGCAGGGTAATGGGTTCCGAGCTCGATGGTTTGTGACTGCTTTTGCAGCCCATCGCCAAGAAGCCAATGAGTACAAGGTTGAAGGAACGGCGGTGAATCTGGTTTGTCATGGTTGGTACTCCTCGAGGATCAGAAGGTTGCGTCGATTTGCAGGTGAACGACGTGCGTACTTTTTTGGGTATCGAAATCGAGGGGCGTTCTTGCAATCCAATCCGCTTGAACTTTCAAGCGGTGGTCATTGAAGTAATAATTGAGCCCGGCGCCAATTTCATGAGGGCGCGCGGACACGTCCTTGATCAGCGCCGGATCCGTACCTGCCGCAGCATACGAGCGGCTCAAACGGGCGACGATTTCCACCGGCGGAGCGAACGTATACGAAGCTTGGGTCACCCACCCTCGACCCGAGCGAGTGTATTCCGTGAGTGGAGAACCGTCTGATTTGGTCGATTGAATCGTATTTGTCGATGCGGTACGCCAAACGTGTTCTGCTTGAAGTGCAAAACCGCGCCACTTGAACACCAAGTCGGCAGCAATATGTTCGTAATCAGTGGTTCCGCCCGCAAATGTGGCTCCAGTCGTACTGCGCGCGCGGTTCGTATTCCAGTTCAGCGCATAACCAATGCCGGCTGCCAATGCAGGGCTTCTGCGTCTCTCATGGTCGCCTTCGGAATCATCATCGATGGGACCAACAGGGCGCAGTTCCAAGCGGCCGACGAATAAACCGCCGGCTTCTTTGCTCGTCGTTAGATTCGTCCCACCACCACCAAAAATACCCAATCGCCAGGCAACCGGGGAACGTTTGCCAAGGAATGTGTCCGAATAAAACGTAATTCCCACATCACGATCGAGCGTGAATTCGTTGATTGGAACGGGGCGATCGGCCATTTGTAAGGCGAATTCACGCACCGTCCGCAGGCGATCGAAAGGAACGAAGTATTGACCGGCGCGAATGTTGAAATCCCGATGTAGCTTCCAATCGAGATACGCATCGAAAATCGGTGAACGCGTGTCGTCACGAAAATCCCGCCCGGCAATCGCCAGTTGTGTCATGTAATTCAGCTTGGGAGTCAGGATGTGCCCGGACAACCAAAGGCGGGCGGTACCAACGTTCACCAATTGTTGGAGGTCCCGTTCCCCCTGATCGTTTGGTGTCGGCACATTCAGTTGATAGCGGAGCTGAATTCGACTGCGCAGATTGAGCGAAAACAGGTTTCCCGCATCGACGGTCAAGCC
>JBGAOI010000815.1:0-3691 GCA_044221885.1 Polyangium sp. (in: bacteria)
CGCATCGCTCCCTCCTTCTTGAACGCCAACCTTATCACGTCGGGTAGGTCCGGCCAATCTTTTTTTCGCACCTGCGCCATCGACCACATCGCCGTGACAATCGCGTCGTATTCCTCATCATTTGCCTCCAATTGCAACCTCTGTACGATCCGACGAACTGCAACTTCGTCCACATCGCGTGCGAGAGGGACGAACGCAAGCCAAAAAAGCGCGCCTTTGGCTTCAAGCTGTTTGACCGTACGTTGGTACACCGGTTCTATGGCAAACTCGACGCCGACAAACCGGTGCGTCTCGACCGATGTCCTCAGTTCTCCAAAATCTGGCCAAGGCTTTTGTCGACCCGTCAAAACCACCACAACGCTCTTCACCGTGACGGTTTTTCTGGGCGCACCACGACACCGCCCCAGCCGCGCATCCATCCGTGCCACAATAGCCGCTTGAATGTGGTAGTTTGCCGTTTGTCCCGTCACCGCTTCATCGAGCCGCATGGCCCATTCAATATGCAACACGCGCCGCACGTTTGGCGATACATCCACATGCAAGATACGATCGAGACGCTTTTGCCGTTTCTGACGCGAAAGCGCAATTTGCGTCTCCCCCCAATCAAGATGCACCACCTGCTCGCCCGGCTGCAACACGAGCGCCGCTAAACTGTGCGAAAAAAGCCGCGATAACCAACGCAAACAGGCATCAGCATCCTGAAGCGCTTCCGCATCATCGTCTTTTCCAGGCGTGAGCATGTCCAGGCTCCACCGAAGGCCCAATTGAACCCTCGTACCTGTCCATCGTCACGAACTCGTCCCCAGTTGCGTAAAAAGTGAACGAACCGATCTTTTTTCTCGCGCCCGTCGCTCAACCCGACAAATCCAGAACTACCTCGAAGAACGCCGACCTCGACCGCGGCGCCAAAACCCAGCCAAGCCCACAAGCGCCACACCCATGATCGCGCCCAACGACGCCCCGGAATCAGCAACACTACATGCGCCACATCCACGATTCATCGGCGGAGGCAACGGCGGCACATCGCCCACAGGTCCCGTCGGAAGTTTCGCATCGTCGCTCGATTCGCTTTCCGATTCATTTGCCTGCAAAAACGAAGCAAGCTGGGCACCGCGTGGCGCAAACGCCGTATTGTTCGCGACGAGCGTTGAACTCGCAACTTCTTTGATCGGCCCGCCCCAGATACCTCGTTGTGGCTTTTCGCATTTCACTTCGCCTTCCCACGGATGCAACATGACATATCGACCTTGAAACATGTTGAATCCAGCAGGCTGAGCCCCTCGGGTCATTTTACCTTCAGGATCGGGAATTCCATTACCACCCATGATCCCCGGTGCGGCACGAAAAACGAGATCTTCACCGAGAGCATTGGAATCGTACCGGGCATGCAATCGCGTCAAGACGAACGAATTCGCAATCTCCGGCGGCGCTTCCTTCGCGCCTTCATATCCGGGAATCGCATCCACACCCAGCGTCGCCAAGTCACTCACATTGAGCGGCGGTTCAGGACAAGGATCGCACGATCCCGAGCTCCAAGCATATTCCGTAATCACCGCCCGCGGATGTTTGGCCAGAACTTTGTCGAAAAGTGACGCGTAAAACGTCCCAAAGGCCGACTTGACCGTTTCATTGACCCGAATGTTCGTCGGAATGGCAAAGTTTTCGTAATTGGCCACTTCGTATCGCGTCCGCGCCAACACGTGCACAATGAGATCCTGTGTCCCTGCGGAATTGATGAGGCCCAATCGCACAGGCAAACTGAACGTTTCGCTGTCGTAATGAAAACGAAGCGGAGAAAGCATGGCTTGGCCATTTTCGAATTTGACCTTCTTTGCGTCGACTTTTGCCACGAAAAACTTACTGCCTTGCGTGACATACGGACGCAGATACGGTTCGGCCCCGGCCGGAATCTTGTATCGTTGGCTGCGCAAGAACATATCGAGGCCCAACGAATCTTTGGCGCTCAAAATCAAGACGTTGTATTCGCCTACGCTGAATCGGGATTCGATTTTGACGCCGTGTTTCTCGGCAACCGCGCTGTCGTCTTCGGGATCAACAGAGAGCACGGCGACCCCCTCGAGAACATATCGGCGTTCCGGATAGCGCGGGTTGCACGGGTCCTGTTCCCAGTATTCGACGAGACGCGGCGCGGCGAGTTTGTCCACGCGAGCAAACACATCGTTGGGAAGCGTTTTGACGTTGCTCTCGTTGAGAACGACCGGCACGGGTACGACCATCGCAAAGTCTTCCGGCGGCCCTTGGTAGTTGTTCTGCATCGAAAGCACCGTGCGCGTGCCTTCCCGCATCAGAACGACGATGGTCGCGTTGTTGAAAAGTTTGGCGTCAGCGCCCGAGACGTAAAACCCGCAGAAGGCATCCGCAGAGGGCGCCGCAGCAAAAGCGGCTGTTCCAAGGGCAAGAGCAAAGGCGATAGATCGTGTACGCATGGGGTTGGACGCACCATAGACGGTTTGGCGTGGCGCGGCAAGAAATACGCAAGCCCGCGACAAGGAGATGTCTTGCAGAATATCTGTGCGCCGTCGATGCATCACTTTGCAGCCATATTGAGTTGCCTCCGCCCACTCGCAAAAGTTGCAAATTGTACATATCTTACACAGGATTCTAGAATACTAATACAATTGTGTCTTAGACGATTTTTTCTTGACACACGAATGTCTTATTACGTCGCAAACGAAGTTATGACCGAAACGTAACGTTATGTTAAATTTGCTTTGTTTCTGTCGAATTTTTGCTTGACACATTTTCCGCGACCATGTCATTCATGGACCAGGGAGGTCGAGGCGTACGAAGGGATAGGATGGGATTCAACGACCACGCACCGTGTACTTGAAATTCCCGACTGCGCGCGACTTGAGAAACAATGCAAGCTAAAAAAAGGGTACTCATTGTCGATGATGATGAGCGATTTGGCCGACGTGCCGTAAGGGTGCTCGAAAAAAACGGCTTCGTTGCACATTTTCACCGCGGGCCACGCGGAGCCCTGGAAGCCATGCAGCGCAACACCTACGACGCAGTGCTGCTCGATGTAAACATGCCGCAAATCAACGGGCCAAGTCTGCTGAGAATGCTTGGCAACTCGCATCAGATGCGCCGTGTCCGGATCATTCTTTGCAGCGACATGCGTTTTGAAACTTTGCAACTGCTCGCACAGCGCTTCGGCGCCGACCATGCCTTGCAGAAGCCAGAAGATCCTGAACAACTCGCTCGCGATGTGCTCGCCCTGTGGACGACGCCTAGTCTAAAATCTGACCACAGCGTGAGAGCGAGCAGTTTCCCCCCTGCCCTCACTACACGCAGAAAGCACTCGGAATTCACAATCTCAGAGCCTGCCGCACTGCCTAGCGACCTCCGCGTGGACCATCAAATTACCATCGAGCCGCCGGATCTTGTGCTCGTGAGAGGGCATAGCAACTTTACCGATGCAACCGTGACGCGGATTGAAGCATGGGCGGAATTACGACCCTACTTCCTCATCCTGCTCGATTTGTCCGAGGATGTCGCTTTTCATGTCGCAGCGCGTGAACAACTTGGCGAATGGGCACGACGCATGCCACCTCATGCGATTGCCGCGTTCGGGTCGAGTTTTCATTTGCGAATCGTCTTCGAAATGCTCCAACGCGCCACGTCGCGACTCGGCGGGCAACCGGTGCATAGGTATTTCGCGCCAAAC
>JBGAOI010000816.1:0-3685 GCA_044221885.1 Polyangium sp. (in: bacteria)
CACTTCGTGCGCATGCCACGTCGTCGGATCCAAATATCCTCCAAGCGACACCCACCCAAGCAACACAGCCAGCCACAAAGGCAGAATGGTCACCGCAAATGCCCCCGCGAGCAGGAAAAATGGCCGAAACCCTTTCGCCAACGCAGGATGCACAGGAGGCGCCTCAGACGCGGCAGGTTCTCCAAACATCGGCAACAACCCGCGTTTCGGCTGCATCGCCGCTGACGCCAAGGGATTTGCGCTCCCCACGGAACCATGGCCTTGCACAATCGCCTGCGTATTCATAACATCCTCTCCTTCTACGACGCTTCGGCCTCGAGCCAGCGCTTCGGCGTGTATGCGCATAACGGATCCGACGCGTGAATGCTCCCACGCAATGCGTATGCCCGCGACCGCGCGCCACCACACACAATTTTGAACGGACAAACCCCACACTTGCCCTCGAGCGCGTCAGCATCCCGTGCCGCGCGAAACAATGGCCCCGCTCGATATACATCCCCCAGATCGTCCTGACGAACATTACCTTGTTTCACGGGCAAAAAGCCGCTGGGAAAGATGTCTCCGCGGTGCGAGATGAACACGAGTCCCACCCCGTCGTTGATGCCTCGCATACCCATGACATTGCCGTTTTGGTCGACGTCACGCAAAAGCCCCACGGCATCGCGTTCTTTGCGCTCCATGAGAATACGTCGAAAATGCGGCGCAGCCGTGGTTTTTATGTCGAATGGCACTTCCTCCAGCAACGCCGCGAGCGTGGTCAGATCTTGTTCCAACGTCCGCGCATCCAGCAGCAAATCGAGGCTCGCTCGACCGGTCGGTACCACGACAAACACGCTCCACAGGACTGCACCAATGTCTGCAACCATCGCAGCCATTTCCCGCAGCGAATGGCGATTGTGCGGGCCGAGGGTCGTATTGACTTGCCGTTCGAGCCCCAAATCCCGCGCGTCTTGCAAAATACGCAACGAATGCGCGAAACTTCCCACCACGCCGCGAAAACGATCGTGTGTTGCTTCATCAGCGCCGTCGACCGACACAGCAATGCGCGCCAATCCCGCGTCTTTCCATTGCCTCAGCAAGTCACGCGTCATGAGCGGCGTACCTGAAGGCGTTACCGCAGGCGTAAGATTGCGTTGTTTCGCGTGAGCAATCAAATCGACGAGATCGGACCGTTTGGCAGGGTCACCTCCCGTAAACACCAAGAGCGGCGTGCCCATGTTCGCGATCTGATCGATGAGCGCTCTGCCTTCGTCCGTCGTTAGTTCCGCATCGTCACGCGCACAAGTTGCGCTGGCTCGGCAATGGACACAAGCCAAGTCGCACGCTTGCGTGAGTTCCCAAATTGCGAGCAACGGATGGTCGGAAAAGGCCAAAGTCGAGGCGCGGCGGGTCAGAACGGAAGTTGGGCGCATACCCCTCGACAGGCAATGCGCATGCCGTTTGCGCAAAGCCCTCGTTTTTCATGAAAAGCTGCAATTGCTGCGCGTATGGTCCTGCAAAACCTGCGTTTAGGCCCTCAGAACACGCAAATTACGCAGCGGTGCGGTTGGGCCCGAGTTTGCGATCGATACGCATCCCCGTCACTCGTATTCAACCAAGTACGAAGTCATGACGATGTTGCCCGAATCGTCAGGAGGATCGTTCGCACCAAACAAACCTCGATACGATATCGTAGCGTCCATGCCCGGCATGACGTTGGTCGTTACATCCGCGATCCAAGGATGCACTTTTTGCCCTGGACACCAGCCGCCTCGACCAAACCACCACGTTCCGCCTTGGTTCGGAATCATTCCTTTTTCCGCTTCCGGGATGCATTTGTCACTGCTTCCGGCTTCCTTGTGTTCTTTCAAAAAAACCTGACCGTTGACGGAGAACTCGTGGCGATGATTGCAGAATTCAGCGCATTGCGACATCGCAGCTCCATGTCCGGTGATCAATGCCCAGACTTCGGTCTTTTTCGTAGATGCTGCAATCGGAACCGTCTTTGGCGGGCGCGCGGGATTGTACATCGTATTGAAGTCGCCGCCGGACCACAAATGCGTGGCGCGGACAGGACGCAACCCTTTGTTTTGGTTCGACAAACGGAGCGACAACTTGGTCGCCGTGGGCTGTTTGTTCCACGATGGCGCAAAGTCCCAGCGAAAATGCTGCATTCCACCTTTTTGCAGCAAAACGAGCATTGGAGAAACGTCGACGACCCAATGGGACTCGCGATGGTAGCTCGTGATGAACCGCGCGATTTCTACGTTTTCCATCGCGTCATTACGCACACCCAGCGACGCCAAATAATCCCAAGCGCCGCAATTACCGAATTCCGCCGCCTTCGGATCCGGACATCCCTGCTCGACGTCAATCTCGAGCGTATCGAATTTCGCCATGTCCGCAGCCGAAGGCAACATCACGTCTGTCTCGGCAAACTCTTCCAACGTTTCGCCATTCCACAGGGAAACGACCGTCGCGCCGTCGGCATCGAGACGAATTTGTTGTTCAGCATCGAAATTCAAAAACTTTGCTTCGTACGCGGCATACGCGAGATTCGCCTTCCACGGCCATTGTTTGGCTTGTTCGAGCACCGCATCGAAGCGCGCAACATCGGCAAACGAACCCAATCCGCGAATTTTTTGTTGACGGTCAATCGCAAATCCGCCTCGTCCGTGGCCAGCCAAAACATCCTTGACCCACCCCTCGATCATGGCAGCTCGGGTCGAAACCACATGCAAGCGAGTGCGCCAAACCTCGGGGTCAAACCCGACAGGTGCGGCCAATGCCGCATCGATTCGCGCCCGCATCGCATCGAGCGCCGTTTTGGCCGCATCATCGGATTGGGCGCGCGAAACAAAAAAGTAATGCGTATTCGGCGGCGAACGCTTCAAAAGCGCACTGAGATCCTTCTCCCAAATGCTCGTCGAATCGAGCGCTGAAACAGCAAGTGAGTCTGGAAGGAAAAGATAATTTTCGCAACCGCTCCATTGCGCCTTGAATTGCCAAGGCTCTTCATTTATGAGGCTCAATGAAAAATCCGCAGCCATGTCGCGTCGATACATGCCGGTAGCGCCATCGGAGAATGGCCGAGTGGGCAAACCCAAGGCATCGCATACGGGCGAGGTCACGGGCGGAGCGCCTCCGGCTCCACCAGAACCGGCCGCACCTCCAGCGCTGGAGCTCGTCGAACCGTTTTGGTTGGTGCTCGACGAACAGCTTGCGGAAGAAAGAACGACGAAAAGAAGTGCCCACGCCGCGCGATTCAACATAAACGCGACGTTATCATGGATCAGGCTGACGGGGAAAAGAATCGAGGGGTGCGGAAAATCAGAGGTCGATGCGCTTGAACGCGTGGGTCCACTTGTTGTGGATAAATCCGCGGGCGCACCACAATTGACACAAGGGCTCGATGGCGCGGGCGCCTTCGACCTTGCCGACATCTTCGCTATCCCAACCGAAGTCTTTCAAGATGGCATTCACTTCCGCCTTGGCGTCGGCGTTATTGCCGCAAATGAACATCGTGGGGGGACCACCTGGGAAATTCGGCCGAAACATGTGGGCATTCCCCACGCACGAAAATGCCTTGACGAAATTCGCTTCGGGCGCGGCGGCTTGCAATCGCTCCATGAGCGAATCGTTGGGGCCCGTGAAAAATTGCAAAATTCCGTTGACAGGCGGAGCTTCGGCAATCGGGTTCGTCGCA
>JBGAOI010000817.1:0-3686 GCA_044221885.1 Polyangium sp. (in: bacteria)
ACTGCCTGCAACAAGCCGAAGCGCTGCGTGTCGCGAACGAAGCAGTCGTCACGGCACAAGCATCGGGCGCTGTGGATGCGCTCATGCGTGCGCTCGATGCGCGCCTGTTTGCAGTTGCGCACATGAACGATCCTTCCGAAGTTCTCGTCACTGGCGGCTCACTGATCCAAGCCGCGGAGAGCATCGGCGACGTGACGTTTGCCACGCGGGGTCGCCTCAATGTTGGTTCATCTCTGAACCATCTCGGCATGTTCGAGGAAGCGCAAGCGATGCTCGAGCGAGCTCTGTTCGACGCACGAGAACGGCGCATGCGCATCTTGGAAGCGTTTGCCCTGCACAACCTCGGGATGAGTTACGCGCGCCTCGGTAATCTCGATTTGGGTATCGATCATCAACGGCAAGCGGCGCGCATCGCGGACGAGACAAACGCCGCTCGATTGCGCATCAACGCTCGCATTTACGAGATCATTTTCTTGATTTGGCGCGGCGCACCGGGCGATCTCGCAACGGCCTTGAACCTTGCGCGTTGGGCCGTCGAAGAAACGCGTTCGCAACCGGCTTTGCAAATTCTGGCCATTTTTGCGCTCTCGCGGGTGCAGTTTGCCCGGCGCGCCATACCTGCTGCGGTCGAAGCTGCACGCGACGCCAATGCGCGACTTGCCGCAGCGCCGGTCGAAGAGTGGGAAGAACTGATCCGCTTGACCCTCATCGAAGCGCTCTTGGCCAACGGCGAAGAGCACGAAGCCAACGTCGTCCTCGATGCCGCGTTTACCGCGCTTACCGAACGCGTGATGTCCGTTCGATATCCGCATCATCGCGATGCGTTCGTCCGGCGAAATGAAGAAGTTTATCGCATTGCCGAGCTCGCCTATCACCGGCTCGGTCGATACTTCCCACAAGACCCCGCATAAAATCTTGCGCCGGCCCGAACGAGAGGCTACGCCCGTGCGTGATGCACGCTGAAAAGTCCGCACTCGTCCATTCCACTCGACAGACTTCTTGGCTCTCGCGATCGCGTTTGTCCGCCATCGCCATTGCCTTTGCCGCGATGACCGGAGGGTTTTTCGCAGCGCAACCGGAAGCCCACGCTGGCGAAGCGAAGATTGCCGTCATCGACTTGGCTCGCGCGATTTTCGAGACAGAAGACGGACTTCGGGCACAAGCGAACCTCAAGAAAGTCCAAGCCAAACTTCAAGGCGATCTCGAAGCGAAGCAACGCGAATTCATGACGAAGCGCGACGCGTACGAGAAGGACAAGGCGAAGATGTCGAATGACAAACGCGCCCAAGTCGAAGCGGATCTTCAGCAACGCGTTGTGGAAATCCAAACGATGCAGATGGAGTCGCAACGCGAGATGCAACGTCAACAAAGCGAAGTGATGTTGCCGATTCAGCAGCGCGTGCTGGGCATCGTTCGACGTATTGCCGCGCAAGACGGTTACGAGATGGTGCTTGAAAAGGCGGCCGTTCCGTACATGCGCGCCGACCTCGAAATCACCGATCGGGCCATTCAGATGTACAACGTGGGTGGAGACGGAGGGCCTGCAGCGGGCAAACCGCAACCGGGCCCGGCGACACCTGCGCCCAAGACCGGAGCAACGACACCTCCACCGGCCCCGAAAACGGCACCTCCCCCGCCCGCGCCCAAGAAATAGTTTTTCGAGAACGTACATGGCATGCGGTTTGTCCAAACCGCATGCCATCGAAGATTCACCACTTCAGGGAACGCAGCAGAACGTCGTCGGATTGACCGGCGTGAGCGCACCTGTCACTTGACCACCGCCAGCTTTGACGGTGCACGTGCCACCGGTCGGCGGTGTAACGATCGCGCTACGTCCGAAAACGGCGGGATTGTTGGTCAAGTTCGCGCAGCTTCCTGCAGCGAACGAAGCAATCTCGGTCGTGCACATGTTGACCGCGACGTTGCTGAAAACTTTGATCGTCGCGTCACACGTCGAGCCCGTGGGCGCATCACAGTCGCACGCTGAGCAGCCCCGCGTGTCATCCGCCTTCTCGTAGTAGACGAATTGCTGCGAAAATTCGCCGACAGGACAAGCGTTGTCGCCAGCCTTGTAGATGCAGAGCCCAGTCTTGAACGGAGCCGCAGATTTGGGCTGACAAACGCTACCCGAACCGCAGCCGCCACCTTTGAGAGCACCCGAGCAACCAAGTCCAAAGGATTCCCATTGCTCGGGTTGTTTGTCGCTCACACCGCCTTGAGCGGGACAATTTCCACCCGTGACGACGGGTTTGCCCATTGAAACCGACGAGTTGCATGCTCCACCGGCACACATTTGCCCGCCTTGAAGACCTGCAGGGCCGTGACACGCACCGGTCCAATCAGGCGGTACAGGCAACGGATTCGTCGTTCCGACAAACCCGCAATTCTTATCGGACACCGTGAGCGAATCGGGCAAATCACAGGTTTGTCCTGTTGGATCGCCACACGAACATGCAGAACACGTGTGTGGAGGCGTCATCAAATTGCGATGACCGTTGAAAACGGTGGGAAATGTAGTGGGACACGCAGTAGGTTTGTCCGCTTCGACGCCGTCAAACAACGACACGTAGCCGTCCCATCCCAGAGGCGGCTCGGGCACGCAGGTATAAATCGCCGTGCACTCGTCATCGCCGCAATCCGCCTGCCCGTCCCCATCGTCGTCCTTGCCGTTCTGACAATCTTCCACGCCAGGCGCGCCGCTCGAACTCGAACTCGAACTCACCGTTGGTTCAGGCTCGTTGAATGTGTATTCGGGATAGATGCAAGCCAGCGGCAGGGTCAAAGCGCCAACGGTTCCAAGCGCCAAACTGCGCAAGATAAGCTTCGTTCGATTGTGCATTAGAACTTCCCTACGACACTGACCCCACCGAGTGACGCACCCGGTGCTGCTCCAATGAAGTTGACCGAACTCGCCGTTTTCTCGGGAGCTGGCTTTTTCGAGCCGCTCGTTGCCAAGAGAATCACGCCTGTCACCAAACTCGCTACGCCAACACCAGCCGCGCCTTCGGCGATGCCCGTGTAAAGACGCCCTTGATCCGCAGTGGCTTTTGCCGACGGCGGACATGTCAAGTCACCACCACATTTCTTGTCGAGTTCGTCGATGGTGGTTTGTCGCGGACCGAAAAACAAACCCGCACCGCCACCGATAAACACGACGCCCAACGTCGTCAGGACGATACCTCCAACATTCGGTCCAGGCGGTGGCGGCGGTGGCGGCGGTGGCGGCGGTGGCGGCGGTGGAGGTGGCGGAGGTGGCGGTACATTTATCGGATCGCTCTTTTTCGCAATCACCTCGAGCGACTTCTTCTCTTTTTCGCCGATCGTGATCGTCTCGTTGAAAACTTCACGCTGCCCAACACGCCCGATGATTGTGTGCGGGCCCGGATCAATCGGCATTTCGCTGCCAACCTGAGCTGCACCAAGTTCATTTCCATCGAGTTCGACCGTTGCGGCTTCCGCGCCTTTTCCACGCGTGATCGTGAATTTCGGAATGCGCTCTTCAAGCGCGACGATGCGGGGCCCCGAATTCGCAGCGACGTCCTTCGCTTTGCGGTCACCAGCGGCCGCGCTTTGAGCGAGACGATAGTTACCCAATGCGGAAACGAGCTTGCCGAGTTTTTCTTCGCATTCGGCAATGTTGAATGCGACTTGCGGCGTCATCTTCACCGAAGCAACAGCCTTGAACT
>JBGAOI010000818.1:0-3679 GCA_044221885.1 Polyangium sp. (in: bacteria)
GAATCGCCCCGAGGCGATACGTCGACCGATAACGCAGGTCCGGAATGTTTTGCCAGCAATCGTCCGGATTCTTGACGAAGTTGAAAAACGCGCACTGCACCTTCGCCGCTGGCAATGATGAGACGCGTTCCGTCCTTTGAGAAACGAGCATCGCTGACAGTATCCTGCATACCCACGAATCGGCGTCGACTCCCGTTCGATAAATCAATGATTCGCGCAGCTCGGTCATATCCCGCTGCCGCCAGCATGGTGCCGTCGGGAGAAAATGCAAGTACACTCACGTTCGCTTCCTGCGCTGGCAACAAACGCGACGTCCCCGAAATCCTGTCCCAAACACGCAATGACCCATCCGCCGATGCCGCCACGATGAGCCGGCCATTGGGCGAATATGCAACGCGCGTAATGGCATCCGTTTGTCCTTCGTAAACATGTAATTTTTCTGCTTGGAAATCCCATTCTCGCACGATCCCATCGACGCCCCCAGCAAGCGCACGACGACCATCGGCCGAAAAAATCATTGGGTATTTCCCGCCCACCTGCACGACATGCCAATTAACACTCAACGCAGAGATTCGTTTGGGCTCGGGATTGTCCAAATCGACGAGCCACACGGTCCCATCCTGACCGGCCGTCAAAAAGTGTCGTTCGTCCGGGCCAAGAACCGATTTTAGTGCCACCCATTTACCCGAAGCGAGAATACGCGACGTTCCAGCTTCGACATCCCACATGCGCAACGTGCAATCGTCGCTCTGGGAAAACACGACCTTGTCTTGATGGGCAAATCGTGCATACACAATCCCCGCCGTATGCCCTTCCATCGTACGGAGCAATTTGCCCGTTGCGAAATCCCAAAGACGTATGGACCGATCTTTACTGGCCGTAACGACTCGATTTCCATCCGAAGAAAGACCAATGCTCCATACTTCGTCGGTATGACCGTCGAGCGTACGAGACGAACCATTCTCGAGATTGACGATACGCGCCATATGATCGTCGCTCGCCGAAAGCAGGAATTTTTCATCCTCTGTTGTAATGACACCATTGATCATCTCGCGGTGGATTCGATACGTCGTCGATGTGCCGCGCGACCAAGCATCGGCAGCAATGATTCGCGCAGCACTCCATTTACGAAATGCTGGAGACAACGCTTTCAGCCAGGCGAGAGCGGCATTGGGATCACGTTCCACAGCCGCTCGCGCCTCGACCAGCGTCAATTCATCGGCCCGCGCCGTAGCGTGCTCTTCCGCAGCAATGGATTGTTGGCGCGCCACTTCCGCATGATGACGCTCGTTCTCCGCGCGATCCCGTTCCTTCACGATACGCGACACGAACAGGGACCCATTCAACGCCAGCAGTACGACCGCGACGCAAGCAACGGCAAAAGCCGCTCGATATTTGCGGACAAACCGAATCACCCGTTCGCGTGATGAATAATGATGTGCGCCCACCAATTGCCCAGCAAGAAATCGCCTCAAGTCTTCGGCAAATTCTTTCGCGGTGGGATAACGGAGCTCCCGCTCCCGATGCATTGCCTTTTCGATGATCGTCAGCAAATCGCGCGGAATTCCCCCTTGCAATGCTTCGAGCGCTTGTGGGGGTTCTTCAAGGACACGCATGATCGTTTGCAATCCGTCGTATCCAGCATAAGGCTGTTTGCCCGATAAAACATGATACAAGATCGCTCCCAACGCATACACGTCCGCTCGTTCGTCCACCGAATCCCCCGCGGCTTGTTCCGGCGGCATGTATGAAGGCGTGCCCATGACGCTTCCCATCATGGTGAGCGCATTGTTTTCATGGGCCAACGCCCCCAAATCCACGCCAACGTCATTGGAACTCGACGTATTGCTTTCGCGCAGGTCCTTCGCCAAACCCCAATCGATGAGCACGGTTTCACCATGCGCCCCCACCAAAATATTGGCCGGCTTGAGGTCCCGGTGAATGATGTGCCGCTCGTGCGCATACGCCATCGCATCGGCAACCGCGAGCACCCGCGTAAGGAGAGGCAATCGTTCATCGAGGGTGCGACATTCTTCGATGATTTCGAGCAATGGTTTGCCCGAAACGAGTTTCATTGCGTAAAACGGCTCGCCGGTGGGCCAACGGCCAGCTTCGTACACGGGCACGATCGCCGGATGTTGGAGACGCGCCGTCACGAGCGCTTCGCGAACGAATCGGTCTTCGTAGTCGCCGCTTTCTTCGAGCAAGACTTTGACCGCCACATGACGATCGAGGCGTTCATCACGAGCGGCAAGAACGCGCCCAATACCGCCTCGAGCCACTTCGCCGTCGATCTGATAAACATCCTTTTCGACCACGGGCAATCGCGCCACCTGAAGACGCCCCGACTTTGGCCCTCCAGTTTGTGAAGACGAACCTTGGTTTGCCGCGCCAATCGTCGGTGGCAATGCGACACGCGCCGCCACGTCTCTTCGAACGGCATCCTCGAGCCCCGAGCCGTCGTCATTTTTCTTGATTGGTTCACCCGAACGAACCATCACATCTCGCGAACTGTCCGAACTCATCTCCGCACACCTTCCGGCCCACGGCCCAATGTCGTCGCACGTCGAACCAAGTCCAAGGTCCCTGAATGCTAGTGCAAAACGCCCCCCGCGGCGACGATAATTGACGGGCCGCCGAATCCGATGGATCACTTGTCATCATGACGGCCGCCGAGGATCGCAAAAACCAACTCCCTGCACGAACCATTCCGCTTTATGTGCGAGTTTTGGGTGGTGTTCTGGTGGGCATCATTTTGGGTGTTGTTTTTGGTTCACAACCCATCGTCTTCGGCGTCCATACCTCGGACCTTGGCCGGCTTGGAATGCTGGTCATCAAACTTCTGAAGGCGCTAGCCGTACCGCTCGTTTTTTTCGCCATTCTCGACGCATTTGTCAAAACCGATATCTCTTGGAAAAAGGGAGTTCGGCTCATTTTTATTTGTTTGTTCAATGCAAGCGTCGCGCTCATGATTGGTTTGGCCATCATGAATTCCTTCCAGCCAGGACGCCATTTCGCCGCGATCTTGGCCACGATTTCCAATGCCACCAAAACCGACGCTTCGGCGAACGAATTAATTTCGGCCTCCAAAAAAGCCAGTCTCGGCTTGGTTGACAATCTTTCGGGGTACGTCCCGAAAAGCCTCGTCGATCCCTTTTCCGAAAACAGCGTCATCACCATCGTTCTTTTAGGCTTGCTTCTTGGCTCAGCCTTGCGTAAGGCGCGTCGGCGCGCAGAAGCAGGCGAAGGTGCAGACGTCGGACCACTGTCGCGAAGCATCGAAAGCATTTATGCGGTGCTCGTGGAAGCCTTGGAACTCGTCGTGCAAACGGTCCCGTTTGCCGTGTTGGGCGTGGTCGCCGATGTCGTTGGAAAAGCCGGTTTGGCCGTATTCCAATCGATTTGGATCTACCTCGTCACGATTCTCGTGGCCATGGCCATTCATGCGCTGGGGTACTATCCGCTCGTCGCTTGGTTTGTCGGAAAGAAACCTCCACGCGTATATTTGAGACATGGGGCCGATGCGATCTTGACGGGTTTGTCGACGAACAGCAGTTTGGCAACCGTGCCAATTACCCTGAAGGCCCTGGAAAAAATGAAAGTTTCTCCCGAATCTTCGCGCCTCGCTGCGTGCATCGGGACAAACTTGAACAACGACGGCATCTTGCTTTACGAAGCG
>JBGAOI010000819.1:0-3677 GCA_044221885.1 Polyangium sp. (in: bacteria)
GCCCAGCTTATAACCTTCAGGTCCCGTTGCTGGCACGTAGACTTCGCCTTCGGGACAAGCCGGAGCGCAGGCGCCCGCTTCGCAACGTTCAATCGAGAGGCATGTGCTGACGACGTCCGGAGTTTGTCCCGCCGATTTGCAGCGAATGACCTTGTTTCCGTCGCACGCTGACGTGCCTTCGGCAATGTTGGCGCAAGGTCCAGCAGGAGCACTCGGCGCTTGGGCGATTGCGGCAGAGGGCGCCGCTGCTGCGGCCGTGGAAGCGCCAACGGAATCGGCGGCTCGCGGGGGTTCTTCGCGAGGTTTGGATTCGCTTTTTTGGCAGCCGAAGGAGGCCAATGACAGAACAACGAAGACGCTCGACGCACGCATCGCGGCGCATGTTAGTCGGATGTTGGAGAGGGGCCAAAAGAATGGAGGAGGAAAGACGGCCAGGATAGTATGTGGTTGAATTTATGGTGTTTTCTTCGGACTTGGTTGGGTTTCTAACGACGCTGGTGCGTCGAATGGTCGACCGAAAAGCTCGAATGGTTCCACCGGCCGACAAGCACAACGCGGTCGGCGTAGGATCACGCCTGCGGAATGTGTGGGGCGTTGTGCGGGGGTGCCATAACCCATCAAGCGTGTCGTCCATACGCGCCGGGGAATGGACGCAAGCCATCGTAATCGTTCAGCTTCTGGCATGGCGGCATCCGCAGCGAGAAGCAAGTGTCCGTTATGAAACGTCGGATCAGCATCGAGCTGTTTGTTGATAAGTCGTCCGAGTTCATCCGGGGTTGTCGCGACTTCGCCTTTGGAACTTGCGCCGGTCGCGCCGAGTTCGACCACGCCAAAGCGGTAGTTATGCAAATCGTAATCGACGCAGGGCGTTTCGTTCGGGGATGCAAGGGGCAATTTCGCAGGGTCGATCGACATTTTTGGACACAATGAAAATGGGCTGTGCTGTGGAACAGACAAAGGTTCCCGAGCATCGAACGCCAAAGGGCGGGTGCGGAGCCATGTGTGCGCGCCGACGGCTGCAATGAGAATTCCAAACATCCACAGAGGCAAGCTTACAGATTCGCGGGTGCTGTTTCGACCTCGAAATGCCTGTACCGAAATGACCACTGTGGCGACGATTGCAATGGCCAGGACGCAGACACGCGCAATCATCAACGCATGATCGCCATGTTCAAGGGCCCAATGAACTTCGGGATCGACAAATGACGAAATAGGTGGGGCATTGCCGATGTGGGACAAACGCAGTCCGATTCCCAACGCCGTCATGGAAAAAAGCAAAAAACACGCGACAAACAATCCAATGGGCATTTGCCCGCGAATTTCGGGTGCACGTCGAATGAGCGTACCGAGCGTCGAAGCACCGAGCAGGGAAAATCCGCCCAAGGCCCAACCAACGGCGGATAAAACGGGTTCGATGGTATTGATGGATTCATACCAAAGCGGTCCTTCGTCCACGAGGTAAGAATCGAGATATGCTTGTCGAGCTTTGTTTACGACGTGTATGGCTAGGCCAAACCCTGTGATCAAGACGAGCGTCGAGAGACCGGCAAATACCAGGAGCGCGCGATGCTGGCGCCCCGTTCGTCCTGTCAACGCGAGGATCGAGCCAATCGTTGCCAGGATCATTGCGACGACGAACAAGCGCGCCATTGTCACAATGAGCGGGTTGTCCCAGTCGAGGTCGCGGACACTCGCGTAGATGTCCACGGATTACCTCCACCAAAACGATAGGAGGAAGGATTGATATCCGGCCCAATCGAGGGCGGCGAGGCAAAGGAGCGTAATTCCCCAGAGAACGAGCAATGAGGGGAAGTGGTTTCTGGGTTTCATGGCTCCACCGAGTGCATGTTGCAAGTCAACAACGATATGTTCTGCGGCGCCTTTGCTTGCAAGTGGAGAATGGCTATTTCATGTTCGAGCAGCTTCTGCTGATATGAACCGTCTCGCACCCAGGTGTTTGCCCCCGTCGGTTACCCTCTCAAATCCCCACCTTCGGACACGACCCCGCAAACGGACAATCCTCGCAATGCGCGACCTTTGCCGTGCAAATGTAGCGCCCCAAGAGCACCATTGCCGGACCAAACTTCGTCCACTTGTTTTTCGGCACCATCTTCATCAAGTCCCCTTCGATCACGTCGGGTTTGTCGTTGGTGGTCAGGCCCATCCGTTGACTCACGCGCGCGACGTGTGTGTCCACAATGATGCCCGACGGAATGTCCCACGCGTTGTTCAGCACCACGTTCGCCGTTTTTCGCGCCACACCCCGCAGCTTCGTCAGCTCCTCCATCGTGTTCGGCACTTCGCCGCCGTGTTTGTCCACGAGCATCTTGCACGTCTCTTGAATCGACTTCGCTTTTTGCTTGTAGGTACCGGTGGGCTTGAGGATCTCCTCGAGTTCTTCCACGTTTGCCTCGACGTACGCTTTCGCCGTTGGGTACTTGGGAAACAGCGTTTTCGTGACCTTGTTGACTCGTACGTCCGTGCATTGTGCAGCAAGAATGGTCGCCACGAGCAACTCGAGCGGCGTTGTCCAATCCAGCTCGTACCGAGCGTTCGGATACTTCGCTTCGAGCCCTTCGATCAGCGTGTCCATCGAAATTCCAGTGCTTTTGCTCATGATCGACGTCTCCAGGTCCGTGGAACGAGGCGTTGACACTCGTCCCTCAAAAATTTGCAACACGCGAGGACGAACTTGGAGTACAAGGCCCCCGGTCCGATGGTCAAGACATTTCCCTTTATCGCCTACCACACAAGCGTTGGAACTCCACCCGAACTCGCGCCCGCCCCCATCCAGCGTGAATGGATGACGAAAACACGCGACGGGTTTGCCAATCGCTGCTTGCCGCTGCTCATCGCCAATCAAGCAGGTTGGTTTGTCCTGTCTCCGCACACCGTTCGGGCGACATGGAACGGATCGAATGAAATCGGCAGCATCGACATCGAACACCTCGACGGTCCCGAGCCTTACCTGGCGGCGACCCATTTCGGCTACGGCATTCTCACCTTCACGATTCCGTACTTGTTTCGGACGCCGCCGAATTGGAACCTGATGGTTCGAGGTCCAACGAATATGCCGAAAGATGCCATTTGCCCGCTCGATGGAATCATCGAAACGGATTGGGCTTTTGCGACGTTTACGATGAATTGGCAATTCACGCGACCCAACACGCCCGTCACCTTCCAAAAAGGCGATCCCATTGCGATGCTCATTCCCATGCATCGCGGCGACCTCGAGCAATTCGCGCCGACGATTCGCGGATTGTATGACGACCCGGCAACTGCAAAAGGATACCAAGCTTGGCGCGAAAGCCGGACCCGATTCATTCAAGACTTACCCGTTGAAGGCACCGACGCGCATGAAATGGAGTGGCAGAAAGACTACGTCCATGGTCGCGCGCCCGACGGAACCGTCGCGAAAACGCATCAACGTAAATTGGCCCTGCGACCGTTCCGCAAAATGGAACCTGCAAAACCGGATCCCAAGAAAAAGAAGTAGGCAAATTTCGCCTTGGACAGCATTTTTTTCATGGTAGGCTGGGTACGTGATCTACGAAGCACCTGGAACAGAGTGGCTTTTCTTCGGTAAACACCGACACCGATTCGAATCTCCTGACATTTACTACAGTTGCATTGATGGCGACGTGTCTGGTTCGGACATGTTGGCCCAGATTCATGCC
>JBGAOI010000081.1:0-18162 GCA_044221885.1 Polyangium sp. (in: bacteria)
CACTGTCCCGAGCAGCTTTCGCATGAACGTATTGCGCGAAGCCGTCCATCGACTGTTTCGTCATGGCCCGCATCACATGCAAGTACCCAAAGCCTGTGAGGGCAATGGTCACGGCCATCAATCGAATGGCCATTGCAATGAGAACTTTGCGAGCGAGAGGCGTACGCGTTGAGGCGTCTGCGGCAGGGGGTGTCGAATTTGCGTCTTCCGAGGCTCGAGTGTTCACGATAAAACCTCGACGCAGGGGGAATGTTTAGCTCTCGGAATCGACGTTTTTCATCCTGGAACGAATCCCTCGATGGACTTGGTCAGTTCGTCCTTCACTTTCGTGAATTCACGTTCGTCGCCACCCGTTTCGATGAGGTACACATCGCCGTCAGTGACGAAAACAGTGAACCAATAGATGTGCGGCCGTTCGTAAATCGAACGGGTATATCGCAATTGCTTGCCTTTGGCTCCGCTCTTCGTTTTGATGTCCGCCGCTTCGACGGCTGTGTATCCGATGGCCCGCAACTTCAAATCAAGAGCGTCAGCCCAGAAGGACAAACCACCCTTGGGTCGATTCGGCTCGACACGAACGCCAAGCACGACCCCTTGAGCTGTCGTCGAGCGATATTCGTATTCTTTTTGATCTTCGAGTTCGACAAACCCATCGGGGGTTTTTAGGCCAAACCCGTGACCACAGCCCATCGCGAACGTTGAGGCTGCTAGGCAAAGGAGGACACTGGAAAATGCGTTTTTCATGAATTTGCCTCCGTCCTTCAACGCAGCGTCAGCAAGGTCTCGAGACCAATTCTCGAGAGCCAATCAATCGGAAGGTCCGCCGTTCGCGGCGGAGGTGGCGGGGGGGGACCCTGAGCAACCACGGTTTGCTGCTTGGGTTTGGCCGTAAGATCGACCGTGATCGTCGAAAACGTCGCGCGTGCACGCAAGAAACGCATCCGACCTTCAATGCGATCAATCTCTTGTCCAACTCGTTCGAGCTCTTGCTCGACTTGCAAAGCTTCACTGATGTTTGCCGCTTTGCCCAAGAAGTCCTGCAACCGCTTTTGGACGGTTTTAAGATTGGCAAGACGTACTTCGAGGTCGTGATATTGCTCGGAAACGTCTTCGGCATTCACGCTGCGACGTTTGACTTCGCCCAGTTTTTCCAGCGCAGTCAACGTGTCTCGGAAATGCCCCGAAGGAACACGAATGACAACGCTCGAATCCGTTCGTGCCGCCAAGTACCCACCAAACGACTCTGCCAAGTCGATCACTTTGTCGATCGTTGTCGGAATGACGGCCGGTTCGGACACTTCCATGCCCATGTGGCCGGTGTAAATCAAGAGCGGCGCAACGGGTTTGGCTTGGGCTTGCTCACTTGGACCGTCCGTCTTCGTTCCCGGTTTCTGTTGCGCGGGCGGAGGCGCGGCGGGTTTGGCTGGAGCAACTGGGGGCGCACCCATCGGCGCTCGCGCTCCCGCCGCTACCGGCGCTGGGCTAGGTGCCGAAGGCGCTCTGGCCGCCATCTTCGGCGCAGCGTTAAAGAAGCCAGAATCGCCTTCGTCGCTGCCGCTGTACGATTCACTCCGATCCATCGCTGGTGCAGGCATGTTTGCACCAGGCGAAGCCATAGGCGCATCCGCACTCTCGCTTTGCACAGTCGCTTGCGCGCCCCCGCCATAATACGGCTGAGGCGGTGGGGCATACGCTGACGAGGGCGATGAGCCACCACAGGCCATGACAAACAGCGACAACAACGACGCGAACACGTTGAGACGTGTCGTCAGATTTCCACGCAACAGAGCCATGCAGATCTCTCCGAAGTGCCAACGAGCAACGTCGATGGCTGCTCGGAGCTTACACCCCATCGACCATCCGTGAACAAGTCATCCAACGTGCTGGACGATTTTTCACTCGTTCGGAGGTGCATCAGGAGGACGAACCGTGGTCGCGTTCCGCGTGCGCCGCGCCTCGAGAATCGTTCTCAAATGGTGCATCGAACCGGCAAATGTATCCACGGTCGTGAGGAGTGTCGCAAGCGACGCGATCCACGGCGCGACGTAAACTCTCGAGGTTCGCGCGAAAAGGTTTCCCCCAAGGATCGACAGAAAACAGAAGAATGTCCCGAAGCTAGATATGACAGTGGACGCAAAATCAAATCCAAGACGCACCCAGGCCGGACGAACCAGATATTGACCAAACCCCAGCAAAACAGGCGTTCCGAAGATGATGACATATGCAATGACATTCGATGAGCTTCTCGTCATCTGGTCGTAGCCCGTGTACTCGTGCGATGGGCCATTACACGAAGACGTCTCGCCCCACGCAAATGGCAGGGTGGCGATAAAGACCGCCAGCAATCCAAGTCGCGTCCACGCACTCCACGGTCGGGTTTTTCCAGGCGTAACCGGGTCGACGTCCTGCTCGCTCGGCAAAGGCTGCTGATTCATTTCTCCGCAGTCTATCGCGTTTGCCTCGACGAAAGGTTACCCTTCGCAGCGTGCTCCATCCGCTCGTCCAATCCTGGTTCACATCCCGCTTCAACCACGCAACGGATGTGCAGGTGCGCGCCTGGCCCGTCATCGCGCGAGGTGAAGATTGCCTCATCGCGGCCCCCACAGGCTCAGGCAAGACGCTTGCCGCGTTTCTCGCCTGCTTGGATCGGTTGGTCCGGGCTGATGATGAAGGGCGACTCGAAGATCGGATCGAGGTCGTCTACGTGTCGCCGCTCAAGGCGCTGTCGAATGACGTCCAGAAAAACCTCGACGTGCCCATCGCAGAAATTGCCGAGCTAGCGCGGGCACTTGGGCGGGACGCACCTCGCGTACGCACGGCCGTGCGCACGGGCGATACATCACCCAAAGAACGTCGGTTGCTGCTCAAACAACCTCCACACGTCTTGGTCACCACGCCCGAATCGCTCTTCATTTTGCTTGGATCTGCGTCCGGTCGTCGAGCGTTGTCCGATGTGCGAACCATCATCGTCGACGAGATCCACGCTGTTTCATCAGACAAACGTGGCGCTCATCTTGCCCTTTCCATCGAACGTCTCGAAGAACTCGTGGTCCGTTCCGCGCGTCCTCGTCCTCAACGCGTAGGTTTGTCCGCTACCATGCGTCCCATCGAACTCGCCGCACGATTGCTCGTCGGGGCAAACCGTCCCCTGCCGCAGATCGTCGATGCCGGCGCGCGCCGTGACGTCGAACTCTCGATCCACATTCCACGTGAAGAACTCGGCGCAGTCTGTACGAACGAGCAATGGGCGGAACTCTACGATCGCCTCGCCGATGATTGTCGGGCCCATCGATCCACGCTGGTGTTTGTCGGAACGAGACGCATGGTCGAACGGCTTGCACTCCACCTTGGTGAACGTCTCGGACACGATGTCGTCGCCGCGCATCATGGAAGTCTTTCGCGGCTACGTCGATTGTCCGCAGAAAAAAGGCTCAAAGCAGGAGAACTCAAGGTCGTCGTTGCCACCGCGTCGCTCGAACTCGGGATCGATGTCGGCGCGATTGACTTGGTTTGTCTTGTCGGATCTCCGCGTTCGATCGCGACGGCTGTGCAACGGATTGGACGATCGGGCCACGCGCTTCTGGCGACTCCCAAAGGCAAGTTTTATCCGGCCACACGGGATCAGCTCGTCGAGTGTGCCGCGATTGTTCGTGCAGTTCGTCGAGGCGAGATGGATCGGATGATCATGCGCGACGCGCCGCTCGACATCCTCGCGCAACAGATTGTGGCAGCAAGTGCCGACAGCGAGTGGGACGAAGACAAACTTTTCGAGGTGATGCGTCGAGCTGCACCCTACGAACGCATGGGGCGATCGACCTTCGACGAGGTCGTCAAGATGTTGACGGAAGGTTTTTCCGCGCGCCGTGGACGAACCGGAGCTCTCATGTTTCACGATCGAGTCGGGCGTCGACTCAAAGCGCGCCGCGGGGCTGGGCTTCTGGCGCTGACTTCGGGCGGAGCGATTCCCGACAACGGAAATTACGACGTCGTACTTTCGGACGGAACGAAGGTTGGATCCGTCGATGAAGACTTCGCCATTGATTCCTCGATCGGCGATGTCTTTTTGCTCGGCTCGACGTCGTGGCGTATTCGTCGCGTGGAATCGAGCAAGGTATGGGTCGAGGATGCGCCCGGAATGCCTTCGACGGTGCCTTTTTGGCTGGGCGAAGGCCCGGCTCGTACGCGAGAACTGTCGGCAGAAGTCGGAGACTTGCGGCGAGAAGTGACAAACCGCCTGTTTGGCGAATTGCAACCCGGTGAAGGTCCGCGCGTGTTTTCGACGGCGAGTTGGCTCGAATCCGAATGCGCTCTCGATCGACCCGCAGCCGTCTTGTTATGCGAATACATTGCTGCGGCCCGCAATGCGCTCGGCGATGTTCCGACACAAGACGTCGTCATTGCGGAACGGTTTTTCGACGAAGCTGGCGGTATGCAGCTCGTGATTCACGCGCCGTTTGGAGGGCGAATCAATCGAGCGTGGGGGATGGCGCTTCGTAAACGATTTTGCCGCAGTTTTGACTTCGAATTGCAAGCAGCAGCTACGGACGACGGCGTGTTGCTAAGCCTCGGAGAGCAACACAGTTTTCCGTTGGAAGTCATTTTCGAGATGCTCAATCCGGATGGATTACGCACGGTACTCGAACAGGCTGCATTGCAATCGCCCATGTTCGGCACTCGTTTTCGTTGGAATGCGACGCGATCGCTCGCTATTCCGCGGTTTGCCCGAGGAAGAAAAATTCCCACCCCTCTCATTCGCATGCGCAGCGAAGATTTGATAGCAGCAGTTTTTCCGGCCCAACTTGGATGCCAGGACAATCATGGCCGAGACGCCGTCTTGGAAATCCCCGATCACCCGCTGGTCAATCAGACGCTGCACGATTGTTTGGTCGAAGCCATGGATGGCGAAGGTTTGGCCGACGTATTGAGTCGCATCAAACGTGGGGACATTCGTATCGTGGCGCGAGAAACTGCCGAACCCAGCGTCTTTTCGCACGAAATTCTCAATTCCAATCCGTATACGTTTCTCGATGATGCCCCGCTCGAAGAACGTCGGGCACGCGCCGTAACGGTTCGTCGCGGATTACCACCCGACATCGTCGATCGATTGGGCAGTTTGGATCCCGAAGCCATTCGGGCCGTCATCGAAGAAGCGCAGTCCATCGTGCGCGATGCGGACGAACTTCATGATGTCCTCTTGGATCAAACGGGTTTGTCAGAACATGCAGGGCTCGAGCGCGGGTATGGTGCATTTTTTGACGTCTTGGTGCGCGCACGTCGAGCTTCGCGGATGGTTGGGGGCAGTTTGTCGGGGCCTCGATGGGTCGTGGCTGAGCGACGTTTTGCCGCCGAAGTGATCTGGCCAGAAGCGATGTTTTCTCCGCCGCTGATCGGAATCGCCGAATCAACAACACCGTCGAAAGAAGATGCATTGGCCGTGCTCGTCCGGGGGTACTTGGCCACGCTGGGACCCGTGACGGCGGCGCGATTGTCGAAACAATTGGAGATTGGTTTGTCCGACATCGATATTGCCCTTGCCCGTATCGAACTCGACGGGGCCATTTTGCGCGGGCGATTTACACCGGGCCTCGAACCAGGCGAAATCGAATGGTGCGATCGGCGCCTCTTGGCGCGAATTCATCGGCGTACGGTGGATGGTTTGCGGCGTTCGATCGAGCCTGTGATGCCTGCGGATTACATGCGTTTCTTGCTGGCGTGGCAGGGGGTTTTACCTGGAAAACGATTGCATGGTTCCGCAGGTTTGGCGCGCGTCATCGAAC
Organism: Polyangium sp. (in: bacteria); assembly: GCA_044221885.1. Classification (GTDB taxonomy): domain Bacteria; phylum Myxococcota_A; class Polyangia; order Polyangiales; family Polyangiaceae; genus Polyangium. The sequence goes on from JBGAOI010000081.1 coordinate 5,778, forward strand.
AGTTGCAAGGTTTCGATATCGCCGCCGGAGCTTGGGAATCGGACATCTTGCCTGCACGCATTGAAGGTTACGAAGAATCGTGGCTCGATTTGTTGTGTTTGTCCGGGGAGGTCGCTTGGGGACGATTGGCTCCCCGAGCTTCTGCCGCCGCAGCGCCGACACGGGTGGCCCCGATTTCGCTGGTTTTACGCCGTGATTTGCCGTGGCTTCTGGAGAATATCGAGCGAACCGAAGGCGCGCCCAACGGTGACGAAGGTTTGTCGGACGAGGCGCGCAAAGTGCTCTTGCTTCTTGGAACGGCTGGCGCGTCGTTTTTTGACGATATCGTTCGCGGAACACGTTTGGCGCGGCGTGACGTGGAAGAAGCTTTGTGGGAATTGGTGTCGGCAGGGCGCATCACTGGCGATGGCTTTGCTGGATTGCGCGGCCTTTTGGGCCCAGCAAGAAATAGCCAACAAGCAAAACGGTTTGGCCGGGGCGCTCCCGTGTTTGCGGCTGGGCGATGGTCGTTGCTTCGAGCACCCGTCGTGATGAATCCGGACGAACCCATGGACGACGTGGATCCCGTGGAAAAATTCGCGCGACAACTTCTGCGTCGATGGGGCGTCGTGTTTCGTGAAATCGTGGCACGTGAGGCGCGAGCGCCGGCATGGGGGGCCCTCGCCCGCGTGTATCGCAAGCTGGAAATGCGCGGAGAAATTCGCGGTGGGCGTCTCATTGCGTCGTTTGTCGGAGAGCAGTTTGCTTTGCCCGAAGCGCTCGAGGCTTTGCGCGCAATTCGGAATGAACCGTTGCACGGAGAAACGGTGCGTTTGTCCGGTTGCGATCCGCTGAATTTGGTGAGCATCATCGTGCCCGGCGAGCGGGTGCCCGCGACGATGGGAAGTATGGTCGTATTGCGGGATGGAATGCCGGTCGTCGAGGAGAAGGCGGTGGCGGAAGTGCTGGCAGCGTCGTAAAAACGCGATTATCGTCGTCGCCGACGTTTTCGCGATTCGTATTCGACTTCTTCCAAGGCTTCTTGTTCGGCCAAAGCTTCCATTTCGTCTTCTGTGACGCGTCGTTTTTCCGGAACGTCCGCCACGCGCAGCTTGCGCCCGTCCTTCTTTTCTTGCTTCGCCGCCAACCTCTCCATGATTCGGCGGTGCCGCAATTCTGCGACTTGCTCTTCGATTTCCTTTTCTTGCGGAGTCCGGTCAATGGGGAAGTAGTACACAATGGCATGGATGGCCAAACCCACCCACCAAAAGAGCGCTGGAATCAGCATCTCGCTCGTCCCTCCTGGTACGAGGCGCGAGAGGACGAACCAGAAAACGCTGAACGCCGCCCAAATCGCCGCGTGCCGTTGCAGTTTTTGCTTGGAGCGTTGCCGTTGCGCCAGCCAAGGATCTGGAAGTGGAGGTAGTGCCGGGCGCAAGGAACCCAATGCTTCCCGTAAATCCTCCTCCGCGATGCCAACTTCTTCAGCGGCCGCTTTCAAATCGTCGAAATCGTATTTTCCGCCATTCGCGTCGGCTTGGGCTTTGCGTTCGAGCGCCAACGCAATGGCTTGCCCCAAATCCTGCGTTGAATACCGTCCACCCGTGATTGACCCCTGGCGCTTGGCTGCTTGCTTTGGCTTGTTTTTCGCTTCGCGCTTCTTTTTATCGTCCGAGGATTCTTCCTCGGCGAAAGGCTCGAGCAATTCAGCAATATCGTCCATCGAGCCGTATCGATTTGCCGGCGCGGACGATAACGCGCGCATGACGACTTCGCGCACTTCCTCTGGAATTTGGTCATTTTGCATCGGTCTTGGCGGATCCGACATGATCGTTGCAATCATGGCCAATGCATCTGGTGCGTCCCAGGGCGGTTTGCTCTCGAGTAGCTCATACGCCAAAACGCCCCACGAAAATTGATCCGATCGCCCGTCGGCCGGTTTGCCCTTGACCACTTCCGGAGCCATGTACATAGGCGTTCCTACGAAGCCGCCTGCCGCTGTTACGGTTGGCAAAAAAGCCTTGGCGGTCGCGCCTGCTGCGTCGACAGAACCTCCCGCACGTCGCGCAATGCCAAAATCCAGCACCTTGATGCGTCCGTCAGGACGAACCATGACGTTTTCTGGTTTTACATCACGGTGCACGATACTGGACCGATGCGCAGCCGCGAGTACACGGGCGATATCGACGAGCCATCGAATTTTACGGGCTGGTGGGATGTCTGGTTTGTCGACGAACGTGCGGAGGTTTTGCCCCGGAACGAATTCCATGACGAGGTACGGTTCGCCGTTGATTTCGCCTGTTTCGTGAATGATCACCGCATTGGGATGATCGAGGGCCGCGATGACGCGCGCTTCGCGCAAAACCCGCGCAAATGCTTCTGGATCTCCAGTTGTCGCGACAACCTTGATTGCGACGGGACGCCCGAGGTTTTCGTCTCGCGCGAGGTACACGACCCCCATACCTCCTTCGCCGAGCGGACGATCAATGACGAAACGACTTACCTTGTCACCAGCTTGCAGCATAGGCGGCCAACGGAATGGATACGCTGCATTTAGCGTATCGGGGCATCAACGAGGAGCTTGCGGATAATACGCTTGGTAAAGCGCTTGGTAGGCGGATTGTACGTCAGGAAAACGGTCGTCGGCCTTCTTGGCGAGCATTTTGGCGACGACAGCCGCGACCGCAGGAGGGGTTCCGGGGACTTTTTCGTCAAGGGATGGAGGAGTTTGTCGAATTTGAAACTGCACCATTTCTAGCGCAGATTTAGCCTTGAAGGGACGTTCGCCGGCAATCATTTCGTAAATCATGACGCCAAACGCGTATTGATCGGCCCGCGCATCCACGGGTTGCCCCATGGCCTGTTCCGGCGGCATGTATTCGGGCGTGCCGAAAATGGCGCCTTTCCGCGTCAATTGCACACCGCCCGCGCCCGTCAAGATGCGCGCCATACCAAAATCGAGCATCTTGATATGCGTGCGAACTTGATCCAGCCACGTGACCATGATGTTTTCCGGCTTGAGATCCCGATGCACGATACCCATTCCGTGCGCCCTCATCAATGCCGAGGCGACTTGTCGCGAAACGTCCAGCGTTCCGTGGACGGGAAATGGTTTGGCGCGTTTGAGCAGCGAACGCAGTGTTTCGCCTGGTACGTATTCCAGCACCAAACACAAATCGCCTTCGGGAGAACGCCCGAATGCCAAAGCACGCACGATGTTTTCGTGGTTCAGTTCGGTCATCGTTTTCGCTTCGCGATCGAAACGAGCAATCACCACGGGATCGTCAACGGAATCCGCTTTGAGCAGCTTGATGGCGACTTTCGTTCCCGTTGCCGTGTCGTCGGCCAAAAAGACTGCGCCTATGCCACCTTCGCCAAGAAGCGAGAGAATGGCGTAACGATCGGCGATTTTCGTGCCGATGCGCGATTGGATCGGATTTTCAGGGGGAGGAGGCGGCGTTGCCTGAGACATGGCGGCGATTCTTATCCAATGGGCAAAAGATGTCGTTTGGAGCGGTTGTGAGAAAATCTATTTCTTTTTGGGCTTTCCCTTGCCTTTGAAGCGTATGGCGTCGTCTTCTTCGCCATTGTCGGTGCCCGTGGTTCGTCCGAGGCACATGTTGCACAAATGATCACGCCGGATCATTTTGCGACATTCACCCTTGTGATAACGCTCGGTATCAGCTTCCGTGGAACTTGTTTTTTCTGCTTCGAGCGCGGCGAGCGCATTGAGCAGCGCCGTGCAATTGTCGGCATCGCGAAAAGAAACGCGGGATCGTTTTTCCTTGTTTAACAAGTCATGCCGCCCACGCAACAAATCGAGCGCAGGATCCCGTATTTCCTTTTCGTCAGTCGTTGCCTTTTCGGCAATCGTTTCTGCAACGACCGTGGATTTTCCCAGGGCCGTCGTTTCGAGCAATGAATCGAGTTCTCGCCAGGCTGTCGGATCGTTTACCGATGACGCAAGAGCTTGGGCCAAGTTCGAATCATTTGCAGCATCCGGGTCGGCCTTGATGGCCGTGCGTAATGCGGACGCGGCGGTCGTATACTTGTGATCTTCCCATTGCGCAATGGCTTCACGCACTGCCGGATTGCTGCTCGACACACAACGACTGACGCCGATGATACCGAGCAGCACAACAAGGCCGACAACACCGCTGACCAATACACGAAATCGGTTTGTCTTGTGAAATGGCTGGTCCAACGTAGCCGAGGGAAGCGTTTGGGTCGGCAAAGGTTGTTCGCCGGGAGCAATGGTCGCCGCAAATGCGACTTGCTGCGTATTCGTCGGAACCGCGGCGTTGATGCCCGTTGTGTGCAAAACGACCGTGCCTGGTGCTCGTTGCGATACGGTAGGCAAGGATGGCGGTGGTGGCGCGTCGGCCATCGTCATCGCCCGAAATGCTTCGGTCACGGAGCCAAATCGTTCATCGGGCATTTTTGCCATCATGCGCGAAATGGCCGCATCCATTGCTGGTGGCACGTGCCCCGCGCGTTCCGATGACAACGGCGCGGGCGCACCTACGTGCTTCATCACGAGTTCCGCAAAGTTGTCTCCTGTAAATGGTTGCGTTCCCGTAAGCATTTCAAACGCAATGATGCCCATGGCATATTGATCGGCACGAGCATCGACGGGCTGGCCCATGACTTGCTCGGGCGCCATGTATTGCGGAGTTCCGAAAATCGCGCCCGCTTGAGTGAGCGGAGCCGGTGTGGACCCAAAAGTTGCACTGTTGATGCGCGCAATACCGAAATCGATGATTTTGACGACGTCGCGTTCGGGACCTCGATCGAAAACCAGAATATTTTCTGGCTTCAAATCTCGATGCACGATACCCATCGAATGCGCCAAATCAAGCGCCGACGCCATTTGTTCCAGAATTCGCAAGACGCGATCGACCGACATGCCTTTGCCGGGCGTGATGAGATTTCGCAACGGCATTCCCTCGACAAACTCCATGACGAGGTACAAGGTTCCATCGGGCAAACTTCCGTAGTCAATCGCATCGGCGATGTTTGGATGACGCAAATTCGCGGCCGTCACGGCTTCGCGTTCGAAGCGCGCAACCATTTCACGATTGCCGTGGATCTTCTGCTGCAAAAACTTGATCGCGACAGGTCGGCGCAAGGCTTCATGAACCCCGCGGTACACCATGCCCATGCCGCCTTCACCCAGCGGGGCCACGATGCGATAACGATCGGCCAACGTCGATCCGATCCGCGGATCGTTGGGCGTCGGTGCCTCCATGGTTTGACCTGACACCGTTTCAGCCATGCGGCATCTTCCGTACAGGAGGAGACGCGACTGCATGCACCGCCGCATCGACTTGCGCCAAAATGGCCTTCGCGTGTTCGAGCATCGTTTGTCCTGCCGGCAGGAGACGAACTCCTCGCGCTGTTCGTTCGAACAGTGATACACCTAGCTCGAGTTCGAGATTGCGAATTTGACGCGTGAGCGGCGGTTGCGAGATGTGCAACCGGGCTGCCGCGCGCGTCAAGTTCCCTTCCTCGGCGACCGCAACGAAATACTCGAGCTGCGAAAGGCTCATGCGGCATCGCTACCATGACTCGGATGCGTTGCCAAGCCCCACCCGCAACCATACCAAAATGGTATTGGACGACGGGTTTCGCCCCTTGCATCGTGTTCCGCCATGTCTGTTGAAATTCACGGTCCACGATCGATCCAGTCATTGCGGCTTGCGGGACAAGTCGCCGCGCTCACCTTGGCCACGGTTGCTGCGCGTGTGGTTTCCGGCATTGGCACCGACCGTATCGACGCTTGGGTTCGCGAAGATACGCGGCGGCGCGGAGGTCGTCCGAGTCAACTCGGATACCAAGGTTTTCCTGCAGCCGTGTGCGTCAGTCCGAACAACGTCGTTTGTCACGGAATACCAAGACCGGCGGTTGTCTTGGAAGATGGGGATATCGTCAACATCGACGTCACGACCGAAGTCGATGGGCATCATGGCGACACCTCGGCGACAGTTTTTGTAGGCAAACCTGCGCCTGAAGCGAGGCATGTCGTCGATGTTGCTCGGCGTTGTCGCGATGCGGGGATCTCTCAAGTTCGTGATGGCGCACGTCTTGGTGATATCGGCGCGGCGATTGAAGAACTGGCCCGACGCGAAGGATGCTCGGTCGTTCGTGAATATGGTGGACATGGCATCGGGCGCTCCATGCACACACCTCCGCACGTGAGTCACGTGGGCAAACGCGGATCGGGCTTGCGCTTGCGAGCGGGCATGGTTTTTACAATAGAACCGATGATCAATTTGGGAGGTCCAGAAGTTCGACTGCTCGAAGACGGATGGACCGTCGTCACTGCAGATGGATCGCTTTCGGCACAATTCGAACATACCGTATTGGTGACGAAAACAGGGTACGAGGTTCTAACTCCCGAACCGATATTGGTTTGAAGGGTTGATTTTTTGACGTACGTATGCGATGCGAAGGCATCGATCATGGCGACACGCAAAACTTCCCCCAAGACGACCAAGAAAAGTGCCAAGGCTGCTCCCGAACCTGTAGTGATTCCCCCGTGGCCGGGGATTTCCGAAGAGGCATTACAATCGCTGGCTGTAAAAATCGACAAAGCCAAGGATTCGTATCGCATCTCGGATATGATTCTAAAAGTCAACGGCGACGACTGGCGATCACGTCGCGCGCTTGTTTGGCACCTCATCGCGTGTCGTGCCGCACATCCGGAAGCCAATCCGCACTTGCTCTATTTCCTCGAAGACGAACCCGATGCAGCCGCCCCCGAAATCGTCATCGAGATGCTCACACGGCTGCCTGACGGTTCGTCCAAGAAATACTTCTCCCAGTTCTCGATGCTCATGGATGGGTATTCGTTATCGATTGACAAACTGCTTTTTGAAGCGTATCGACGTGCTCCCGACGTGGTTCGGGCACGTGAAGCTGACCTGAATGCGTCGATTCGTTTGGGGCTAGCGTTTGTGCGAAGACGCCTTGGAGAAACCATTTCGAGCGAAGATTCCGCAGCAATCTTGAAACAACTCGCTCGACATCAGGCGATGAATTACGGCCTAACGAGCAACACCGAAATGCCCGTCATCGAAAATGGTGTGCTGGTGACGCCGCGTTTGGCAGATTTGCCGGCGGTCAAAAAACTGGCGTTTCTTTTTGGTACGGAACAAGAATGGAATTCCGCGTTTCTCAAAGCTGCGCTCGAAGGAAAGTGGCATGCTGCAAAAGACGTGCTCGATGCGTTTTTGATGGCTTCAACCAAAGAGCTAGCTCAACTCTTGAATCGTTCGGGCCTCGATACGGGAGGAACCCTTACCTTGCTTCTGGACGTGCTTCCCCGACGCGAAGACGATCCCCACGCACTGCTCGATGCCGCTCTGACGGTGACCGAGGAACAGAGTATGCGTGAAATGCTGCTCATGGGCGTCATTCTTCGCGCTGGAAAATTGGGAATGAGTATCCCGGAAAAACTCGATGCCGAACTTTCCCTGGAATTGCTGGACACGACCTACGAGGGAGTCAGGCCGGCCTGCGCTGTGTGGTTCAAGGCATTTCCACGCGAACGAGCCATGGTGTTGGCTGATAAGTTTTTGAAGGAAGATTACCAGTATTCGCGTGCGGCAGCCATCTTGGCCACTCACTTCGATGCCGACGTTTTGAAAGCCGTCCTCGCGAAAGACGTTGGGAAAAACTACATTAACGCCGAAACGCTCGGAGGTATAGGCGCTCCCGCATTGCCGCTGCTCGAATGGGCCTACGAACAGGCCACGGGTGATGGTCGTCGCTCCAAACACAGAGCGCTCATGTTTGCGATGATCAAGGCCGGGCAATCCGGACCCATCGAGGAACGATTCGACAAATACCTCGATTTTGAGCGGGAAGGCGGGGAACCCATCCAATACTACAGTTCGAGCGACGCCAAACCGCGCGAAATGATCCTTGCAGCTATTCCCGAGCCACGTCGAAGTGCCTTGCTCTTGAAACAACTCGAAACGACGAAACACCCCGAGCGAATTTTGCAAATGGCGCATCTTGTTCAAGATGAAGCCGTTTTAGATACGGCAATTCGGAAAATCGTCGAACGCCGAACGCTCGAAAGCAGCTTTCGGCAAAGCATGGACCTCCTTGGCGAAAAAGCCATGGTGGCGTTATGCAAACACATTGGTTTGTCGCAAGGTGATGGCCGATTCCTCGAATCACTCAAGAATGCGCTTTCCCACGTGGCTTATCAGCGTATCGAAACCGCAATGCGAGAAGCGGGAGTTCGTCAAGAAACACCGCGCGACGCGCTTGTCCGCATGGCCGCCGCCGCTGAAGGTCCGAAAGAACGCATCTACGTTTTGCAGGTCGAAAAGGAAGGCTACGATCACAAGCCCGGAACATTGGCCCGCTCCGGCGGAAAAGCGCCAGGTTTGTCAGAAGACAAGATTCCCAAAGACAAATCGGGCGAACCCTTGACGCATTTGTTTACACTCGATTTGGACGAAATCCCCGAATTGCAGCAAAAATACGGTGGCGCTCGAGCCCTCGCGTTCTTCTGCCCAGAACCGAATTCAGGAGATCGTTCGGACGAACTCGAATGGGTACCCATTTCGGCGGAAGCTATCGCTGCGATTCCGCGTGATGACGCGACAAACGAAGACGAGGAAGAAGCCGAAGCGCGGCCTATTGCGATCTTGCCGCTCGATGTGCCTTGTGCGGTGTTTGTCCGATCGGGGGACGACGGCCCGGCGAAGGAAATGCGGAAGATGATCTTCAATGCAGCCGGTCACGTCTTCGGCGAGCCGTTCTGGATTCAAGAAGAAGAAGGCGACGGCGACTTCCTCATGCAAATCAACGAGGGGCTTTGCGACATGAATCTCGGTGATTCCGGGTCGCTCTACGTGTTCGGTTGGGGCAGCGTGTTCCAATGTTATTGAGCTGCATCAGGATTGCCAACGCGTCACGCGTTTGACCAAGTCCGGCATTCCCAGCGCTTCACAAAATCCCTTCAGTTCTGGCTTTGCTCCACGCCATTCGAGGTCATCGAAGGTTTCGCGCAGGGGTACGTCCGTGCGTAACGTCGCGAGCTTTTTGTAAAGCACGGCATCGTTCATGCTCGTTGTCAACGTTTGCGCGAGTTTCTCGGCCCCGCGCACTTTCACGGACCATTGCGACGCATCGCGAGGAATTTTTTCAATCGTTTCATAGGCGGCCAATACCGTTGCGGCAGACTTGGCGCCCCACCCAGACAAACCTGGATATCCATCAGCGGAATCGCCAACGAGAGCCAAATAATCAGCAATCGATTCCGGCGGTACTCCGAATTTCTTGCGTACACCTTCGGCATCCATGACGACTTCGTTTTTTCGATCGAGCATGACGATGCGTGTGCCGTCGACGCATTGAGCCAGGTCTTTGTCGGGGGATGCGAGAAGCACTTGGCCGGCCTGGTCCGCAAACTTGGCGGCACCTGCGGCAATGGCATCATCGGCTTCGAATTCGACCATCGGCCAAACGACGAGTCCGAGGGCTCGCATGGCGTCTTCCGCCAGGTGGAATTGTGAGGACAATTCAATGGGAATGCCGGCGCCTGTTTTGTATCCGCTGTACAAATCATTGCGAAACGATTCGATGACGTGATCCGTCGCGCATGCGATGTGCGTCGCTTCGCGCGTGAGAACGATCAGCGTCGACAAAAGGCCGCGAATGGCGCCGACTTCACGGCCATCGGGACTTTGACGTGAAGGCTGAGAAAAAAACGCGCGGAACAATTCATACGTGGCGTCGACAAGATGAAGTCGTGGAAGGTTGGGATCGCTTTGACGCATGAGCAAACGTTCGGTTGGGGGTTTGTGCTGTACACACGTTGGGCCGCTGGCGGACCGATCGTGTATGACAAACTCCGTCTTTGCTACGGAACCTTGACGTTGTCAATGCGTGACGCGTTGTTGCTCGAGTTTGGCAAGTGCATCGGCAAGCTGTTGCTCGAGATCCGCACGCATACGAGCTTCCCGTTGCGCTCGCTCTTCTGCTGCGCGCAGTTCGTCTTTCGCAACCCGCGTTTCGTCTTTGGCAACTCGGGCTTGTTCGCCGGCAACTCGGGCTTGTTCGCCGGCAAGTCGAGCTTGTTCACCGGCAAGTCGAGCGTTTTCTTTTTCTTGCTCCGCGATGTCGTCGATTGTGGGCAGCATGCGACCGTTCTTGTCGATGAACCGCAGCCAATCATCGTGAATGCCGCCATATTTGCTTTGACGAACCCCGAGGCTCAGCCCTAGTTCTGGACAATCGAGATCGCCATGGCCATCCGGTTCGATTCGTACATACGAGCTGGTTTGGGGGTCCAGCTGAAACCCATCAAGTTGCAGGCTTTCCGGATCGAAGATGTAATAGTTCGCAACTCGAAGTAGGCGCGAGTAAATACGCATCTTTTCGCCACGATCCACGTGCTCCGTGCTTTCGGAGACGAGCTCGATGACCACGTTCGGTGTACGTCCACCTTCTTCCCAAACCACCCAAGACTTGCGCACGCGCTTTTTCGTATTCAACACGATGAACAGATCAGGACCTCGAAAGTCGTTCTTCTTGATCTGCAACGCGCTGAAATAGACAAACATGTTTCCCCCAACGTACACGTCGTCACGATCCGCCCAGGCGACGTCGAACGTTGACATGAGCAGCAGCATCTGCCGCTGATGTTTTTCCGAATCCATGGGCTCACCGTCCGAGTAAGGCAGCTCGTTTTCGCCGGGAAGCGGTCCCGTTTGGTCGTACGAATAATAACCAGGAGGTGTCGATATGGCCATGGCGACAAGCCCGACACTAACACATCGTTTATCCCGGTGCCAGGAAAAACTTTCGCTTCTCGTGCCGATTTTGCGCCGTTTGTCGTTGCGCGATTCGCGCAAGTGAACGGTAAGGTTCGGCGGAATGGAACGACGCGACGTTGACCCGTGACGATGGTTTGCGGCCCGGTCGACACATCCAACATCGCTCAGGGGTGTCGAGTGACTGTCGAAAATTGCAGGATCCACCGAGAATTCAAGGCATGGCGTCGCAACATGAAAATGACATTTCCCCCCGCGGCCACTCACGTATACTCGCAAGCCTCCCCAGCCCCGCCCACGTTGGGAAAGGACGAGCCATGAGCGACTTCATCACGATTTCCTCCAGTGCAGTTCCCGATGACACGCGCGTCGCCGCTTTTCGTGCGACGGAGGCAATCTCGCGGCCTTACGAAGTCGAAGTGTTTTTGCTCGTTCCAAGCGACGAACTCGAGCTTGCGGACGGCATCGGCGCCAAAGCTCGCCTGATTCTCGATCGCGCCAATGACAAACTTCCACCGTTCTATTTCAGTGGAGTCTTCGCATCGCTCGAGTTGCTGCACGAGTTTGATGGACGGGCGCTCGTTCGGGGCATCATCGTTCCGCGTATTTGGCAACTGGGTTTGTCTCGACATAGCCGCATCTTCACCAAAATGAGCATCCCGGAAATCATCGAAGCCGTGCTCGGCGACAACTCTCTCTCGGGCGACGACTACGAATTGCGGCTCGGCAGTTATCCCAAAGAAGAGCACGTTTCCCAATATCGCGAGAGCGATCTCGCATTTCTTTCGCGCTGGATGGAGCGGGAGGGTATCTTCTATTATTTCGAACACACGGAGGACGGGGAAAAACTCATCCTTTGCGACGACAAGTCATACGATAAGGATCCCATTGGTGTTCCCGTTCGATTTCATCCGCAGATGGGCGGAGATTCCAGTGCCGGAGCGTCGTTTCGATCATTTCGTTGTCGCCACGCCACACTTCCAGCCACCGTAAAGCTGAAGGATTACGATTACGCCAAGCCAAACCTCGATGTGTCCGGGGTCGCCCCTGTGAGTGACGCAGGAACGGCGGAAGTCAGCGTTTACGGCGAACGATTCTTTTCGCCATCGGATGGCAAGCGCCTCGCTACGGTTTTCGCTGAAATATACAAGGCGCGTGAAGTCATCTATCAAGCCGTCGGTACGCGATTGCATGTTCGTCCGGGCTACGTATTCGAGCTCGAGGATCATCCCCGAGCGGCATTCAATACCGAATACCTGGCGATTGAAGTAAGTCATTCGGGTAACCAAGCCAAAGGTGGCAAGAACCTGAGTGAATTCATTACGCTCGATCACGACGACGTCTACGCTGTTGAAGTGACGGCCATTCCCGCCAAGACGCAATTCCGAGCCGATCGTTCGACACCGTGGCCGCGCATTTACGGTTATGAAAATGGCATCATCTGCGGCAATGCCGACAGTGAATATGCGCAGCTCGACGACCAGGGCCGGTACTTGGTAAAATTCAAGTTCGACGAAAGCGCTTTGAAAAATGGCAAAGCGTCGACGTTCGTGCGCATGATGCAACCGCACGGCGGAAGTGTCGAAGGCTTTCACTTCCCGCTGCGAAAAGGC
>JBGAOI010000820.1:0-3675 GCA_044221885.1 Polyangium sp. (in: bacteria)
ACGCCCTTTTTGGCGTCAGCTCTTCAATCGTTCGGCGTGCCGGATACGGCAAACATCTCGTCAATCGTATTGGCACGTAAAACCGCTTTGGTCCAAGACATCAGTTGCTCGGCCGAAGCGTCTTGAATGCGCCGGGCGACGTCAGCTTCCACAATCCCAAACTTTCCCTCGAGCAACCCCAGCAATACCTGACGAAGTGCCTTGAGTTCGCCTTCTTTGTGGCCTTCTTTGTGGCCTTCTTTGTGCCCTTCTTCGTAGACCCGGCCCGTGATCGCCTCGAGGACCGGGTTTTTCTTTTGCCACAACACCTTGGCAACTTCCATTTCGGCCGCGGCCGCATTGAGCAACGCCGACACCGAGATAGGTCGAACAAACAGCCGATCGGTCAATTCGCCGTCGTTCGACAACATCTCCCAATCCTGCTTTTCCCGGGACCACTCGGCGACGTATCCCTTTTTGACAAAGAGCCCAAAAACGCGACGAACGCCACGACGAACAAGGTCTTCAGCCTTTTCACGAGCGTCCCGAGCGGATTGCTCGTTGACCACTTCAAAGGATAACTCTTCCAAATAACGCACGCCGGTCGCCGGATCGATTCCGTTCTTCCGAACGCTCACGTCGGTCGCAAAGTTCGAGCCTTGGTTGACTCGCGTCAATAAATCCAAACTCGCCGTGCAGCCTTCAATCACGTGCGGAGCAATCACGAAATCCATACGGCTATGCGCGTCAGCATGCTCCGGGTTCGCGCCCATCGTGACGATCTTGCGCCCGCGAATGATCTCGTCCCGAGAAACCTCGGGCTGCACGAGGTGGTCGTCCACCTTCGGGAATCCCAACGACGACAACGTGTCTTCCGTCCGAGAACTTGACGCGGGAGAATTTGACCCGGGAAAAGACTGGCCCACCGAGCCCGCCGTTTGTCCCAACGCAATCAGCGCTTCGCCATGGTACTTGGGATCCATGCGTCCAACCCTAGCACAACGTCTCCAAGCAAAGCAAGGAGTTTGTGAAAAAAGTTTGTCGGCGGGTTCGTCTTTCTCGTACTGCGCGATTCGCGCACGCAAGAAAACGGGTTTGGCCAAAAGCGTGGCGAGGAAAACCCTTAACTCTTCGTGCCGAAAACTTCCTCTTCGGTCGTCGAATCGAATGCGCGATCAAGCCATTCATTCAGCGTATCCGGCTCCGTGCAGGCTTCGATGCGCGCAAGTGTATTGCCTGAACACGTTATGTTCCGAGCCACCAACACGCGCATGAGCGACTTGCGCATACCCACGAGACTTTTTTCCGCTTTCTGCGTGGCATTTGCAGCTTGTTCTTGCAGATGTGAAACCATCGTTTCGAGTCGTTCGATCAAATGCGCGGTATCGTAAAGCTCGGCCGCGCCGTGGAAAAACTTCAAACGCGGTCCCACAATGGCCAAATCAATGCCGAGCACGTTGGACCGATACAATCCCGCTTGCGCCAAAATCGGCTGATAACGTTTTCCCCCTATCGGAAGACGATACCCCCAAATGCGTTGTTGCTTCTGGTCATACACGAAATATTCCGGAATGCCCAACATCGCGTATTTTTCCACGTTGTCGACGAGGTCCTTTTTTCGATCCCCGGCCCACAACACCTCGAGCACCCAATCGAGCCCTTTGCCCTCATCCGCAACGACCCACGCCATCCGTTGGTCATCTTCCGGCTCTTCGACATCGAGCACGGCCATGACATCCGGCGTGAATCCCGCAGCGCCGGGGTACAACACGGACAACTCTTCAGCCAAGTAAATATGTTTTCCCAAGGTGCGAAAGTGCAGCCCGAGCATATCCAGGGCTTTGCTTTTGGCTTTTTTATGAGGTCGCCCTTCGGACATCGTAATGACCGGATCCGAAAGCGCTTCATTCACGGCGATGATGAATTGTTCGCGTTGTTCGGAGGTCATCGTGCGCCATTCGGCCTCCGACGGAGTCACAGGCACGGGGCGCGGAGCCGGCAAAACGCTCGGAAACGATGACGATGAGGCCATGCCGCAGGTTGTAGCACGTTACTCGGGGGCCGATGCAATGTTTTTATGCGCCGCACGTGTTCGCGTCCGTGTGCGTGATACACTGACCGCAATGTTCGGACTTTCATCCCCAAATCATTTCCCACGCCACCCGCGTTCTTGTGCTACACGGCGTCCGTCATGCCGAAACCCTTCGATCCCGTCGTCGTTCCTCCGCTCGCCGAACAATCCGGCCAAACCTTTCCGCGCCTCGTCGAATTGATGCAAAGACTGCTCGCGCCGGACGGTTGTCCCTGGGACCGCAAACAATCGCTGCCCACGCTGCGCAAATACGTCCTCGAAGAAGCCTGCGAAGTCATCGATGCCATCGAGTCGGGCGACCGCAAAGAACTACGCGCTGAATTGGGTGATTTGCTCTTGCAGATCGTTTTTCAAGCCGAACTTGCTCGTGCCGAACAAGCGTTTGGCCCGGATGATGTCGTTGCGGGTATTTGCGACAAACTCGTGCGCCGTCATCCCCATGTTTTTGGCGACGTGAACGTCGAAGACGCCGATCACGTTTTACGTAATTGGGAAGCCATCAAGCTGCAAGAACGAGCTGGCACGGACAAAGCCAATGAAAGTATGCTGGCCGGCGTTCCGCGCAGTTTACCAGCGCTCGTACGGGCCCAACGTATTGGCGAAAAAGTATCCCGAGTCGGGTTTGACTGGCCAAACGCAGCCGGATCCCGCGCCAAAGTCACCGAAGAACTCGGCGAACTCGATGAAGCCATCGCCAAAGGTGACGCCAATGCCATTGAAGCTGAGCTCGGCGATACCATCTTTGCGCTCGTGAACCTTGCGCGCCACGTCCATGTCGATGCGGAAGGCGCGTTACGAAGGACGATTGATAAATTTTCCACACGGTTCGCGCATGTCGAGACACGGGTGCGTGAAGAACACGGTGGATTTCCAGACACATCGAAAGGCGTTCCGCAACTTTCGCTCGAAGTGCTCGACCGGTACTGGGACCAAGCGAAACAATCTGATAAGTAGGGGAACATGTCGGAACAAGTTCTACTCGTTGAGCATCATGGGGCGGTTGCGGTTGTCACGATGAACCGCCCGAAGGCAAAAAACGCGCTGGATGCCGCATTGCTCACGGCCTTGCGTGACTCGTTGCAGCAACTCGGTGAAGACGCCGCTGTGCGGACAATCGTGCTCACGGGAGCCGGTGGAGCGTTTTGCGCAGGCGCAGACTTGAAAGCGGCAATGTCCGATCCCGAAGCGTTCTCGAACTTGGATCAGACGTTGACCCGTTATCACGCGGTCATTCGCGCGATCGTCAATGCGCCGAAGCCCGTCATCGCGATGGTCGAAGGTCCTGCTGTCGGCTTTGGTTGCGACATGGCCCTCGCGTGCGACATGCGCCTCCTCGCGACGGATGCGTACCTCGAGGAACGGTTTGTCAAGATCGGACTCATGCCCGACGGTGGAGGTTCATTCTGGCTTCCACGTCTCGTGGGCCTTGGAAAAGCGATGGAGCTGATGCTGACGGGGGATCGCATTTCGGCCGAGCAAGCGTTGTCCCTTGGATTGGCGAATCGAGTGGTTGGTTCGGACGCACTTCGCGACGAAACGATGAAGCTTGCGGACAAACTCTCGAAAGGTCCGCCGCTTGCGTACGCCGCGATCAAGCAAGCTGT
>JBGAOI010000821.1:0-3663 GCA_044221885.1 Polyangium sp. (in: bacteria)
CGATCCCGATGATCCGCCGTTCGGACACAATCCTTTTCCTCCGACATGCTTTTGGGACAATGGGGTTCAAAGTACCTATCGACAATTGGCGCTTGGACCATTGATCAATTCCACTGGCATGTTTCCGACGATGCCTAGTTTGCCCGCACAACCGGCCAACGTTGATCCAACCACAACGTGTAGATACAAGGCCCTGAAATACCTGGTTCAATGCGCAATGCCACAAGGCACCACGGTGACGGATCCTGCGACTGGCCGAATTTTTGAAGGTCATTTCGGTCTTGCTCCGAATTGGCATAACCAAGCGCTCGACATGATAAGTGCCGAATGGATGACGTCGTGCCTCGCCGCGCATCTCAACAACAAAAACGTAACAGTTTCCCTGTTGTTCGAGGCGAATCGACCTGGCTACTACGTGGACGCGGATCTCGAATCGACGCATCCAGAGCGCGATACGATTACGTGGGGAAATATCTTTTTCTTGAACGCCGGCACGCGTCCGCAGGTACATGTTTGTTACTTCGATGAACTCGACTCGGCTTGTACGGCACCCATGAGCTCGATCATCAACAATCGAATGTGTGATCAAGCGCCTGGTTGCGGCGTTGTCTTGCGCGGAAACTGCAATACGGCTTGTGCCTGGAGCAGTACCGGATATTGGGGCTGCAACATGGGCGGCTCGACGCCGAACAAATCGACGAACTTCCGTATACGATTGGAAGATTTCAGCATGTACACTCCTTACTGCATTCCGTGACGGACAGGCGCGTGATTTAGTCGTCGTCGCCAATCCCCTTGAACATCCCCTCGCCTTCCCCAAGCGCTCTGCATAACGCGTCTACTTTCTCGAGCTCTCGCCGCAATGTCTTTTGGTGATTGCGGCTTTGCACCAAAGAAGCTTTTCCAAAAAGCCGAAATGCCGCTTCTTTGCTTCCGAGGCTCTGCGCCGCCGTGCCCAAGACCAGCCCGCGGAATGCGTCGCATAAATCCAAATCGAAAACGCTGCCCTTTTCTTCATTCCGCTCAGCTTCGCTGACGATCGCATTCGCTGCATTTCGCAATGCGTCCAGCGTCGTCCGGCGGGAACTGCTCCGTTCGTAACTCAATGCGCGCTCGAAGTGCCGGTCGTCCAGGACAATCTCTGCACTCGCCAGCCCATGCGACATGAGCGCGAGCGCATACGCGCGACGAACCACGTTGTCGAGCTGTCGCAAATTGCCCGGCCAGGAATGTTCCGAGACAATCTTTTCCACGGCCGCCGTCAAACGCACATCGCCCTCGGGCATGCTTTCCCGATGCCTCCGCAACGCCATGAAACGCACCCAATCCGCCACTTCGTCCTTGCGTTCATCCAGCGGCGGGATTTTGACCGGTAAAACATTGATGCGATAATAAAGATCCTCGCGGAATCGACCGAGCTTGACGCATTCGTACAAATCCATGTTGCTGCCGATGATGAAACGCACGTCGGCTTGTTGTTCACGCGCTCCATCCCCGATCGGCCGATATGTGCGCGATTCCAAAAGCTTGAGCAACCCTGCTTGCGCTTTGAGCGATAGTTTGTCGATTTCATCAATGAACAACGTGCCTTTGAAGGCCCGCGTCACCGCGCCCGGTGTATCGCGAACCGCGCCCGTAAATGCACCTTTTTTCCAGCCAAACAATTCGGCCATTTGCAGATCTTCGGGAACCGCAATCAAATCGAGCACTTCGAACGGACCACCACGTCGCAGCGATTTGGAATGGCACCATTTGGCAATACGCGATTTCCCCGCACCCGTGGGCCCGCCAATGAGCAGCGTTTCTTCTTGAGCCGCGAAAACCCGGAGCATTTCGACGGTGCCCGCCATGCTTTGACCAATCACTGGCAACAAATCGTCCGTCGCTCCTGCAATCGCCGGGCGCAAGGGCAAACTCGCTAGATACGGCGCAGCCAAATCCGCGCACAATGTCAACGCTTCGTGAACTGCTGGAAAAATAAAATCGTCGCCGAGCGCCAACGGACACGACAATTCCACCGTAGCCATTCCATCCACGGACCCGTGAAAAGAACGCAGCGGAATTGCGTAAAGATGGCTCGTATCCCGGCCCTGAAGCCGATTGACCGTGTCGGCCCCAGAAAAAGCCTCCTCGAAAAGCACCTGCGCGGCATTCTCCGCCCATGTCCACACTCGCCCCAATGGAACATCCACCGCAATCGGACATTGCCGCGTCGCAATCCATCGCCACACATTGGTTGAAGGCAAATGCGCCGTCGACGTTGCACCGCCTGTCGGCTCGAGCATCACGAGTCGGCGATAACCATCACTCGGGCGCAAATGAGCCATTCCACGTAAAACTTTAGCTCGATTGGCAAAAGGGCTTCCAGAAAGCGCGCCTTTCACTAGGCTCAGCATTTCACCAAGCATCGCCAACGCCGCGTCCTCGAAGGTTCGTGCGTTTCGCAATCGCCCCAAATACGCCACGATTTGTCGCTGGTTCATCTCTTCCTCGAATCAACGCGCAAACACGAGCAATCCCGCCACGAGCGTTATCACAACGATAACCATGATCATCACGACTGGAATATGCTTCGACAGCGTCGTGGAATCCTCCAACGCCGTCAAACGCGCCTTGGACTCTGGGATCACTGGCGATGCGGCAGATGATTTTTCCTGTAAAACACTCGCCGGTTTCGATGCCCCTGGCCGCGTATCCGCGAGCATTCCCTGCTTGAAGGCCCGCATTTCACCGGACGCCTCACCGTTCCCAACATCTGGCTCCTTTGGAGCTGTGGCCGTTGTGGACGTATCTTCTGGCGTCGCGTCGATTTGCTTCATTTGCTCGCCAGAATCTCGACCAATCGCCTCACCGCGAACCTCGACCGCGTCCCGGACGCCAATAAGCATGTCTTCGCGAAGATCCGTGCCCTGGGGCAAGAGCGCTTCGAGTGCAACGAGCATGTCTTTGGCGCTGGAAAAACGATCCTCGCGCTGAAATGCGCTGCCTTTCTGGACAAACGCTTCCACCTCTGGAGATACCCAATGCGCCACGGTACGAACGGGCGGCGGTGGCGCCGTCACCAGCCGGCGCAAAAGCATGTGAAAACCTTTGGCATCCGCGTGCGGAGCTTTGCCCGCGAGCATCGTGAATAACGTGACCGCCAAAGAAAAAAGGTCACTCCGATCATCAACGTGTTTGGTTGCATCCACTTGTTCGGGCGACATGAAAAGCGGCGAACCCAGCATTTGCCCACTCTCGGTCATGGGCACGGTAGGAGCGGCCAATACCTGTGAACCGGCCAAACCATCTGGAATACCGCGTATTTTGGCGATGCCGAAATCGAGAATCTTCACCACGATTTGGCCTTTTTCGCGCCGTGCCAAAAAAAGATTGGCCGGTTTGACGTCGCGGTGAACGACGCCCGCCGCATGCGCCGCAACCAACCCAGCACAAGCTTGCGCCGCAATACGCAACGCCACATCGACAGGCAAAGGTCCAACCCTGTCGAGCAGCGTCTGGAGATCCTCGCCACGAAGCAGCTCCATCACGAGGAACGGCGCGCCGCCGAGCTCGTGAGCGACGTCGGCGTCGACCACTCGGACGACGTTCTCGCTCTGGATCTTCGCGGGCGCGCGCGCCTCGCGCTTGAAGCGCTCGAGGCTCTCGTAGTCGCGCGAGGCG
>JBGAOI010000822.1:0-3662 GCA_044221885.1 Polyangium sp. (in: bacteria)
TTTTGAAAGGAGATCTCTTCGTCACCGCGGAGGTAGCCTCTGATTTGCTGGTCGGGTGGGGCGGCACTGAAGTAGGACCAGTCGAAGTCTTCGGCGTAAAACGGGGCGCGTTTGTCTTTCCAGGACTTGCCGTACGCTTTGCCGGTTTTGGCGGCCCGTATGGGCCACAAGGAGGAGATGGGTCCAAATCCGGCAGGCACAGGTCGATCCAAACGGCTCTTGATGGGCTCTTGAGGGTATTCGATGTTCGGCACTTCGTCGCCGAAACCCCGGCCTACTGGATTGGCGGCATAATCTGCCCCGCCAAACGCATTGGACCAGGTCATGGGCAATTTGGTAAAACCGGCTGGTTCTGACGGAACCGCTCCCATGAGTTTTTCTGCCCAAACTCGACGACCCACCACGCGTAATGTCTTCGACCATGAGCCCACGGCAAAACGGACGAGACATTCGGTCAGGGGAACGCCGCCGGCGGCATGGCAATGGCCTTTGAAAAACACTTCGGCATTGAGCTTGAAGTCGGCAAAGTCGCTGGGAAAAACGCAGGCGCCCTTCTGATCGTCGTCACCATCGGCAAAGGTTTCGCCGGACAAGAATCGTTGATCGACCGGTTGCTCGACGACGCTCAGCGCACCCGACGGATCGATGGCGTAAGTTGCTCGAACGACGAGCGTCATCTCGGGCTGGGGAGGGTGCCGAGCCGTGAGTTTGGTACCGACGAGGAAAGGAGTGAGGTTTTTCTTGAGCATGATCCGTTGCGCCTCGAATCCGCCGTCAAACCCCGATGTTCACTTGAACTGCCGTCAGGTTTTGCTGAATGGCCGTTATGCGATAATTCATGGTGACGTTCGTCTGATTGATGTGGATATGGGTCACCTCGGGCGTGACCTCTTTCTTTTCCGGAATGCAAATTTCGTCGGTGTCACCAATGACGAGGCTGCGCTTGACACCGACGAAGATCTCCATGATCGTGCCGATCTCAATGGATAGTTTCTGCACGGTGAGCGCCAATTCGGCAATTTGCTTGTAAAGATCGAGGGTGGCTTTGCTATGGCCGATGGAGACTTCCAACGCTGCGCCAATGATGTTCGTCTCGATGTTTACGGGCGCGAGCGTTGTGGACATGATGGCGGCGGCTGTCGTTGTTTCGGTGATGTTTCCCGCTGTCGTTGTGCTGGCAACGACGCCGGCGGTCGTCGTTTCATTGATGACGCCCGCCGTGGTCGAATCGTGAAGGATACCCGACACGTCGGTGACGGAAGTGATGGCGTCGGCGTAGGTTTCTTCCTTGATCGTGGGAATGCGCCACGCTCGACTTCCCGTATAACTTTCGATTTTGCTTGCCCACGTTTTTTCGATGATGGCGGGATTGCCCAAAGGTTTGCCCTTCGTGTCATCCCAATCTTTTGGACTTTCGGAGCCAATGGTTGATTCTTTGTGGTCGCCGTACCAGTGCTCGTAAAAATCGCCAGCAAAGTCACTGGTTTGATTAAAATTGTTGGTGGTATTTTCCAAATGCCAAGTACCAAGGCCACCGCCCTGATTGAAGGTACCGGGACGGAATTCGAGACGCACGCTGGCGCCGGGCATGGACGCTGGACCCAAATCTTGAATATGGCCACCCGATACGTCCCAACCACCGCCACCCGCCGGGTCATCTTGACGATGCATGACGACCATTTTGTAATTACCGCGGATGACTTCCACTTTGTCGCCGTAGGTCGTCGAAACGCGATTGCCGTCCGAATGATCCCACCAGCCACCCCGGGAAAGCAAGGCCGCACTTTGTTCGAGCCTTTCGTTTACGGAGTGCTTCGTGCCGTCCTTGGGAAGTTTCGTTCGCTGGTCGCCGAGAAAAACTCCACGCTCTTTGTCCCCGTCAACGCCTTTGATGCCAACATCGGTATAGTTATCGACTTCCGATCCGAAAGGCAGCGTCGCAGGGCCACCTTGCGATGTCGAAACGACTTTTGCCAGCTCCGCCAATTCGAACGAACGTTGCACGGCTCCGCCCGCGTTCTTTGCATTTTCGTGAAACGCGCCCATACGCAAGAACGAGGTCATCGGTTGATTACGTCGATCAGCAGCGGCGAGGTTCTCCGCTGCTTCTTGTTCGTCGGGGTCTGCCGGTGGTGTGGGCTCCAATTCATTCGGAATGGGCAGATCTTTTTCCCGACCCACGGGATCTTTGGCAAAATCCGGCACGGAGATCAATAAGTATTTACCCGCCGCCGTAATTTCGTCTGCCATGATGATTGCTCCTCGTATGATTTCTTCGTTTCAGTTCCAATGAAATGTCGAGTTTTACGTGCGCAACATTCGCTCGCATGCGCGATGCAATTCTTCGAGTTTGTCCGGCGTCAATTGTAGCGTTAATCGCTTCTCTTCTTCACCTTGACCGTAGGCGAGGGTGACCCAGGCAATGCGTTCGCCGCCTGTTTGTCCGCGACTCGATGCCAACACCGAATCGATTCGCCATTCCACCGAGCGTAACGAATAACCATGGTCTGCCACGGTTTCACGAAATGCAACAGCTCCGAGTGACTTGCGGGCTCCGTCATAACGCGACAACAGAAGCGGCGCAATGATCACCGCTTCTGGCGCCATCGCACCGCCGCACAAATGCCCGATGTCCTCTTCGAAACGCCCTGCATCGAGCCCGCGTGCTGCTGCTTCACGCACCAAAAACCGGCTTGCTTTGAGCGCGCGTCCAAGCACATTTGGGTGGACGTCATACGTACGCGTAAAGGAATCCAACGTTGATTCAATCGAATCGGGCACGGGTTCGGCCAATGCCGGCCCCAAAGCATCCCAGAATCGAGCCCGCGCGGCCTCCGGCAAACTCGCGACGAGACGCAAATCGGCCACGATTGCGTCGGGCGCTTTTTCACCGCCAAGGCAATGAAGCGCCACCATCACGCGTCCTTCATTTCAATGAGAATACCCGTGGCGGTTTTGATACGATGCGCCGGCGCACAGTTTTGCGCCACCGGCGATGGTGTAATCGGGTTTGGCACGGCGTGCAAAATCAGCGGTCGATCAGGATCGCCGTCGATGAAACCAATGAGCACTTCTGTCCCAGGCTTCAGCGGAAAATGGTGTCCGTAATTGGCTCCAGCGTGCGGCTGCGCCATTCGAATGCGCCGGGAGACGACCTGTCGATCACCCGATTGCGACATATCGAACATGAACCGTACGAGGTAACGACCTTGATCGTCGAGACGAGCAAAGATGGTTTCCGTGCCTTCGACTTCATGCGCGACCATTCCATTCACGACGCCGTGAATGCGCGGTTTTGGGGTGAGGCGTGGCGGTCGGTAGGTAATTGATTTTTCAATCGCGTGGAATTTGTTCGTATATGGGATCTCTTGCTTGCCGCCGAAAATCGTCACGGGAAACCGTCCCGCGTGCACGACTTCGGTAATCAAGAATTCCGTGTCGCCCAATTTGGGGTGTCCTTCGAGCGTGAAGCAGCCGGACGAAGCAATCCACGCCAAGTCGCTTTCCAGGTTGAATGTGCGATGCGTCGATTCTGTTTCTTCGGCGCGCAGTTGGGCCAATTGCGCGGCTTCTTGCGGGGTTTTACAATGCGCACCATATTCGACGAGCCCGCCGCCAAACCCTGAGGGCGCGTCGACGCTTCCAGTTGGATCGACAAGCGG
>JBGAOI010000823.1:0-3656 GCA_044221885.1 Polyangium sp. (in: bacteria)
CCCATCACGCTCTTCGCTGGATGTGGAGACGATCCCCCGCCTCCGCCGAAGCCCGTGGCTTCCGCAGCGCCTGCGCCCCAAGGTTCAGCGCCAACAACGCCAGCCGCCGGAGCTCCAGCTCCTGCCGGTTCAGCTCGTGCTGGCGCCGCAGCAAGTGCCTCCGCAAACCCACTCGCTGAACTTCCAGAACGTGTTTTTACCGAGTCCGACTTCGCGGAAACCGACAAGAACCGCGATCCGTTCCGCGGTTTTGCAAGCGTGTTTGCCCAGCAAGCTCGCGGCAAGACAAACATCCAACGCCAAGTGGTCGTCGATCGTTACGCGCTCGACGAACTCAAACTGGCCGGTGTCATCACGCGGGCCGAACCACGTGCGCTGTTCATCGATCCGAACAACGTGGGCTGGGTCATCCACACGGGTGACTACGTCGGCAAGCCCGAGATTGTTCGCGCCGGCGGCGCAGCCGGTATCGACATCGCCATCAATTGGCGAGTAGACCGGATCCGCGACGGAGACGTTGTTTTCGTTCGCGAGGATCCAGCTCACCCCGAAATCGCCCCTGTCACTCGGGTCGTTCCTCTCTTCCCCACGGAAGACAGCGGAAAAACGAGCCGCCGATAGCAACGAATTAGGCCCATGCAACCTTCGCCCACTACTATCGAGCCCATGCTGAAAAATCCGCGCCTCGTGTCGCAGTCATCCTTCGCGAGAAGCGAACGCTTGCTTCGCAGCGCGCTCATCGTGTTGGTGCTTTTCCTCGGCTCGATGCCTCGAGCAAGCGCCGAAGGAGCTTCGCTTGTCGAAGTTCGTGAAGTCAAACTCAGCACGCCTTCCGACACGACGGCACGACTCACGATTGCCACCTCTGCCGAACCACGATTCGTCGCGCGCGTCGCGGACGGAGGCAAACGACTCGTCATCGACATGTCCGGCGCCGAGCTCAAAGGCACTCCTGGAGTGTCTCGCGGCAACAGCATCGTGGACCGTGTGTCGAGCCAAACGATCACCCAGGACGACACGAAGATTGCGCGATTGTCGATCGATCTCGCTCGCAACGCCGAAGTTCGCATCAAGACGAACGCGACGGGACTCGTCCTCGACTTGACCCCTGCCGACGTGACGCGCGCGATCGTTGAATCCGATGCCCCGACCACGCAAGCCAAGGGTACACCAGGACAAACAATCACGTCCGATGTCACCAATGTTCGATTCGAACATCAGCCGACCAAAGATCGCGTCCTCATCGAGCTCAGCGCGGATGCGAAGTACACGCAAGCCACGACGCCAAGCGGACAAACCGTCATCGAACTTCAAGGCGTGCGTTTGCCCGATTCACTCGAGCGCAAACTCGACGTGACTGCGTTTGGTGGTCCGGTCACGGCGATTTCGACATATCGGCGCCGAAGCGACCTCTCGCGTGTCGTCATCGAGATCGAACCGAAAGCGGGACACACGGGTCTTGTGGAACGTGAAGGCCATTCGCTCGTCGTTACATTCCCGCAAGATCCGCGCGACTCAGCGGTCACAGGCGTAGGCGCGGATGGTGGTGTGGCCCGAAAAACGCGCACGGTGGCTCGGGAAGAGGATCCTCGTGCACCGCAAACGAGTGCGTCGCGAACAACCGAAACGACCGTCGACGGAGAAGAAGCCGCTGGGTTCCTACCGACGACGACCTTGGCGCAACAACGTCGCTTTGGCGGACGGCGCATCGATCTCGATTTGAAGGACGCCGACATCCACAACGTCTTGCGTTTCATCGCTGATGTCGGTCGCGTCAACGTGATCACATCGGATGACGTCAAAGGCAACGTCACGATTCGCATCAAGAACGTGCCGTGGGATCAAGCCCTGGAGACGGTTCTTCAGTCCAAGGGCCTCGGCATGGTTCGTTCGGGCAACATGATTCGCGTTGCGCCGCTCGACGTGCTCAACAAAGAGCGCGAACTCGACTTGGCGCGACGAAAAGCCGAACTGCAACTCGCTCCGCTCGAGACACGTCTCGTGCCGGTGAACTACGCAGCGGCGAAGGAGCTTCAAGCGCGTGGAAAAGACCTGCTTTCGCCGCGTGGAACGCTCGCCGTCGATGAACGAACGAACATCCTGATTGCTCGCGATGTGGCGGGAAACCTCGATCAGATCGAGGAACTCGTCCGCGCACTCGATACGCAAACGCCGCAAGTGCTCATCGAAGCGCGCATTGTCGAAGCAACGAGCCGCTACATTCGCGACGTCGGTATTCAATGGGGCGGTGACGGAAGCATCAGCGCCGCAACTGGCAATCCCACAGGTTTGGCGTTCCCATCCCGCATCGGCATCGCGGGTGGTGCGAGCGATCAAACGACGCCAACGGCTGGTTTGTCCCCATTTGAACGATCGGTGCAAAACCCCAACTTCGCAGTCAACTTGCCCGCTGCCGCAGGTACGGGACTCGGTGGCGCGATTGGTTTTACCTTCGGCTCCATCGACAACTCGGTCAACCTTGCCGTGCGTCTTTCCGCTGCCGAAGCCAGCGGCATGCTGCGGATCATCTCGAGCCCCCGCATCCTCACGCTCGACAATCGCGAAGCGCGTATCAGCCAAGGCACGTTGATCCCGTTCGCGCAGATCAGCGCCCAAGGTGTGCAAACGACGTTCCAGGAAGCCAAACTTCAGCTCTTGGTCAAACCGCACGTGACCAGCGACGGAAGCGTCTCGATGCACGTCAAGATCAACCGAGACGAACCCGACTTCAACCAAACGTCAGCTCGTGGCGATCCCACCATCCTGAAGCGTGAAGCGGAAACCGACCTGCTCATCATGGACGGCCATACGGCAGTCATCGGTGGCATCTTTACGCGCAACACCGGCCGTAACCTCGACCAAGTTCCGATCCTTGGCGATATCCCGCTCTTCGGTATCCTTTTCCAAAGGCGCCGCGCGAGCGACACGCGTGGTGAGCTCGTCATCTTCATCACGCCACGCATCATCAATCGCGCCGAAGCTCTCGGGAAGTAAGCTGACGCGGCATGTTCCGCGCAGCCAAGTCCACAAGCGCCCCCATTCCTCTTGGGGGCGCTGACGTTTTCCATCTCGTCGGTGATCGCCGCATGCGTGCCGAAAATCTCGGCAGCAACCAGTGCGCACTGGTCGTGGAGCTCGACGGGCGGATCGACCCAGACAAACTACGCCGAAGAATCTCCCAAGCCTGCGCACGCGAGCCGCATTTTCGCGCGACCATGCGCGCACCCATGTTGGGCTCGCCGTTCTGGGCACCGATGACCCGAAAGACGGATGGGTTTTCCGTCGTCCATGTTCATCATAACAATTTGTTGGAGCTCGAAGGATTTTTCTCCCGCGCGTTCACGCATGACGACGAACCTTGGCGCATCGCTCTGCTCCATGGCCCGACGCGGGATGCCATCGCGTTTGTCTGGTTTCACTCGTTTACCGACGCCAAAGGAGCGCAGCGCATCCTGCGTTGGCTCGGTTCGGGCGGCGACGACGACCTGGCGCCGCTGCCGAACGACGAACGAACACGGGTTCGTCCAGAAGCACTCGACACGCTCGATCGCGACGCGCGCATCGCGCTCGCCAAAACATACAACGAACACATTCTGAACTTTGCCAAGCGTCCCATTCTTTCTTTGCGCGGCGCAGCTTCCGACAAACCCATGGGT
>JBGAOI010000824.1:0-3652 GCA_044221885.1 Polyangium sp. (in: bacteria)
CAAACAAGCGTCGTTGGAGGTGGCGTTGCCGTCGTCGCAGAATTCACCCGATTCAGCGAAGCCATTTCCGCAAAATGGTTCGTTGAGACCAACCGTGGGCGCCAAGAGTTCCGTGCGTCCGCAGGCTCCGATGAAAAGGACTGAAGCGAGAAGCTTGCGTTTTGTATGTTGCATCCAGACGACGATATCGCAATTGCCGCGTTGTGGAAACGATTTTTTTTGGCGATGGGGCTTCTGAATTCACGAAAACGTGATCACTGAACGCGTCTTCATCGATCGCTGCGCAATTCGTTGCAGTCGCTCCACCACCGTGATCGTATTTACAAGCCACGGCGGCGTGTCTTCGACCGGCGCGAGCCCTTCCAGTTCGGGAACTTTCCCTTCTTTGATATCCATCACCGCGTCGTCCCAGGGACCGAAATACCCACATGCTGCGAGCACCAGCGTACACGCTTGTTCGAGTGCCGCGGACGAACCAATGTAGCGAACATCGTTCTGCGTTTCGGCCAATTCGATTACCACCGAAAACGATTGGGGCACGTACACCGACGCATCACCATATCCGACGAAATACGGATGCGCAAAGCAACTCTGCGCGGGCGCTTCTTTGGCCTGCGATGGCAGATACGTTGCATGTCGAGCCGCAAATGCCGCGTACGTATCGCTCCGGATTGCCTCCATCGACAAAGGTACTTCCCGATGAACCAACAAATGCGCAATCAAGGAATCAAGGTGCCAATCTCGTGCGGAACTGTAAAACCCAAGGCGGACCGAATTGAAACACTTGGGATCGGGTCCAAGCACGGAAAAATCAGGCTCGTTGTGGGCATCGAGTCCCGCTTCGAGCAAAGCTTGGTTGATCGTTTTCAGCGTTTTGTGAAACTCACGAATATACTGCTGGGTGTTTTCTTCGCCGTGATATTCGACATATTCGCCGTCAGGCTCGGTCATCGTCGCGAGCCATCCAACGTGTGCATCGAGCGCCATGGTGGACGTCTTATCATGAAATGGCTTTCGTCCAAAACAGTTTTGAGATACGTTCGACGTGAACGTCAGCGACAGCGAGACATCATGCGGATCGAAGTGGTGGATGCTTGTGGCCAAGCGGAATTGAGTCGTATGGAGGATCGATTGAAAACGCGCGGCTATACGCTCGTGGATGGAAGGCTCCTTGCCGGGACGTACACATGGCATCCGTCGGATGGGGCACCAGGCTGGCAGGAATGGATGTATGAAATAACGATCGCGCTGAAAGAAGGCGATGCGTTATCTGACTTGTTCGAGGGCATTCTCGTGCGTCAGGGCTGAACGGCGAGTACGTCAGGAACTTCTTGGCGACATACTTGCATCACTCGAGGAGCCATTGATTCGTACGGCTTTGGCCTTTCTCGGAGCAAGCCACGCGTCGAGTTCTTCCGGGCCATAGTCAATGATCACGGAGCCGAGTTTTTCTGGACCCTCCTTGGTCAAGCGTTTGGCAAGACGCTCGCGCTCCCGAGCGCGTAACGCGCGCCCGAGACGCTTTTCAAATGCGAACACAAAAGGCGCAAGTCCTTCGAGTTTGCCTTCGAGTTTGCCTTCGAGTTTGCCCTCGAGTTTGCCTTCGACTCTGCCCTTGAGAAATCCATCGGCGTGACCATCTTCGTACCAGGGGTGACGCATACCGCTCTCCTTTCTTGCTGCCTGCCTTATCACGTCCACGAACTCCGGTCTATCTTTTCTCAACTGTGCCATCGACAACATTGTCGATATGACTTCGACGAACTCTTCCTCTGTTCCACGGCGTTTTGTTGCCGCTACGGTTCGTCGGAGCTTCTCCTCATCGACGTCTTGTGCGAGTGGGACGAACGCAAGCCAAAAGATACTTCCTTTGCGTCGCAATTGTTTGACGGTATGTTGATATACCGCGACAATGCGGAAGCGGACGCCGGAAAAACGTTTTCCCGGCGGCGATGTTTGGTATTTCCCATACCGAGGCCAACGCTTCTTGCGCCCGGAAAGTACAACGAGGACGCTCTTCACGGATACCCGCAACTTGGCCTGATTCACTCGGCGCTTCGTTCGCGCTTCAGCTCGTGCCGCAAATGCCGACTCCATGTGGTATTGCGCGGCCCGCTGACAAGCCCGTTCGCTCAGCCGCAACGCCCACTCGATATGCAAGACGACTCGTTCGTCGTCGACCAGATCCACGTTTAACGAGCGGTCCAATCGACGCTCGCGAGCCACAACCTGTGTGTCGCCCCAATCGAGCTGCCGAATCGTGTTTATCCGTGGCGTGGCGAATTTTGCCAATCCTTTGGAAAACAGGCGCGATGCGCTCCGAAGGCTCTTGTCCGCATCCGCAATGGCATCTTGATCGTGAAAAGATTCTTCGAGCAATGACATGACGCTCCTCGACGACAAACGAATCTCCGTCCGGGGCACAAGACGCATCACGCACCTTGTACATGTCCATCGTCACGAGCGGCTCGGCAGTTGCGTAAAAAATCGATCGGGGGCAAAAAAAGTTGCCTCGGAGCCGAAATCACGCTGCTTTCGAAGCACACAACGTTCGCCTATCCGAACGCGTCATTCGTCGATACGACAAGGTCGAGCTTGGATAGGCTCCTGGATTGCATGCCGAACGCCAAGAAGTCCGAGCACGATGTTGATCTCGTGCAATGTCCCCCCGGCGGAAATACCTTGCAGCAGGCGTTCGAGCTTTTTTCGGTCGATGATCTCGAAAAACGAGGGCGACGAAGGGGCCAGCAGATAGGCATCGATGTCTTTTCTGTATTTCTGCCAAAGAACGCGCTGCCGAAGTGGCGGACGCGTATGCGGAGGAAAATGCATCCGTTTTTCGCAGCGTCCTGTCAACAACATGGAGAATCCAGCGGTTGCATAGGGGTGGTCGGCCAGACCCGGCGCACATCGTTGCATCAACTCATAATGAACTCGCGCAATGCGTTGATCATAAACCGATAACGATAAATACTTGTCCAAGAGCCGAGGACTCGGAATGGGATTCGCATGGAGCACCCCCAATCCTTCCGCGAGTCTGGCTTGACCAACCCAGCGCCACATGCGCGCGTCACGATGCCATCGATCGCGCGCTTGCAAAGGCGTGAGCCCTTCGTCTCGAAGGTTTTGCCAATAATTCCGCAAATGTTCACGATAATAATCCCGGCTTTGCGCGGTCATGAGTCCGTTCGGGTCGATGAACCAATTGCTTTCGAAGATCCACGAAACGCCCGCCCAACCCAGACATTGTCGAAAGAAGGCATGACTTCGATAGATTTCGCCGTACATGCCGCCCACACGGCCCTCGCGCGGCCGCGGTGCCAATCCTTTGCTGTCCCAATACTGCATCCCGAGTTCCGTCCAGAAATTGTGGGTAGTCAAATCGTCCCACAAATCGATTTGATTCACCACTCTTGGCAGACACTCGAAGGACAAACCAAATTGCTTTGCCAACATTTGGCCCACCACAGCGTCGGGATGCGTCGGTTCGGCATTGAGGTAACAACTGCGCAACTTTTGAGCACTTTTGGCCGCAAGAAGACCGGCCAAGACGAGCCGTGAATCTCGTCCGCCTGTTAATGACAAACGAAAAGGTACCGTCGACAATCGCTCGATGATCCGCACTCGCTCGGTCAATTCTTCGGCAAGTTCG
>JBGAOI010000825.1:0-3646 GCA_044221885.1 Polyangium sp. (in: bacteria)
GATATGGTCCTGCATGTACTTCGGCCGATTGCGATGGGATGAGCGCTCAGGGCAGGGGAGAAAATCGGGCCAAGATCGCGTCTTGATTGCCTCTCGCCGGCAATGGTTTCGGCCCTACGTCGATATCCGTCGTCCACCCTCCGCCAAGCCACAAGCTATCTGGGGTTGCTGCCAAACGAAGCGTCGGATCTTTCGCCGCTTCTCCACCACCAAATACACGGGCCCAGATGGTTTTGCCATCTGCCGGGTCGAGTTTGAACATGAAACCGCACGAGGTGAGGTCGCAAATGGGGCCAGTGGATTTTCCTGCCTCAATGGCCATTCCTACGGGGGTTCGACCTGCGAGGTAAAGACCGTCACGCGTGGACACGATGGCGTAAGGAATTTGGGTGATCAGGTTTGGGGGCATGCCGATGTCAGGTCCTCCAAAATGGTCCAACCATAAGATCTTGCCAGCATTTTTGCCGTCGAATGCGGCGACGAAAATATCGTAATTTACGCCGTTGTTTTCACTGACGTAGTCTCTCCCGTCGATGGTCATCTTGCCCTTGAATGTTCCAGCAGCATAAACGTTGCCCGTTTCGTCCACCGCTACCGTAAGAACGCTTACGCTGTCTTGCGACGGCGCGGCTTCAGGGATCAGATATCGATGCCATTGTAATGCGTGTGTTGCTGGATGATATGCGGCAACAAACGCTGCAAGATCGCCATTGGGGGGAATCGGATCGGGCAAACCAGAAATCGGCAACGTATAATATCCGGCAATCGCGACCGAATTGCTGGTGACGGACATGGCGAAGACCGTGCCGTTTTCGATGGCTGTACCCCACGTGCAGGTTTTATCAATTGGCGCGAGGCTCATGAGGAAACCATATCTTTTCATGGGATCCAATACAGGGGCGTTGGGTGTACCGGCACAACCAAGCGGAAATGCTGCTTGCCCCATGATCTGCCCCGTCACGAATACCGGAGCATCGACGAAGTTGGTCGTTCCAATACTCGAGCCAACAACTTTTGAATCATTGCCCCACTTGAGTTCCCAACCATCCTTGCTCGCATGCGAGCCCATTGCATCTAGTTTTCTCACGAACATTTCAGATTTTAACGTGTTCGTGTCCAATAGGCTTCCCGTAATGAAGGTCGCGTTTCCTTGAGTGGTCACACTTGCGATATTGCCGGGCTTGTCCAACATTTGCGAAAAGCTTGCCGTCAAGTCTTTATCCAATCGAGTGATATACGAATAGGTTTGCATCGGATCCGGCGCGACGAGTAATTGGCCGCCAAGATCCAATGTGCCCGTAAATCTACCCACCACAGCAATACCGCCCTCGGCAATGGCTGCCAACGCGTCGATTTGCTGATGAAGACCATCACCAAAACGGCCCGCCCATGAGGCTCTGACCGTGCAATCGCCGCTCGAGCAATCTTCATCGACGCCATTGTCACATAAATCTGGCGTGATCGTGCCGCCTTCGGGTGGGCATTCGGGAGGCATTCCGCCGATACCGCCCATACCACTCATACCACCGATCCCGGCGGTTCCAGAGGACGAACTAGATTCTGCTTTTGGAATCCCAGCATAATCGTCGTAATCGTATGTCCCGACAAGCCCGCAACCAGCCACGAGCGCCAACGCGCCACTTGATAAGAAGAATAGCCGACGCATCAGAACCTCCCTGTAAAGCCAAAACCACCGCCATCTTTCAAAATGAGCGGCGCGACCACGGGTACTTTGTTTTCTTTTCCAAGGCGATTCGCGAAGATCAGCATGGCCGCGCCCGACGCTGCCCCTGCCAATCCGACACCCCAAAACACACCATTGAGCGGCACGAGCGTCCGTTGGTTGTCGATGATTTCATTCGGGCGACCCGTTGCGCAAATCTTGTTTGGGCACGATTGATTGATCGCCGTGTCGTTCGAAACGATGAACCCACCGGTCGCGGCGGCTCCAATCAACGCCAATGCGCCTACACCCAAAGCCGAATACGCACCAATCTTCAACGGATTCAGGTTTGGCGGAGGAGGCATCGGGGGTGGAGTGGGACAAACCAATGCCGATTCTGCTTCACCAGGCTCTGCAACAACCTCGGTTCTTTCTCGCTCCTGCACCACGAGGTCAACCTTGCGTTCTTTATGGCCCACTTTGCGAATCGTAATGACTCGTTTCCCCACGTCGACAAAGAACGGAGCCTGAAGCACTTCCGCCTCGATCGGTTCATCGTCCACCAAGATCTCGAGCGGCGCAAACCGAGGCGGAATGACGACACTCAATTTCGGCAGACGTCCTTCGAGCGCCGTAATGCTTTTCTTGACCGGTCCAACGCGTTTGTCCGCATTCTCGATCAGCGACAAACCCCGTTGCCAATGCGCGAGCGCCGATGCCAGCTTGCCATCCGCTTCATCACACTGGGCGACATGAAAAAGCGCGTTCGCCACCGCAAACAGCTTCAAGCTCTTGCGCATGAGCAAACACCCCGTCGTGCTGTCTCCCTTATCGAACGCAGCTTGGCCTTCCGTGAAAAACCGTTGTGCATCCGCTTTACGCGTCGCCGCGTCGTCTGCGTGAGATGTAGCAGACGAGCCGACCACAACACTTCCAATGGCAAGTGCGACTACCCACGAGTAGCGCGGAGCGTCAACGTTCATACGTAGCAACCTACTCCAACCAGGAGCGCAAAGGGAAGAGCTGCGTTGAGCTGTACGCACACAGCGTACAAAAACTTCCAAGATCAAGAGAAAAATCGCGCAACCTAACGCAATATTTCGCCCAGGTCTTCGACTTCGAGGGCCCACTGCCCCTGATCGAATGGTAATCCCTTGGCACTTGCCGTCAGGACAACACGTTCGCGTTTGCCCATTCGTTGCATTTCCAGCGCGCGGTGATGACAGAAAGGATTGTTTCCGGGTCTGCCGAAAAGCGCCGTTGCCATCCACGTGCATCCGCCTCGACAAACTGCGCCGTAATAACAGGTTTTGCAGTATCCCCAGCGTTCCTGGGGACCACGATCCCGCATGTGCCGGAGCGCGGATGCGCGTTCCCAAATGTCGCGGAGCCTGTTCTGACGAACATTCCCTCCCACCCAGGATTCTGTCGGCAGCGAAGGACAACCCTTGATGTCGCCATTCGATTCGATGCCCAACGTCGATCGACCAGCGCTACACGATTCGCCGTGCTTTTCCGTCGTATAATTGCGCAAAAGGTGTTC
Organism: Polyangium sp. (in: bacteria); assembly: GCA_044221885.1. Classification (GTDB taxonomy): domain Bacteria; phylum Myxococcota_A; class Polyangia; order Polyangiales; family Polyangiaceae; genus Polyangium. Next base: position 3,207 of record JBGAOI010000825.1, read on the forward strand.
GAAAGGACCGTAGTAGCCGACGTTGTTGCCCGGCATCATTTTGATCCCCACAGCAATACACCGTTCCTTCAACGCGGCGAGCACCGGGAAAACCTCGAGCAAATCGTAAGGTTGAAGAATGACGTCCGGTTCGTCTGCTGCTCGCCCCACCGGCACCGTCAACTGCACTTGCCATCCATGGGCTCCGCTTTCGACCAAAACATCGAAAATCGAAGGCAAATCGTGCATGCTGAGGCGATTGATTTGTGTGTTCACCGCGACTTGCATGCCCGCTGCTCGCGCATGTTCCAGGGCTCGACGTGCGGCCGCATATGACCCGGAAAAACCTCGCAGACGGTCGTGCGTTCGTTCGCAGCCATCGATCGATACCGCCATGCTTTGCACGCCCGCGTCTTTGGCCGCAAACGCGCGTTCTGGCGTCATTCCGCGACCTCCCGTGA
>JBGAOI010000826.1:0-3644 GCA_044221885.1 Polyangium sp. (in: bacteria)
GCTCCTCAGCCGAGCGCGCGCACGAGTGCAACGACGAAGACGCCAACGTCTCCAGTGCCGGCGCTGTCCACAAAGCGCAAGGCGCCGCCCGTTCTGACAAACATCAAATTTTGATGGGGTAGATGGGAAGGTTCATCGGGGCCCATTCGTATGAGCCCCAATGGTTTGCCCGCGGATGATCAGGTGTTGATCTTGACCATCGGACCGCCGCGAATGATCACGTCGCCACCCGAACACAACACATTGGTTTGTCCTTTTGCGGACACCGTTGCTTGACCATCGGCGTTCACGACGATCGTCGTTGCATGAAGCGTGATGGTTGATCCGGACAACTCGATCGATGCTCCACCCGGCGTCGAGAATGTGATCTTGTCGTGAACGATGGTTTGAGCCGTTCCTGTCGCGGGACCACCTTCGCTCGGCGGTGACACCATGACGGAGTACGTTCCGCCGACAGTGGTCGAATCGATGGCGCCAACCTGGGTCGATCGATTCACGCCGACGACGACGGCACGATTGACCGCGGTGACTTCGCGTTCACTGGCTTGCACGGTTTTCATCAGGTTTTTCCCGATGGTTACCGTCTCGTTTGCCTTGACCAACTTCGTGCGGTTCTGACCGATCGTGACGTTCTCATCGCGATGCACCGTCTTCGTGCGGTCGTTCATGACCGTTGCGACTTCATCGTGTTTGACGAGCTTGTTGTAGTCGCGTTCGGCTTGCATGCGGACGAGCTCTTTGCCCTGCGCATCTTCGAACATGAGCTCGTTGTAGCCGCCACCGCCACCGGTCGAGTTGCTCTTGAGGCCGCTCTGCGTTTTGTTGTCGGGCAGTTTGTACGGGACTTTTTGCAAGTTCGTGAAGACACGGCCAACGACGACGGGACGATCGGGATCGCCACCAAGGAAGTCGACGAGCACTTCTTGTCCGACGCGTGGCAGGTTCACGCCGCCATAACTCGCTCCGCCCCACGGCTGACTCACGGGAATCCAGCACGAGCTGTTGTCGTCCATTTTGCTTTCGCGATCCCAATGGAAGTGGACGCGAACGCGACCGAACTCGTCGCAATGAATTTCTTCACCCGCAGGCCCCACGACAGTCGCACTTTCGACGCCGTTGACCTTGGGTTTGTTCGAGTTTGTCGGGGGACGATAAGGCAGCTTGGCGCTCTTCGCTTCGCAATGGTGAGTCCATTCGCCCGTTGACGTACCAGCTACATTGGATTCGATGACGAGCAGTTGTTCTCCGTTGGCCAAGTCCGATCGCGGATGGTCGAGGAAACTCGTCACGATACCTGGGGCGAGATCGTGCACGTTTGTCGTGAACGAAACATTGGTGCCGCTCGAACGTTTGGCTTCGAGACGACGTTGGGCCAGCTTCTGCCCTTCGGTTTCGTCAGTGCGGGCTTTGCCTTTGTCGTCGGCAGCGGGCGTTTCATCGCCTTTTTCGGCCCCGAACAAGAATGCTCCGGGCTCGTAATGAAATCGTTCGAGTTTGTCTTCTACAGCGCTTGCCCCACCGGACGCTGTTGCGGCGAGGTTGTATGCCGGAGGCTTTCGATAATCGACGTCGCGAATGGTGAGTTTTCCGGGACGAACTTTCCGAGCAATACGCACGTCGGTGACGTGTTCGAGATCCGCAGTCGTGGGGTTGTCACGGAACGCGATGGGGGTTCGTGCGGCATTCGATTGCGGTGCGTCGGCGAGAACGAGTTTGGATTCTCCGCCCTGCTGCTCGAAATAGAACGTGATGCCCGCATCTTCGAGCATGCGCGACATGAAGGCAAAGTCGCTCTCCGCGTACTGGACGCGGTACTTGCGCTTTTTGTAGGCGCCTTTGTCGATCTTCATGACCGGCTCGATGCCCCACTCCGAGAGCATTTTCATGACGATGTCTGGCTCGGAGAGCTGCTGGAACATGCGGTGGTTGCGCCGTTGTGTCGCAAGCCAGAGAGTGGGGACGATCGAGATGTGGTAACTCGACAAACCTGTCTCTTCGACGGCGAGTTGTTCGAGTTCGTTGCAGACACCCGTCCAGATGCGTTGCGATCCGAAGCCTTGGCCGTGGTGCATGACGAAGCTCGCCTTTTGCCCCACGATGGATTCGAAATCGACGTTCGGATTGTCCGTCAATGCGACGAGACGAACCTCGAAGAGTTGCGACATGCGCTCGTTGACCGTGAACTCACGCACGTCGAACGCGTCACCCGAAGCGAGTTCGACCGAAAGATTGCTAGATCCAGGGGCGTTCATGGCAGCCATCGTAGGTCACCTGTGTGTCGCGGCGATGCGCCCATCCCAGCGCGAAAAAGTCCGGTTGGCGACGCTCCGATGGACGTGGAAATCGGAGGCGTAGACCGACAGTATCATGGCGCTTCTGGTGGATGGAGATGCTTTTGCAATCTGTTGAAGACGCACGAAAGCATCGTGATTGACAAGGTCGCGAGACCCGGGCCAACGTCGTTCCATGTTCTCGGCGCAGCCCCTGCTTTTGAGCGCTCATTGGGTGGTTGAGGGCGGCATTCGTGAGCAACTCCTGCTCGTGCGTCGAACGGCGAATGCCTACACATCCGTGAATGAAGTGCGTACGGCGTTCGATCCTGTGCGGCGGATCATCGAAACGCTGGATCGGGCGAATACGTCGGTCCTCGTCGATATGCGGTTGGCCCCTCCGCGAGATGATCCGGATTTCGAACGTGCAGCCGGCGATCAACCCAAGCTTTTGTCACGCGGCTTCAAACGATCTGCAGTGCTGATTCGCACAGCCATTGGTCTTCTTCACGTGCAGCGACACATGCAACGCCTTGGGCTGCCGATGAAGGTTTTCAACGACGAACAGCAAGCCTTGGACTACTTGCGCGGCCGAGTCGAACCAGCGTCTGCACGCCATCCTCTGACTGCGTCACGTCGAGGCGCCGGTTCATGAAGCGCTGGCGAACGAGCCGTCACGACACGTTCGTTTTCACGCGCCTCTGTCTCTGACAGGAATCGTTGTCCCACGCGCCCTACCCGCGGTAACGTGCGGGCCCACGCCCGTTTGTCTTGGGCCATCTTCCTCGGAAAAACCGCCATGAATACGAAACAAAAAATCATCACGGGATTGTTCGCACTCGGCTTTGGATTTGGATGCGGCGGGCAACCCCAAGGCGATGCCAAGAATCCCGACCCTGTCGTGGCCAAACAAAAAATCGGAAACATCAGCGCAGTCGACTTGGCGGTTTGTTTCCCGAAAGCCCCCGCACTGCCCGACAAGATCAATACGTCCGTACTCACGGGCCTCGTCGTTGCATCTCGTCCGTTCGTGATGGAGTGCCTCGTTGATCCGAAGAACCGTGGACCTGAAGACGCGACGGACATCACGCTCGAAACAACGCTCAGCGGCGGCAAACTCACGCACAAGATTACCGGGACAAACGTCACGGCCGACGGCGAGAAGTGCATTGGCGCGGGCGTGGAAAAGTTTGTCACGTCCGCTCCTGATTGGGCGGCGAAAGCGAGCGCGACGACGGGTTCGGTCACGGGCAAAGTGCCGTTCCAACATTCGGTTGCCAGCATGCCTTCGGTCAAGATGGGCCTGGGTGAAGGCTCGGACGCAACCGGTACGATTCGTTTGGCCGAGAGCACGCATTGCGAATGTTACGCGCC
>JBGAOI010000827.1:0-3638 GCA_044221885.1 Polyangium sp. (in: bacteria)
CGTCGTGAAGCCGCCTCGCCGCCAGGAGCCGCGAAACTCACACCAATCGCCGTAGCTTCGGCGCATGGTGCGGTGGTGACCGATGTCGATGGCAACCAATTCCTCGACATGGCCGGGGGCATTGGCGTGCTTGCCGTGGGGCATACACCTGCGGCTGTGGTCGATGCCCTCAAGGCGCAAGCGGAAAAGCTGATCCACATGTGCGCCATCGTCGCGAGCTACGAGCCCGCCATCGAGCTCGCGGAGCGACTCAACGCGCTCGCGCCCGGTGACCTCCCGCGACGCACCGTGCTCATGAACAGCGGCGCCGAAGCCCTCGAGACGGCCGTGCACATCAGCCGGTCGTATACAAAACGTCAAGGAATCGTGGTCTTCGACGGCTCGTACCATGGCCGGACAAACATGACGATGGCCATGACATCGAAGTTTAATCTCTTCAAAAAAGGGTTTGGCCCGTTCGCTCCTGAAATCTATCGTTTTCCATTTCCGAATGTGTACCGACGCCCCGACGGTATGTCCGCCGATGCCTGGGTGCAATACCATGTGAACAACCTGGAGCATGCATTTACGGCCATTGTCGATCCCTCGCACGTCGCCGCAGTCGTGATCGAACCGGTGATCGGCGAAGGCGGGTTTTTGCCGGTACCGGCGGCGTTTCTCCGGCGATTGCGAGAATTGTGCGATACGCACGGGATTGTGCTCGTTTGCGACGAAGTTCAATCCGGAATGGGTCGAACGGGCAAAGTCTGGGCGTGCGAACATGCCGGCGTCGTGCCGGACATCATTACGACGGCCAAATCGCTCGGCGCGGGTATGCCGATTTCAGCGATCATTGGTCGCGCCGAAATCATGTCGGCGCCGCATCCAGGCGGGCTTGGAGGAACGTATTCAGGCAATCCGCTTTCGTGCGTGGCAGCATTGGCAGCGCTGGATGAAATTACCAAACCGGAATTCCTGGCGCGAGCAACAGCCGTGGGCGAGCAAATGCGCCGGCATTTGGAAACCATTCAATCACGACATCCGGCGCTCGTCGGCGATGTTCGTGGACTTGGTCCGATGCTCGCCGTGGAGCTCGTGAAAGATCCCGTCACGAAGGCGCCGTGGATGGAAGCGACACAAGCCGTGACAGCGCGAGCTTTGCAGCACGGGTTGATTGTTTTGCGCGCGGGGCTTTTCTCGAATTGCGTGCGTCTTTTGCCGCCGCTCAATATCAGCGACGCGCAAATCGAAGAAGCCATGCACGTGCTCGGTGTTTCCTTCGATGAAGCTGTCGAAACGTTGAGGGCCCAATGAGCGTCGAACAAGATCGAATGTTTGTCGGTGGCGAGTGGGTCGCGGCGCAAAATGGTGGTGTTTGGCCGCTCGTGGATCCAGGAACCGAAGAGGTTTTGGCGGAGATTCCCTATGGCGATGCCGCCGATGCTCAAACGGCGCTCGATGCCGCAGCCGAAGCCTGGCCCGCATGGGCGCGGAAAAACCCGTACGAACGGGCGACGTTATTGGAAAAAGCCGCGGAGATCATAACGACAAGGGCCGACGAATTCGCGCGCCGGACGAGCGAAGAATCGGGCAAACCCTTGGCCCAATCCCGCGGTGAATGGGCAGGCGCGCCGAATTACCTGCGTGTGGCGGCCGAAGAAGCACGCCGCCTGGGTGGTCGATGGATTCCGTCACGAGTATCGGGACGGCGCATTGATGTGACGTACGAACCGCTGGGGGTTATTGGCGTCATTACCGCGTGGAACTTCCCCGTGTACAACGTCAATCGAGCCACAGCATCGGCGCTGGCCGCCGGAAACACGGTGGTTCTGCGACCGTCCGAATACACACCGCGATCGGCGTTCGATTATGCGCGTGCTCTTGCCGAAGCGGGGATACCCAAAGGCGTCTTTAATGTCGTCAACGGGGATCCGTCGGGCATGGGCCAAGCGTTGCTCAATGACCCACGTTGCCGCAAAATTGCGTTTACCGGGTCGACACGCGTGGGCAAACTGCTCATGGATGGCGCATCGCGGACGGTCAAACGATTGTCGCTCGAATTGGGCGGCAATGCACCTGTATTGGTTTTTCCCGACGTAGACGTGGCCGCTGTAGCTCGTTCCGGGGTCACCGCGAAACTCCGCAATGGAGGCCAAGTCTGCATCGCCCCGCAACGTTTCATCGTGCATGCATCCATTGCGGAAGCGTTCAAGGCGGCAGCGGTCGAAGCGATGCGGCGTGAAGTCGTGGGGCATGGTTTGACGAAGGGCACCACGGTGGGACCGTTGATCAATGCGGCGCAACGCGAACGCGTCGAGCGTCTGGTCGCCGGCAGCGTGGCCGTGGGCGGCAAAGTGCTCACGGGTGGAGATCGTTGCGGCAAAGAACGCGGTTACTATTATGCGCCGACGATCCTCGATGGTTTGCCCCCGGAAGCTCCTGTCTTGCGTGAAGAGTTGTTCGGCCCCGTTTTACCGATCGTAACGTTTGAAACGCAGGACGAAGCGTTGCGATTGGCCAACGACACGGAATATGGATTGGCGTCTTTCGTGTTCACGCGCGATTTGAAAACAGCGCTCACCGTTTCCGAAGGCTTGCAATTCGGACTTGTTGGCGTCAACGATTGGTACCCGGTGACCGCCGAAGCGCCGTTTGGCGGAATGAAACAATCGGGGCTCGGTCGAGAATCTGGCTTGGAAGGCATACTGGAATACGTCGACGCGAAAACACGCTATTTCGGAGGGCTCACATGACGCTCGAAGCGCCGGGAAAAATTCGCGTCACACGGCTCGAAGGTAGCCCGGAAGAACGCGGTCGTCGACATGGCGAAATGCATCGCGAAGGGATTCGCGTATACACGGAAGAACGAGTGCGCCTCGCCGCGAATGGAAGCTGGGCGGGTCGGCCGGCGACGGTTGCCGATATCTTGGCGTTGGCCGAAGACATGGTGCCGGCGCATCGCGCGTATGCGCCCGATTTGATGGCTGAAATGGAGGCAATGGCCATTGCGGCCGGTATAAGTACAGCTGAAGCCATCATCGTTGGAGGTTTTACCGATTTCGTGGACGCAGTTCGAGCGCTCGGGGCGACATCCACCACCGAAGAAGACGATTGCACGGCCGTGCTCAACCGCGATTTCATTGGGCAAACGTGGGATATGCACGATTCCGCAACGCCCCACGTCGTCATGTTCGACGTTCGTGATTCGGTTCCATCCCTGGTGTTCACGACCGAAGGATGTTTGGGACAAATCGGCATGAATGCCGCGGGAATCGCCATTGGCATCAACAACCTGGTCACGACGGATGGGCGTATTGGCGTTACGTGGCCCTTTGTCGTGCGTAAAGTGCTGCAATGTACGACGATTGCGGATGCTTTGGCGGCCGTTCGCGAAGCAGGTTTGGCCGGGGCACACAATTACCTCATTCTCGATGCCCACGGCACTGGCTACAACATCGAAGCGACGCCAACGTGCGCGGTGGTTATGCCGCTCGAAACGACGCCGTTGGTGCACACGAACCATTGCGTGGACGCAAAAACGTTGGCCCTTCAAGCGGACCGATCACCGGCCTTATTGGCTTCTTCCGAAAGCCGGTTGAACCGAGCTGCCGAACTTTCCCGGCAGCCCCTGGACCTCGACGCATTGGTTGCGTTGACGC
>JBGAOI010000828.1:0-3638 GCA_044221885.1 Polyangium sp. (in: bacteria)
GTTGCGTAACCGTCAAGAAAGTGATCATTTATTTCGTTTGGCCAGGACGATTTTTGTATAAACTGATCAGTTTCTGTGCAATTGTGTGTTCGGGCCGGGGGAATTGTGATGAAACACTATGGAAAAAATGCCCGAGTCCTCAGAAGAAGGTCATACCTCTTCTAACGAAACGGAAGGTGCGGTATCGGTGAACGAGGCGGAGGACCCTTCGCGTCGTGGGTTCCTGAGTCAGCTTGGCGGTTTGGGCATGGGCGCGGGCCTGGCCGTAAGTTACGGTGCGGTAGGTGCCATGGCCGTGAGGTATTTGTACCCGGCCAAACCCACGCCCACGAATTGGATGTTCGTGGCGGATCTGGCGGGGTTTCCGAAAGGTAAATCGATGACGTACACGTCGCCTACAGGGGCGCCGGTGGTCATTGCGCGAAACGGCGACGCGGGAACAGCCGACGATTTTGTGGCGCTTTCGAGCACCTGTCCACATCTTGGATGCCGCGTGCATTGGGAAGGGCAAAACAAGCGTTTCTTTTGCCCATGTCACAACGGAACGTTTAATCCGGAAGGAAAACCAACCGGAGGTCCGCCGGCGATCGCGAACCAATCGTTGCCTCGTTATCCGCTCAAGGTCGAGGCTGGATTGCTTTACATCGAAGTTCCGACGGAAAAGTTGGTTTGAAAGGACTCGAGGAAGACCATGTCATTCTTGGCTGACTGGATCCGCGAGCGGGTGCCCATTGACGGCGAAAAACTGCGCTCGATGACGAACGAGCCTGTGCCGAATCACATGAAACGTTGGTGGTTTGCCCTTGGGGGCACACCGGCGTACTTGTTCATGGTGCAGATCGTGACGGGCATTCTGCTGGCATTTTATTACGAACCGTCTCCGAAGACGGCGTACGAATCGGTCCGATACATCACGGACGAAGCTGCGTACGGTTGGTATTTGCGCAGCGTGCACAAATGGGGCGCGACGTTGATGATCGCCGCGGTCATTTTGCACCAAACTCGCATTTTCTTCACCGGCGCATATCGAAAGCCACGGGACATCAATTGGATGGTCGGCATGACCATTCTTTTGTGCACGTTGGTCATCGGTTTTACCGGGTACAGCCTCGTGTTCGAGCAACTGAGCTTTTGGGGCGCAACCGTAGGCGCGAACATCGCCGATGCCGTTCCTTTGGTTGGGCCGATCATGAAGCGCGTCATGCTTGCGGGTGACACCTACAACGAGCGCACGTTGAGCCGATTCTTCATGCTGCATGCGGCGGTGCTTCCGGTATTGCTTTGCGTGTTGATCGCTTTGCACATTGCGATCATTCGCATTCAAGGCGTCACGGAAATGAAGTTTGCGGACGATACGGAGAAAAAGCCGCACTTCAATTTCTATCCGGATCACGTGTACACGGAAATCATCATGGGTCTGGTCATGATGATTGTACTTTCCGCGTTAGCGACGGTTTTTCCGGCCACGCTGGGCATGCGCGCCGATCCGCTGACGACGCCGGAAGTCATCAAACCGGAATGGTTTTTCTACGTGGCCTTCCGGTGGCTCAAACTATTCTCGGGAACATGGGCCGTTCTTTCAATGGGCTTCATCGTGTTCCTCATGTACGCCTGGCCGCGTGTCGATGATTTCTTACGACGACGGTTCAAGGCCAACGAAGTTAGCATCTGGATCGGAATCGCCGGAGCCTTTGCGATTATCGGTCTGACCATTTGGGAAGCGGCCGTTGCCCATTAAAGGGCAAGTCCATTCGGACAAACGGCAGAGGTTACTACCATGACTCTCGAGCGAAAACGCATCGTCATCGTCATCATGAGCGGAGCTTTCATTGCGTCGCTCCTTTTCGTGCAATGGATGGAAGTTCTCCGAAAGCGTGAAGAGCTGGGCAAAGGCGAAGCTCACGTCTCGGTTCCTGCGGCGTCGAAGGATTGCGTGGAATGCCACACCAAGTCGACGTCGGGCATTGTTGACCATTGGAAAGGCAGCACGCATGCACGCAAAGGCGTTGCGTGTGTCGATTGCCATAGTGCCGGCGAAGGTGATGCGGATGCATATCAGCATTACGGCGCACTCATTGCCACCATCGTGACCCCTCGTGATTGCAGTCGATGCCATCAGGAAGTCACCGCAGAATTCGCGGCCAGTCACCACGCCAAAGGTGGCAACATCCTGGCATCACTCGATAACGTTCTTGCTGAAAACGTCGAAGGAGCGCGGATGATGTTCGCTCCGCACGCGCCGACACCGGGCAAGAAGGTGGATAAGGTCAATGGGTTTGCCCCGCTCAATTCCGGTTGCAAACAATGCCACGGCAGCAAAGTTGGCTTGCAATCGGTCGACGGCGGAACCATTACGGTGGCGGACTTGGCACCCGGACCGGACGGAAAACCGACGAAACCCGAGGTTGTCGCGAAAATCGCGAAAACGAAGGATGGCGTTCCGATTCTCACGGCGGAAACGTGGCCGAATACGGGCATTGGTCGTATCAATCTCGACGGATCTTTGGGGTCTTGTTCGGCATGCCATAGCCGACACGACTTCTCGCCTCGCCGGGCACGTCAGCCGGAAAACTGCGGCAAGTGCCACATGGGGCCGGATCATCCGCAGAAGGAAATCTACGAGGAATCGAAACACGGTGTTGCTTTCCGCGACTTGCGCGAAAAGATGAACCTCGATTCGCCCACGTGGATTTTGGGCAAGGATTATTCGGCGGCGCCGACCTGCGCGACGTGTCACATGTCGGGCAATTCGCGTAATGGCGGCAAAATCACGCACGATCCGGGACAACGCATTTCCTGGACGAACCGTCCTCCGATCAGCCTCGTGATGGATACGGACAAGGATCACAAGGTCATCACGGAACTCGACGCGGACAAACGGCGTGAAATGACGGCCGATTCAGCCGATCAGAAACGCACGCGGATGAAGGAAGTGTGCGGTCATTGTCACACGCCCGAATACGTGAACAACTTCTACAAGCAATACGACGACCTCGTCATTCACTTCAACGAGAAATTCGCGCGTCCGGGCACGTCGATCATGGCGGCCTTGCGAACGAACGAAATGCTCACGAAACGCGAATTCGACGAGAAGATCGAATGGACGTGGTATTACTTGTGGCATCACGAAGGTCGTCGCGCGCGTCATGGCGCGTCAATGATGGCACCGGATTACACGCAATGGCACGGCATGTTCGAAGTGGCCGAACGCTTTTATGAAGAGTTCATCCCCGAGGCGCAAGAAATCGTGCGTGAAGCGTCGGAAAAAGGTCGCAAGGAACAGGCCGACGCGGTCCTTGCGGTCATCAACGGTATCCTCGCCAAACCCGAACATGTTTGGTACACCGAGGAACGCCAGAAGAAGGAAGAGGCTGAAAAGGCCAAGCTCGAAGCTGCTAGCAAAGACGAAAAAGGCAAAGGCGAAAAGAAGCCCTGATTGCGCGGGGATTGCGCGCTTGTCGGAATTGCCAGCAAGTCCGGTGATTTGTGGGCAAGCGGGATTGAAAGCGCACGCGGTGGATTGAACGTTCGCTACGGGCGCTAACAAGCGCCCTTCGCGAAGAGCCAGTCACGATGGGGGGGCTTCGCCGGCGGCTTCACTACTCCTTTTTGGCCCATGGGCCAAAAAGGACATCGCC
>JBGAOI010000829.1:0-3632 GCA_044221885.1 Polyangium sp. (in: bacteria)
AACGTTGTGCAGCACATTCTTGGCGCTATCGGTCATGTCCGGTCCAGAATGGCACCGGCCGCAATCCAAACGTTGAAAGATTTCTTGCCCGGCGACGGCATCATCCGAAAGACTTCCGTCCGAATTGCGGAATGGACTCCGCGGAACCTCGGAAAGAGACGTCACGTACGCCTGCATCGCATCAAGCTCGGGACTGAGGCCGGCTTTTGGGCCGCCAAGCGTTTGATCGCGGTCGTCGGCATGAAAAACCGCATCGGAAAGAAATCCCTGACCGCCGAAGGCATTCCGAATGTCGTGCTCGAAATCTTGAACCTCATCGAAATTGGCCGTCCAATGCAATCGACCTTGTCCTGTTCCTCGTTTGCCGAGCAAAGTCGTCGTATTGCGCAAACCCTCGCCGCGATCCGTGAAATCCCACGTTCGACCGTCATGTTCACCGTCCAGATGACACGTCGCACACGACAAGTATTTGTCGCGACTCATCCGCCGATCGCTCGCATCGTAAAAAATCTGTTTTCCCAAAAGAACTTCCGGCGCGAGAGGCTCTTCGAGAATCGTTTTCGCTTGCCCTGTTTCCGCCACCTGCGTGCTCGTTCCGGCCAAAAGCCCCGATACATCGACGGCGTGAATCGAACGCGACAGAAACGAGTGCACGTAAAGCGTTTTTCCGTCGGAACGCAAAGCGAGCCCATCGGGCGCCTTGCCCACGTTCTCGACACCCGCTACCGAATGTGGATTGTACGCATCGATCACTTCAATGGTATTCGTGCCTTCCGTCGCCACAAAGACATAATCCCCCAATGGGCTCAGCGCAGCGGCCGAAGGCAAACTCCGATCGTTGAAGTCGAGACGCGAAGACAAACTCTCTTGACCCGATCCGAGATCCAACGCCGTCACCACCGTGCGCACTGAGTTTTCGAACGTCAATGGTTTGCCCGACTGCCAGGTGCCGCGGAGAATGTTGTCTTTTTTCGCCGGTACCCATGCGAATGCGCCGTCGGGCGAAATCGCGACACTGCGCAAATAGTTGTACAGCCCCGCGCCGCTCGATTCGGTATCCAGCGTTTCCTCGATCGCCAGCGCAAACGTTCGAGCCAGAGTGAACGACGCGGTGTCCACCTCGAACACTTCTGCTGCTTCATTGGGGGAAAGAAAACGCGTCACGAGCAGTTTCGATCCGTCGCCGGATATGGCCAACCCGCGGGGTGTTGGTCCGATAGTGAGTTTTCGCGTGACGGTTTGTCCTGTCGTATCAAGTTCGACGATTTCGCCTGTGCCTCGAAGCGAGACATACGCCCTTGCGCCGTCGGGACGCATCACAATACCTGCCGGCATGGATCCCAGGGGAAGCGTAATCGAATTGATCTCGTGACCATCCTGGCCATCGAAAATGCCGATACGCGCATCGCCTTCGATGGCTACCCACGCATTGCCCTTCGGATCCTGCGCCAGAGCCCGTGGACGTTTCCCCACCTTCGTTTCGAACAACAATGCCAGTGGTTCGGTGCTCAGAGCGCTGATCGAGCCGCTATCGGGATTGGCCACCCATAACCGTCGGGCCATTTCATCGAGAATCAGCGTTGACGAGCGATTCGGCTGTTTGGGTGTGAGGGGCCGGTGAACGGTTTGTTGTACGGAACAAGTCGTCACGACATCCGTGGCATCGCGCACGAGCACATTGACGGTGTAATGACCAGGCTTCGCAAACGAATGTTTCACCATGGTCGCCGATGACGGCATGGCCGCCGAAGACCCGTCGCCAAAATCCCACGCATACGTGTAAGGGCCCATGGCCGCAGTCGTGACCGCATACGATACGTCGGCTCCGTGGACCGCTGGTCCCGACGTCGTTACGGTGCAGCCGCCATTGGCCACTTTGATGCCCGTAGAAAAGGACGCAAGGTATGTCTCGCCAAGTCCATTGCCGGCAAGGTCGTGCAGGCCGCCTTTGGGCAAAACGATTTCGTAGGTGGTATTGGGAAGTAATTCGGTGTCGGGTGCAAAATTGACGATATTGGTTTGGTAGCTGTATTTGCCGGGGAGCGCTTGTCCGCCGACGGGTCGCACGATGAATGTGGTCGTATTCAGGTCGCGTCGGTCGATTTGATCCGTGAACGTCATACCCACGCGGGTCGTGAGGGCGACGTTGGTGGCCCCATTTTTGGGGCTCAGAAAGTTCACCGCGGGAAGGATCGTGTCGGGCCCACTCTGATGTGGGACGAGAAAACTGCCATTGCCATGATCGTCACTGACCGCCACCAAATTGCCCAACACCGTTCCAAAATCACGATCTCCTGCGGTCCCTTGACTCACGGTCGCGACTACAGGAAACGGACTTGGTTTCGTGATGTCGATTTTGGCATAATCATTGGATGCACCTACGTGTGCATAGCCGTCTTGAATCGAGACATATCCGCCTTTTCCGCCCATGTTCGCCGATTTTCCAAGATCCACGATCTGAAACGGATCGGTCACATCATGCACGTGTAGGGTTGCGTCGTCGCCTGGGCCGTAAATTTTCCCGCCATGAAATAATGTACTGTACACCTTCGGCATGCCCAGCCGCTTCGCAGTCAAGAGCAATGGATTTTTCGGATCGCGAATGTCCAGTGTGGCGTACCCTGGATCATCCATACCGGACACGACGAGCAAGTTACCAATGGCGAACACCGGGCCAATGCGGAACCCGCCGAGACTCGAGGGCGGAATTGGGTTTGGCCGGTCTATACCTCGGTCCACCAGCTTGGGATTCGTCACGTCGGACGCGTCGATGATGAAAAGTCCCAGTTGCGAGCCGCCCACGTAGACATACGGAGCTTGCCAGAAAGCCCACCAGGCCCCCGCGAGGTAATCGGATGCCGACACACCTGGCAATTCGAGGTAACTGACAAGTTTCGGATTCATTACTTCCGACCAATCCCAAAACTGTACACCTTTCGTCGCTTGCAACACCGTGTAATCGCCCCAAAATCCATACCCGTGCGCTTCACGGATGTCTTTCGTTTCCGCGTCATCTTTCGAATGCACCAAGACGGGCATTTTGGGATTCGAGATATCGTAGAATGCAAACCCCCCGGTGCCTTTGCCGCTGTCGAGGGAAAAAACGACCGTCAAGTAACCTCGATGCAGCGACACCGTTCCATGTCCGCGAGGTGCTCCGATATCGGCGCCGATATGCCCGATCACGGTCATGACTTCGTTGGGAGCGTACGTCAGATTGGGGAGTCCAGGTCCGTCGGCTTGGGCATTACGCGTGAGAAGTGCGGCGAGCAATGCGGATGCGAGCGCGAAGGTCCGTTTCATCGCTACATGATAAATCAATCCGCGGCCGATTGGAAACGATTGTTTTGAGTGATTGCACAAACAATCGCTGGTTTTTCGGGTTCATGACAACGCTTCTGGGTTGTTGGAGTTCTTGACGCAGATGTTGGCACCTGAATCGGTCCACCGTCATGACGGGCCCGCGATTCAACACCCCACGAGCTTGCCGTGGCGGTTGATTTCCTTGACAAACAGTTTGTTATGGCAAGCAACCTCTTTACGCAAGTCGAGCGCTCCGTCGGGCCGGACGTACCACGCAGGCTCATTCACGATCAGCGTTTGCCGCACGTCGTTGAGCGCTAGGGATGCCC
>JBGAOI010000082.1:0-8403 GCA_044221885.1 Polyangium sp. (in: bacteria)
GGCAAATCTCGATCATGAAGGAAAACACGAAGATGGCAGTCCGGAACGGCAGTGGAGGACTTTTTATTATGTAGCGCAGGCATCATAGAAACGTGTCGTCCGCCTCGTCGTTTCAAGCTCGCATCGCTGCGGCCTCGTCGCCTGCCGCGCGCCAACGCCATGCAGATGTATGGAGCCGCAATGCGGCGCGCGGTTGCGCCGTGTGTCCCAGGGTCCGGTTGCCGGCCATGTTCACACTGCTGTGGACACTCGTAACGGCGGCCCCCGGGACCCTCGTCGCGAATTCGGAGATCGCGAGCGTGCTCCACCTCGTCTTTCATTCGTTGTATAAGCCGAGCGGCATATTTACGTACCTGCATTCAATAAATATGCATTCGGAGGAGAGCGAACGTGAAGAGATACATTGGCCTCGATGTTCATATGGCGAGCACGACATTTGCTGTAATGGGCGAGAGCGGCAAACGCCTTGGCACGTATGTGGTAGAGACAAACGGGCAGGCGCTGGTGGAGCAAATCAAAATCATTCCGGGCGAGAAGCACGTGTGCCTCGAAGAGGGAACCCAGAGCGAGTGGCTTTACGAGATTCTCTCGCCGCATGTCGAAAATATCGTGGTGACGGCGGTCTTTCAGAGCCGGGGCCAAAAGAACGACGAGCTGGACGCATTTGGTTTGGCAGAGCAGCTCCGTACGGGCGCGATCAAGAATTGCGTATTCAAGGAACCGGGCGAATTCAGAAAGCTACGCGAACTCAGCCGAGCACACGCAATGGTGGTGAACGATGTCGTACGCGTACAAAACAGAATCAAGGCACGATTCCGATCGCGTGGAGTGTCGACGTCGGGGAAAAGTGTCTATACCGAAAAGGGCCGCGAACCGTATTTGACGATGTTGCCGGATGCGACATTGGCGGCGACGAAAACGCTCTATGCGCAATACGACGCAGTGCAGGAGATTCGTCGAAAAGCGGAAAAGGCGCTCATCGACGAGGCGCGAAAGCATTCGATTTACAAGGTGCTCGAATCGTGTCCCGGCCTGGGGCCGATTCGTGTGGCGCAATTGATTTCAATCGTGGTTTCACCGACACGCTTTCGGACGAAGCGCCTATTCTGGTCGTATTGCGGACTCGGAATCGTAGTCCGCTCCTCGTCGGATTGGGTCCAAAACAAGAATGGCACTTGGGATCGCTCGGTCGTGCAAAAGACCCGAGGATTGAATCAGAATCACAATCACACACTAAAACAAATATTCAAGGGAGCGGCGACGACGGTCATTGCCCAGCTCGCGACCGATCCATTGAATCACGATTATCAGCGATTGGTCAAAGCCGGTACCAAGCCAAACCTCGCGAAGGTTACGCTCGCACGCAAGATTGCGGCAATTGCTCTGTCGATGTGGAAGAGCAAGGAGAAGTACGACCCGACGAAATATCGCAAGCAAAGCTAAAGACTCGTCTCACGCGTGGAAACGTCGATTCCCCAAAGGGTTGTTTTCATTGGCGCAGTTCCAAGAGACGAGCAAAGTTCGAGGGTGAGTATCCATTAAAACTCTGGCTCGGGAGCAGTCGACCCGAAGTCCCATGTTCAGGCTATGCCCCCTCGGAGTATCTAATGAAGCCATGGCCAGAAGAGGCCCCGATAGAAGGATGGTTCCCGCTCTATGCGAAAGAACAAAAAGGCTTCGATTTCGTCGAGGATGCCATTGCAAGCAGCTCATATAATGAGGAACGACAGTCATTCGAATTGGCTAACGGTTCTAATGCCAATTCCGAACGCGTAGTTGATCGGGTGGAGAATGGTGATCCCCGTGATTGCCAATGGAACCCGGACAAGCCACGCCGCACGTGCCGACTGAGAGCGGACGCCTACGTTAAAGAAAATCGTAGGTGCATGGGAGAGATTTGTCTTGACACTACGTTTCATAGAAGGGTTTTAACCCCGCGCGTCGTGGCGGAAATCGATGTCGTCACACGTTCTGAGACATCCTCTCAAACGCGAAGCGTTCAACCGGCATGCACTTCTCAGAAGCGAACGGTTGCGCCGAGAGCCAACTCGTTGAGGCTCGTGCTCAAGCTCCCGCCATTGACGTTGTGCTGGGTTCGATAATTTGTCGTGGCATCACCCGACAAACCTTTGACGGATCCTTTGCCCCCGTTGTCGAGCGTCTCGAAAAACGTGTGCTGATAAGCAAGCGACACGTCGAAACGCGCCAAACGCACGGTCGCGCCGGCGTTCACACCCACGTGATATCCATTGTGGAAATCCAGGTTCAAGTATTCCGGATCTTGCCCATTGGTCTCGAACCATGCCCCTGCACGAACGGCGAGAAACCCGGGAATGATGATATAATCGCCACCGAGCCTTGCGCCGAAGACGTTTTTCCACTTATGGGGAATATCGCCATTGACGGGAACGGTGCCGGGCGTGCCATTCACTTTGATGTTGGGCTGAAAACGCACTTCCAAGTTATCGACGACGCTATTGTGCGCGTAGGTAAAATCGGCTTCGATATCGAATTGATCGTCGGCGAGTACATCGCGGATTTTGGGCCCGAGCTTGGGGATCGCCGAGCCCATTTTTTGCGGACTATGGTATCGAAATCCAAACCGGGCCGTGAACGGCGTGCGCAATTTGATGGTTCCCGCGCCTGGCGCATCCGTCAGATTGCAACCCGCAGTCATTCCCGCGCACGGATTGTCATTTTTCGTTCCGCCCGACCTCCAATACAACGATTCGAGGTGCAGGTCACCTGTTGCATCCACAGCATCTTGCCAGCGAATGTTGGCGCCTAAGTCCAGACGTTTGTGCGGTGAAGCAAGAACACCGACGGTAAATCCAGGAATGAATCCATCAAATGCGGAAAGCGCCGCTTTCGTTTCTTGATTGCTCGCAAAATCGTCCACGGCAACTTGTGACGTCGATTCGCTGAAGTTCACGAAGTTGACGGATGCAATACCCCAAATGAATCCAGCCCCAACGCTCAACCAGTCCTTGATGGCGTAACTCACGCTCAATGTCGGATTGATCAACAGCGATTCTTGTTCGACGAGCAGGAAGCGATTGGGAGCTGGTTGCGTCGTCGAAAGTCCCAATTGATTTTGATACGAAACAGATTCGGGCCAAGCCACGTTGCCAACGGCATGCGGGCCGAGAACCGCGATACCTATGGCGAAACGACTATTGATGCGAATATTCGCCGCGATTTGCGGATTGGGAAACGGCGTGGAATCGGCGCAGACGGGATCGGTCGGACCCCCTGACGCCCCCGGTCCAGGCAACGATGCGCCTGGAGATACCGGATTTCCATTGGCATCACGCCGTGAAAAACAGCGGTCTTGGAACATCAAGTGTGCGCCAAGAAAAACCCCGGACTTCTGAAATGCGAGCCCTGCCGGGTTGAACGCGGCAGCCAGCGGATCGTCGGCTCGTGCCACGTACGTCGCTCCGCGACCCACCTGCACGACGCCATTGTCGGGCGTTTCCAAGCCAGAAGCAAACGCCGAGCTTGCAATGCCAAAACTCGCCAATGCTCCGACAATCCCAACGACGATCCGCTTTGCCATACGTATTCGCTCCTTCGCGTTTTACTTTCCAGCAGGCGTTGCTTTGAGCGACGCTTTGCCTTCCTTGACGTAGACCGTGAATTTCACGCCCGTCGCGCCTCGTTGCACGAGCGCATCTTTGTTACGTTGCAACGTCGCCTTGAACTTCTCGAACGTCATTCCCGCAGTCGGTTCACCGCATTGTTCTTTGAGCGCCAAGAATTGCTCGAAAACGCCCTTCCATTCGGTCTCTTCGTCGACTTCCGGCGCTGCATCCCCGCCAGACTTC
This sequence comes from Polyangium sp. (in: bacteria), assembly GCA_044221885.1. GTDB lineage: Bacteria > Myxococcota_A > Polyangia > Polyangiales > Polyangiaceae > Polyangium. The sequence goes on from JBGAOI010000082.1 coordinate 3,828, forward strand.
GGCAAAGGCGGCGGTGGCTTGCGTACGCTCGAAGCGCCCGCATCCGCCGGTGCTTCAGCTTCGTTTGTCCCGTCCAATGTTGAACCACGCGGCTTCGGCTTGGGCAACGATTTCGCTTGCGGCAATGGTTTGGCCCCTGCGGGGACTTGAATCTGATTCGATGACGTTTCTCCCGAACCAGGCACCGAAAACGCGCTCATCGTAGGTGCAGCCGGAATCGGTCCAAGCACTTGTTCGAGGTCCGCAGCACGTCGCGGTGCACCGCCCTTGGCCGCAATCTTGTCGATACCGTCGTTGATATCCGACGCGATTTTCTTGTATGCCCCGCGGAATTTGCTGGGCGCAAGAATATCGACTTCACCCTTGGCCAATCGAATGGCTTCTTTGCCGAATGTCGACATGGGCTTCGTGTGTTCGAAGACCGTGAACACAATGCCCGCAATGCCGAGCAAGAAAACAATGCCGATGATGAACGGCCATTTCACGGCCTTCTTGTCGATATCGTCGGCCTTGTTCAAGAAATCTAACGGACCCTCGACACCAACGGCCAAACGTCCCACCGCAAAACCCGCATTGAGGTCCCAGCTTTCGCCAGGCATACGCGCATACACGACGCCCAAGTGGGCACCAATCACGCGCGGCTCACTGCGACCTTTCTCGATGTAATCTTTGTTGTCGTCGAGTTGCTTCAGGTCTTGGGTAATCAGGTCGAGGTTTGCTTTGTCAAACCCTTCTGGAGCCCACGAAGCGACGCGAGCGCTATCGGCATAAAAACCGACCGCCGTACCCGTACGCTTCGAAACAGCCTGGGCAAACTTGTCGTCGACGTATTTCGCGCCAATGATCGCGCCCACGGGTTCACCATTGACTTCGGCTTCAATGGGACGGGCGACGACGCGCAAAATGCGTCCTTTCCAAATCCAGGCGTCATCACGAATCCAGCCGTGCAATGCGTCCGCGACAACCGGATAACCACCGAGCTCCCAATCTTCCGAATGCACAATGCCAATTGCCGCAATCACGCGACCATTGCCATCGACGGCCCAGAGTGCATCGAATGCCAAATCCGGCGACACGTCATTGTTGAGCTTCGTGAGCGCTTTGAGCGCCGCATCACGATTCTCCCGTGGAATCTTCGCTTCAGGTGTGATTTTTTGGAGCTGCGTGCGTAGATCAGGCGACAACGCCATGGAAATGAGCGCGCTCGATCGATTGCGCGCGTCATCATTGAGATACCATCGAACGGCGCTCGAATCCGCCGCCAACGATTCATTCATCGCGCGGACTCCCGCACGATTGTACATCTGCGACGCCAGAAACAACGTATATGCCGCCACGCCCAACGTAATGGCCAGCGCAAGGTACCAAAAACGCGACAGAATCATCGACTCGCCTCCGCCTGAATCACTTGCCTGTGGCCACGACGAGCGGAGCCTTCAAAGGCTGCTCGGCCGGAAATGGAGTAATCACGACATCGAGCTCTTGGCCCACGGGTTCGCCATTGAAATACGCCCGCAACTTGTGCGGCCCAGGCTCGAGGTCAATGGCAAATTCACCTTTGCGATCAGGATACGTCGATGCAATGGCCTTGGGTTCCACGACCACCCACGATCGAAGGCTTGGAGCCAGTTGATCCCGAATTTCGTATTTCCCAGGGCCCGGCGGCGTCCAGGATCGATTTTTCGTCGTCCCCAATTCGACTGCGGCAAGACCCTTATTCTCCGTATCGTAAATTTTATGCGGGAATGGATCGCGGTTCTCGAATTGCAACACTTGCCCTTCCGGCACGACGATCGTCACAGGCGTCGTTCGACCTCCCGCGATGATCACCGGCACTGGAACTTTCTGGGCCGTGCCTTTTTCGCCAAGAGCCACGATCGCGACCTCTTTGGGCAAAAATCCCGTCAACGTTCTGACATCGGGACGAACCGTCGGAGAAGGTTCGCGGAACGTGTAGCGATGTGCGTTTGGATCCTTTGCTTCGGCCCAAACGGGGTTCATGAGTTTTTCTGCACCACTCAGTTTGCCCTTGGCCGTAACGCCGGCAAACGCGACACCGGGAACGGCAACGATCGCAAGAGCGATCCCGATCCGGCGAAAAAATGCGCCAATTCGGCGCGAACCAGGCTCTCGAGCCTTGGAAACCAGCGAGTCGTACGTCTCCATGGGAAGGGCGAAGCTACCGGAATGGGCGGGCAAGCGGGAGAAAAAAAAGCCCGACGTGCGTCGGGCCAAAAAAGCGTTCCTACCACCAGAAACGTGGGCGGATTGAACTGAACCCCTAGCTTGCGCTAGGTGGGTGCCCGATATGTCGCTTTAGGCTTCCCAGTCGCAATGCTGGGCTTGCACACCACGACAGGAGGTGGGCCCCGGGTTCAATGCTTACTCGGGATTCAATATTCAATCACCTCACAGGAACCGGCAGACGGAACAGGCCCATTCTATAGAGCCCAAGCGATCCGTCAATGAGCGTTGGCAGAAAGAGCATCCCGAAGCTTGTCGTAGATGCCCCCGAACGCTCCGTTGGACATGAGCACGACGGTGTCTCCCGACGTCGCTTCTTTTGAGATCAAATCAATGATCGCTTGCACCGAAGGCGCTGCATGTGCCTGCTTTCCCGACGTCTCCAGACCTGCCACGAGTGCGTCGAGATCCAAACGCTCGCTTGCCGCGATCTCGCTTCGACCCAGCGGCGCAAACACGATCCGATCCGCCACGCCAAACGCTCGCGCGTATTCGTGCTGATGGAGCGCTCGGCAAGCCGTTGCACTTCGCGGCTCGAACACCGCCCACATCGTGCCTTTGGGATGCTTCGAACGCATCGCGCGCAGCGTTTCGTCAACCGCCGTCGGATGGTGTGCAAAGTCGTCGTACACGCGCACACCACGCACTTCGTACAGCAGATCCTGACGTCGCCGGATGCCCTTGAACGAAGCCAAACCCGCAAACAACGTCGACAACTTTGCCCCGTACCCTTGCGCCGCCGCGGCGATCGCAGCCAAGGCGTTACGCACGTTGTGCCGCCCCGGAATCACCATCGCCGCTCGACCCGCGTACACGCCTCCCGCATACACATCGAAGGTTTGTCCCTCCGACGAGGCCTCCGCCGGTGCTCCAAGCCAATGCGGAGCAACTCCATGCGTGTCGTCACCTTCGAGCGCAAAATACGCAACCTCGGCCCGCGCATGACGCTGCACCAACTCCACGACGCGTTTGTCGGCTGCGGAAGCCACGATGAGCCCCGATTCGGGGATTCGTTCGACAAACCCGCGAAACGCCTCGAGATACGACGCTTCGTCGGGATAAATGTCCACGTGATCGTGCTCGATCGACGTCACGATGCCGACCTCGGGACGGTAATGCCAAAACTTGGGCGTCTTCTCGAAAAACGCCGTGTCGTACTCGTCGCCTTCCACGACGAACGGCGTGTTCCGTTTGGCCAAACCATCGCCGGTCACGAGCGGCAAACGACCCGGTCGAGCCGCATCCATCGGCACTCGAAAACTGTGCTCGAAGTTCTTGGGCAATCCACCAATCAAGAACCCCGGGTCCCTCCCCGCTTCATGCAAAAGCCAGGCGCAAAGAGCACTGGTCGTGGTTTTTCCGTGCGTACCTCCAACGACGAGCGGCGAACGATGCACGAGCAAGTGATCGGCCAGCGCGTGCGGCATGCTTTTGGTCGGAATTCCGCCATCGATCGCGGCGCGAGCTTCAGGATTCGTTGGACGACAAACGTTTCCGACGATGACCAAGTCCGGTTTGGGATCGAGGTGTTTCGGATCAAACCCCTCCATCAACCGAATGCCCCAGCTCTGGAGCGCGGGACCCATCGGTGGGTAAAACGCTACATCGGACCCTGAAACATCATGCCCGCTTGCCTTGAAAAGCCCCGCGAGCGCGCCCATGCCAGTACCGGCAACCGCAACGAAGTGCACGTGCATCGGGGCCGAGCATGCCACAGCGTTTGGGTTTGCTCGAATGAACGACGAAAAACCCGCGCTTGCGTCAAGAAGCAGGTTCCGGTCGAATGGTCGGCATGAAGAACCTTCCTCGCTCGATCCTGGTGCTCATCTCCGTCATTGCTCTGTTCGTGTTTGCGTGCGGCAAACCCAAACAATCGGAGGTGCCCGACGCGGACAAGGACGTGGGCGGAGCCGACATGGCTGCGGAAGAAACGAACGTGAAGCCGAGCGACGAAAAGCCCGCACCGAACGAGGAAATGCGCACGAAGTGCTGCGCTGCCTGCAATGAAGGACTCGCAGCCGACAAGTCCGGCGCCGCTCCAGACACCATCCCGTGCGCGGATTTCACGGCCAACCTGAGCCCGTTCTGTCTCGAGTTCTTCCGGACAAATCCGATGAAAGCATCGGAGTGCAAGTAGCAATTGCGCTTCATGAAACACGCACCGAGCCAAATCGGTGTTGATCAGACAAACGCGGTGATTTGCACGCGGGGGAATTGTGACCGCACGCGGTGATTCGAACGTTCGCTCCGCGCGCTAACAAGCGCGCTTCGCGAAGAGTTTTGTTTGTGATGGGGGGCTACGCTCGCTGACCGCCGGCTGGCCTTCGGCCAG
>JBGAOI010000082.1:8413-18154 GCA_044221885.1 Polyangium sp. (in: bacteria)
TCCGGGGGGGGTCGGTTTTTTTTTTTGTGTGGGGGGGGGGGCCCCCGCGGCCCCCCGCGGGGGTGCCGGGCCACACCCCCCGACGCTCGCTTCGCCCCCCATACCCCCCAAGAGATCAGCGTGAAAACCTGGTCAACACCCTCTCTAACTCCACGCGTTTGTGCAGATGCGAAACGAGCGCCGCGCGTTTTGAGACCACCTCACTCGGCCCGAAACGTTCTTTCCGGGCCACCCAAGGCACCTGCATCCGATCGTGTACACTGCGCATGATGGCGCGCGCGTCCCGTCCCCCCGGCTTTGACATGTCCTATCGCCCGGACAGCACGATGTCCTTCGGCCCTCCGCTGAAAGAACGGCTTCCGTGGTTCGCCTACTTCGCTTTTGCCTTGGTCATCGTCGGCATCATCGTGTACGGCCAGAACGCCCCGACAAACTCCACGCTCTTCCGCTACGTCGTCGAAGAAGATCGCCATCGCATCATGCCCGCCAGCGTCTGCGGCATCATCCTCTTCTGCAGCGCTTTGGCCGGCTTGCTGCGCGATCAAATGCGTGGCGTCGTGGTTCGTCCGGAAGGCGTCGAACTACGCGAACTTCTCGCGTTCGGCATTCCTCGTGTCCGCAAATGGACCTGGGCGCAAATCGATCGCATGCGTTTGCCCACGACCGAAGACACGACCGCTGAAAACCCCGTCCTTCATGGCGATATCACCCTCGATCTCTGGGACGGTTCGTCCACGCTTCTGCCCACCGTCAACAACAAACTCGGCCTCGCGTTGGTCCTGGAACGTGTCGCCTTGTCCCGCTCGATCCCCATCGAAGGCGGCACGGGCATGCTCGACGACATCAGCAACGTGAAATCCCGAACGTGATTTCACGCCAAACCCGCTAAGCTCTCGCGTCCTGCCCTTGGAGCCGACGTGAAGCGATTCGCCTTCTTTCCCCTCGTATGCGCCTTCGCTTTCGCTGCATGCGACAAACAGTCCCCGCCCGAACCTGAACCTGCTCCACGCGCCTCGACCGCCGCGGAACGTCCGCCTCCGTTCGACCCGAAAAAAGTGACGCTCGACGACAAAGCCATGGGCACGCATGTCGTCATCACGACGTACACGACACGCACGATCGACGAGAAATCCGCGCGCGCGAAACTCGAAAAAGCCCTCGCCGAAATCCGCCGTCTCGAAAACCTCATGACCACGTGGCGCGACGACAGCGAGATCTCCAAGGTCAATCAGGCGGCCGGAAAACAGCCAGTGATCGTTGGAACTGAAACGTTCGAGGTCATCGAAAAGAGTTTGTCCGTTGCGAAACGCTCCGAAGGCGTCTTCGACATTTCGTTCGAAGCCATGAAGGATCTTTGGCGCTTCGATGAAAACAAGGTCGAGGAAATCCCGTCGCAAGAAGCCATCGACAAAGGTCGAGCGCTCATCGACTACCGCAAGATCATCGTTGACAAAGACAAACGCTCGGTTTTCTTGGAAAAACCTGGCATGCGGATCAGCTTGGGCGGCATCGCCAAAGGCTACGGCGTCGATGCCGCGGCCAAAGTGCTCAGCGCCGAGGGACTCACTTCGTTCTTCGTCCAAGCCGGCGGAGACCTCTACGTTCGTGGGAAAAAACCCGACGGATCACCTTATCGCGTAGGCGTACGTGACCCTCGAGGCGCAGGTCCGACCGACTACTTCGCCATGATCGACGTCACCGATCACGCGTTTTCCACCGCCGGCGATTACGAGCGCTCGTTTGTCAAGGACGGCAAACGTTGGCACCACATCATCGATCCGCGTTCGGGTTATCCCGCACGAGCAAGCCGCAGCGTGACCGTGTGGGCCAAAGATGCCTTCACCGCCGATGGAATCGACGATGCGATCTTTATCCTCGGCCCCGAAAAAGGACTCTCGATCTGCGAAGAACTCGACGACTGTGGAGCCGTTGTCGTCGACGCGAAAAACAAGGTTTGGGTTTCCAAACGCCTCGAAAGCAAAATTCAAATGCTTCGAGATCCAACCGACGGCGTTTGACGTTCAGACACCCCGAAACACCGGACGACGTTTTTCCGCGAACGCGCGAAGCGCTTCCAAACGATCTTCACTGCGCAACGTCTCGTCGTAATAGACGCGCTCGAGTTCGAGGCCGCGATCGAGCGACACATCGAACGACGCATCGATGGCTTCGAGTGCCGCACGTTGGGCAATCGGCGCACCATGTGCGATCGGCGCAATCCATTCGATCGTGTCATCGAGGACCGGCGTATCGAGCGGCGAGATGCGGTTGATCAAACCCCATTGCAGAGCTTCCGCCGCGCCAAACTTACGCCCGAGCAAAATCATCTGCTTGGCTCGAGCTTCCCCGACGATCCGCGGCAAACGTTGCGTCCCACCGGCACCGGGAATGATTCCAAGCGTCGTCTCGGGAAGCGACAACTCAGCATGCGGAGCCGCAACACGCAGATCGCAAATGAGCGCGATCTCCAGACCGCCACCAAACGCGACGCCGTTGATCGCCGCCACGACAGGCTTCGGACTGTGATCGAGCACGGCGAGTTCTGTTCGGTAAAGACCAACCTGCTTGCGCACGTCATCGGGACTCATGCCCTGGCGTTCTTTCAGATCCGCCCCTGCGCAAAACGCTTTGTCTCCCGCACCCGTGATGACGATGGCACGAACATCCGGATCGTTGACGAGCTCTTTTCCAAGGCGACCGAGCGCATAAAGCGTCTCGCGAGAGAGAGCATTGCGACGATCGGCGCGATCGATGATGAGAACCCCGACGTTGTCTCGGCGTTCGATTTTTACCGGAGAGCTGTGTTCGGACATGAAGTGTCCGTAGCCAAGGACAGTGGTGAGCGCAAAGGGTCTTTGTGCGATGCTCGAAGCCCGTGATGAAACGTCGATCGCTTGGAAATTGGTCCCGCGCACTGAGCGCCATCGTTGTTGCTTCTTGCCTGGGAGGCGTAGCCACGACTGCCTGCGACCCTGTTGATCGGAACTTCGAAAATACCGGTGGAAGCGGCGGATCTGCGGGTAGCGGTCAAGTTTGCGAACCCGGTACGTCCGAGGCTTGTTACACGGGCACGCCCGGTACCGAAGACATAGGCGCATGCAAGCGTGGCACGCACACGTGTTTGCCCAGCGGAATGGGGTACGACGAATGCGGCGGCGAGGTTGTCCCGACAACTGAGATTTGCACGACGCAGATCGACGAAGGTTGCGACGGGCCAAACCCTGTCGAATGTCCATCGCTCGGCCATGTGTGGAGCAAGAGCTTCGGCGGCATGGGCGAAGATCTCGTCACCGACATCGCGTTCGATCCAGCCACCGGCGAAATCATCGTCACCGGGTACTTCCGCAATTCGATCGACTTTGGCGGAAACCTCATGGGCAGCACGGGCAGCAACGACATCTTCCTTGCGCGTTTGACCGCGGATGGACAACACATCTGGAGCAAGCGGTTTGGTGATGCCGAAAGTCAGAGCGCCCAAGCCATCGCCCTCGACAAAGATGGTTTCATTTATGTCGCGGGGGACGTTGCCGGTTCGGTCGACTTTGGTGACGGAAAACCCGTCACGAGCAAGGGCGGTCGCGATGCGTTCGTCGCCAAGTTCGATCCTGCTGGCAATGTGATTTGGAGCCGATTGTTCGGCGATTCGGGTTCACAAGAAGCCAAGAACTTGGTGGTCACTCCGACAAACCAGCTTCTCGTAGCCGGCGAGTTCGACGGATTCATTCCGTTAACGGGAATGGAACTGCCCTCGACAAACAACACCACCGACATCTTCATCATCAAGCTGGATCAATCCGGCTTCGACATCGGCGCCAAGCGGTACGGCAGCATGGGTTACGAAGGTCTGACCAACCTTGCAGTGGATTCTCAAGGCGGCGTGTTTCTTGCGGGCAAGTTTGTCGATACGATCGATTTCGGTGCGCTTGGTCCATTTCCTTCGGCAGGAGGCGAGGATGGGTTTGTCTTGAAGCTTCTGCCCAGTCTGACGGAAGAATACGCGCGCATCTACGGCGACACCGAGTCTCAGCAGATCGAATCCGTCGTCGTTCTGCCCAACGACGAAGTGTTTGTCGTGGGCACCTTCGGCGGATCCGTGAACCTTGGAGACGGAACGATCCTCACGGCGCCACCACAAGAGCGCAGCCTCTTTGCCGTTTCGTTGTTTGCAAACGGCGCCCTGAAGAGTGGCAAACAATTCATGACGGCCACTGTCCCGTTTTTCCGAGCCTCGATGAAATTCGATGCCTTCACGCAATCGATCGTCGCAACGGGGTTCTTCGGAGGTTCGATCGACTTTGGTAACGGACCCTTGAAGGCCCAGTTTGCCGATGCGTTTGTCGCCAAGTTCGCGCTCGACGGAACCTTCCTCTCGGGACGACAGTTTGGTGGTCCCAACATCGACGCGTTTTTCAGAGCTGCCATTTCCCCCACCGGCGACATCTTTGCTTGCGGAGCACACCAAGGCCCCGCGGACTTTGGCGGCGGGGAACTGCCAGCACCCGACAACAACGACGTTCAAGCCCTGCTGATGCGTCTCCTGCCCTGAACCGCAGCGCGCGACGCAAGGCGATCCATGGCATCATTTCGCCATGAAACAATCGCTTGCATCTCGTTTGTCTTGGTCGATTCTTGCACTGCTCGTCAGTGCCGTTGGCACCTCGTCGTGTACCGTCGAGAACCGCAACTTTGGTAACTCGGGTGGATCGGGCGGATCCGCTGGCGCTGGGGGAGGCGGAGAAGGCGGAACCGCCATCGTGTGTGCGCAGAACGAACAGCGCGCTTGTTACACCGGACCCACGGAGACGTTGGAAGTCGGCGTGTGCAAATCAGGCTTGCAGGTCTGTTTGCCCGGGGGAACGGGCTTCAGTGAATGCGGCGGCGACGTGCTTCCTCAACCGGAAAACTGCCTCACGCCCGAAGACGAAGCCTGCAATGGCGACAAACCCGACGAATGCCCGGTGCTTGGCGACGGATGGATCAAGACGTTTGGCTCGGCAGGGTTTGTCCAGAACATCTTTGACGTCGCTGTCACCAAGACAGGCGAGATCGTTGCGGTGGGAGCATTCGCCGACACGATCGACTTTGGCGTGGGACCGATGGCCAGCACCGGCTCGAGCGACATTTTCGTCGCGAAGTTCGACGCACTCGGCAACGCGTTATGGAGCAAGCGATATGGTGACGCTTCGACCCAGCAAGCGTTCGCTGTCGCAGTCGACAACGACGGCGCAATCTACGTGGGTGGCGGGATGTTAGGGTCGGTGGATTTCGACGGCACGTTGCTCACGTCCGCCGGCTTCGACGATGCATTCCTGGCTCGATTCGAGAGTGACGGAAAACTCAGTTGGGCAAAGCGGTTTGGCGACGCGTCGAAACAATCCATTCGTTGCCTCGCGGTCAGTAAGACAAACATGGTGATTGCCGCAGGGGAATTTGACGGCGTGATGGCCTTCGACGCGGCCCCCGCAAATACGCATACATCCGCTGGTGGGAACGACATCTTCGTCGCTCGGTTCGACTCCTCCGGATTCGTGTCGGGTTCTCGGGCGTATGGTGGAATGGGCGTCGAATCTGTCCGTGGCATCGCGTTGAACAGCAGCGACGAGATCTACCTGACGGGTGGATTCCAAGACGTTGCGAATTTCGACGGCCCAACCCTCACCTCCACCGGCTCAACAGACGCCTACGTCGCGCAGCTAAAACCCACGCTAGGCACCCTCAACGTCCTGCGGTTTGGCAATCCAAACAATGGCCTCACGTCCTTTCAACAGGGGTACGACGTCGCGGTCACGGACAACGGAGGTGTCGTCGTCACAGGTGGTTTCATCAGCGGCGTCGAAATCGATGGGACCTTTCTTCCAAACCCAGAACCCACTTCTCGTAGCTTGTATGTCGCTGTCTTCGGACCGCAACTTGCTGGATCAAGCTCGATCAAAATGTTTGGCGGCGTCGGTGGGAACGTTCTTGAAGGACGCCTCGCGCTCGATCCCGTCGCCAAGCAAGTCGTCATCGCTGGACACTTCACAGGAACGCTCGACTTCGGCGTGTTCAAAGCATCCACCTCTGGTGCATCCGATCCCTACTTCGCCAAGTTCGACACGAGCGGCAACGTCGTCGCGGCCCGCTCGTTACCCAACGATCCGAAGCAGCCTGACGATACCAACGCGATCACCACGATCGACTTGTTACCCAACGGTGACCTGATCCTTGGGGGCACACTCCGTGCGCCCATTCTCTCGGGAGGCATGGCGTTTGGCCAAGTCGATCAAAAGCTCGGCGACGCCTTCCTCGCTCGATTCCTTCACTGACGAAGTATTCGTCCCGCCAAACTCAACGCCCGCCGCGTCGTTTCCGCACGACATTGGCCAAGATTGGTCGCACGAACGCACGCGGCAACGCGTCGGTCACCGTCGCCATCACCCACGGCACGACGCCCGGAATCACTCGTGCCCGACGCTTCGCCATCGCCGCCACAGCTTCCTCCGCACACTTCGCCGCATCAATGTGCATCACCGGAGGCATCGGCGGCCCTTTGACACCTTCGTTTGCCCCCGCAACTTCCTGAAACTCCGTCGCAATCGGACCCGGACAAACCACCGTCAACGAAACGCCCGTACCCGTGAGCTCGGCCGTCATCGTCTCACTGAGGTAGTTCAAGTACGCCTTCGTCGCCGCATACACAGCCATCGCCGGCGACGGGATCAGGCCCGCGATCGAACCAACGTTGAGCACCGCGCCAGTCCCTCGCTCCACCATCCGCGGCACAAGGCGTGACAACAGAAACGTCGCGCTCACGACGTTGAGTTCCAGCATCCGTTCGAGCTTCGACCACTCACGCTCGTGCAACATGCCGTAGTCGCCGAAGCCCGCGTTGTTCACCAGAATATCGACGTGCTCGCCTCGTTTTTCGAGTTCGTCAAGCAAAACACCCGTCGCTTGACGGTCCAGCAAATCAACCGGCTCGACAAAGACTCGCAGATCCACACGCTTGGACGTGAGCTCTGCCGCGAGTTCGTCCAGACGCTCGCGACGACGCGCCACGAGAATCAGCGTCGCCACGTCCCTCGCAAGCACCCGCGCGATCTCGCGACCGATGCCTGCGGAGGCTCCCGTCACCAGTGCTGTTCTACCGCGAAGATCGTACATCCTTCTTCTTCGCCTTCTTGGACTTCTCATCCGACTCGGGTTTGTCCCCATCACCCTCCGATTCGTTTGACTTCGAATCGTTTTTCTTGGGACTCACGAGTTCTTCGAGTTTGGCGAGACGAGCCTTGAGGGAAGCCTGCTCTCCACGTAGCGATTCGAGCTCTTCACGAAGACGTTCCGTCTCCTTCTTCCCTGCCGCCCCGAGATCGCGAAGTACTTCTCGAATCCGACGACGCACACGACCATCGAGCTCGCGTTCGAGTTGCTTCGCCAATGCGCCGCGGGATTTGACGTCGCCAATCTCGAGCAACGACCGCACGACATCGACCTTGAGATACGGATCCGCCTGATCGAGCAGTTCTTCGAGCGCTTCGCGGACTTTGCGATCCGTCGACAATTTGGGCAGCGCCATGATCGCTGCTCGTCGCCCTCGTGTCGGAATGCCGTAACGCGTGCGCGCCAGAACATGCGCCTGCGCGCGCTCGTCACGTAACGCCGCAAGACCATCGATGGCGCCGGCACGAACGATGTCCGACCACGAAGGACGATCGAGCACGTCGATCAACGTCTCGAACGCCGCCGTTTGTCGGGTTTGTCCCAGCGCACGCGCGGCCTCCGCCTCCACCAAGTAACTATCGTCTTTCAACGCGATCGGCTTGAGCGCATCGAACGCCTTGGCCGATCGGAACTGCCCCAACGCCGCCGCTACGCCACGACGAACCTTCGCGTGTTTCGTCCGCACATGCTTCACGAGCACATCGAGCGCTTCGTCGCTGCGGATCTTGCCTAGCGTCGCCGCCACTTCCGCCCGCACGGCCCAGAACTCGTTCTCGTTCGCCAGCGATGCACCCAGCAATCGCGTCGTCGCCGGATCGTCGTATTTCCCGAGCAACGTCGCCGCCAGAAGACGTCCTCGCGCCGTCGGCGCGTTCTCGAGCTGCGCGTGAAGCATGTCGCGCGAACATTCGACTTTCACTTCGCCCAGGATCCGCAACGACGGATCCACAACGACAAACTTGGGACGGCTCGGCAAACGAATCATGAACGTAGCCGAGGCTTGGTCGCTGCGCCGTGTTTCCCGACGAACCTTGCCATCCGCAAGCACGATGTCGAGATCCACATCGATCGCGAAGGGCAAACCCGCCTGAGGATCCTCTTTCGCGTGCGGCGTGACATGCGTCTGTTTGACCGTCACGGTCAACAGTTCATCGCTGTAGTCGAGCTTCACTTCGACATCGGGATGACCCGCGCGAAACACCCATTGATCGAAGAAACGTTCGAGGCTCTTGCCGCTCGCTTCTTCAAGCGCGCGCATCAAGTCACGCGTTTCAACGAGCCCATGTGCATGACGCTTGAGGTACACCGACACGCCGCTCCAAAACGCCGTGTCTCCAAGCTCGCGGCGCAAGAGGTGCAATACGCACGCGCCTTTTTCGTAGAGATGGCGATCGAAAATGTCGATCGGCGCTTCGTAGTCATGACAAACGATCGGCCGGCGATAACGACCTTGTGCTTCGCTCAAGTACGTCGCGAGATCTCCACGAACACCGTTCTCGTATTCATCGAGCCCGAGGTGTCCTTCCTTGTCGATCTGCTCCATGAACGTCGCGAAACCTTCGTTCAGCCACGCATGAGACCAATCGCGACACGTCACGAGATCGCCGAACCAATGATGAGCCAGTTCATGCGCAACGAGATCGTCCGCAGTCACGTCAATCGTGGCGCGTTCGTCGAGCAGGATGTGCTCGTACATCGTCGTCACGGTCGTGTTCTCCATCCCGCCGAAGATGAAGTCGTGCACCACGATCTGCGAGTAGCTCGGCCACGGATACTTCAAGCCCGTAAGTTCTCCAAAACGATGCACCATCTCGGGGGTTCGTCGGAACGTACGCATCCCGTCGGCTTCGCGTCCTTTGGGGACGAAGTAATGGAGCTTGATGCCGTCGACTTCTGCATCGAGGCGTGAGAACTCACCAGCCACGATCGAGAACAAGTACGCCGGAGTCGGATCGGCCATGTGGTAACGAAAAACGCCGCGCGACTCTTCGTCTTCGCTGCTTTGTTTCACGCCGTTTGACAAGACGAACCAGCCCTTGGGCACGGTGACGCGGGCGGTAAACGCTTGTTTGTGGTGTGGTTTGTCGAAGCAAGGGAAGACGTGTCGACCATCTTCGTCTTGGCATTGCGACCAAACTTGTGTCGGGCGATCACGCACGTGATCATCGGGGGCGAGGAAGTAGAGACCTCGACGTGGGGTCGCGCGATAACGCACGCGAATGGCGGCCTGGGCGACGTTTACGGCCACGGGCACTCGCAAGACATGACCATCGTAGGTGTAGTCGACCTTGACAAACGCTTGTTCACGATCGGCGCGAACTTCAACGGATTGAACGTCGAACGCGATGGCATCGAGCGCGATTTCTGTCGCGGTGGCATCGATGCGCACGACATCGAGCACGGCTTCGCTCGTGATCGATTTGTTCGGCACATCCAGCGTTAGATCGAGCGCGATGTGCTCGATGCGAAACGGTCGGGCTCGTTCGTATTGGCGAGCTACCCCAGCCAACGCGAAGGGTCGGCCTCCTGCGGATGCATGCG
>JBGAOI010000830.1:0-3632 GCA_044221885.1 Polyangium sp. (in: bacteria)
CCCCGCTGCTCGAACTGCTCGCGACGGCGCCGCCATTTCCACCAATACCGCCATTGCCGCCAATACCGCCACTTCCGCCACTTCCGCCATTACCACTCGAAGAGCTACTGCTGCTGGTGCTGCTGCTGCTCGACGATTCCGAACCGCTCGAACTGCTGCTGCTCGAGTTGGAACTCGTGCCCGCCGGTTCTTTGAATTTCGCGTCATCAATGGGACATCCGCACAAAAACAGGGCTCCGAGGCCAAGAAAAACCCTCGCATCGACGCGCGATTTCATTATCAAAATGCTCCTTGCAACATCAAACCGGCATTTCCCCGATTCGCCCAGGGCAATACCACCACGTTCTGCGGATGGGGTTTGGCCGGACGTCCAGCTTGCGTTATCCCATAAATCGCTGTCGCAACGCCCGCCGCTCCAAGCACGCTAAGTCCAACGAATAGACCAAACGACTGATTTTTTCGCGTATTGTCCTCCGCGGGATTGTACGGAAGATTGGGATCGCATTCGAGCCGCACGCCGCAATTGTCAATCAACTGCTTTTCTGCGTCCGACTGCTCCAATTTGAAATAAATCGCGCCCCCGAGGGCAACAATACCCACGCCCCCAGCCACAAACGCCCACACAGGCGCGCCCCCTCGAGGTTTGTCTTTCTCAATGGGTTTGTCGCCGACCTTGGGTTTGTCCAGCTCTTTGGGTTTGTCTACGGGTGGCTCGACGCTCGTCGGCTTCTGTTCCGCCTCGAGCGAAACTTCCACCGTCCGTGTCTCGCCTTCCTTCAAGAGCACCTTCCGCTCCTGTGGAAGAAAACCCGGTGCCGAAACGACAAACACATGATCCCCGGGGTCCAAGGGAATCGTCTCCCCGATCGTCGCAACCGGTAATGACAAACCATCCCGCTTGATCTCCATCCCCGTCGGCCGATTCGCAAGAACAAGCTGCACACGCGCCAACCGCGGCTCGAGCGCCGCGATGCTCTCCTTCAACACCTGCTCGAGCTTGCGCTTCCGATCCTCACCCAACGTGTCTTGGTTGAGCTGCGACGCGCGCCGATACTCCACGAGCGCCTGCGTCAACTTGCCATCGTGCTCGCTGCATTTCGCAATGTTGATGAGTGTGCTCGTCGCCGGATTCAACTCCAAACTCGCCCGAAATTTCTCACATCCCTCGGCCCAATTGCCATCGGACACGAGCTTCCGACCACTCAGATACAGCGCTTCCGCCGCCGCCGGATCACGTAGTTTGTCTTGACCGTATACCGAGCTGACTTCCATCGTCGTCAACGTCGCGACCGTCAACGAAAGAACAAGTCGACGCATCCGAACATCAGTACTGATCGAGAACATCTTTCCCCTTCGAAGGAGCGGGCTTGGAGGAGGCCGTGCCCGTTGGCTTCGGCGTAGAAATCGCGCCGGTGGGAGCGACCGCCGACGACACGGATGTGGGTGGTTTGGCAGGTAGAACTTCAGCCGATGCCGACGACAAGACAGCGGTCGGGACGGCATCAACAGTGCTTGGCAAAGGCTTCGGAGCAACCGTCACGGACTGCGCCGACGAGGGAGATCCGGCCGCCCCGAGGTCCGACTCACCTGTGGAAGCTGTTTGTCCTGGCCACACAACGATCGCCGCGATGACGACGACGACGCCAACCGCAAGCAATGACACGGGGACAAACCATGATCGGGCCGGTTTGGGAACTGAAACCGGAAGCAACGAAGGTTCGTCGCTGCGAACGATCGTCGGTGCCGTGTTGCTTTTTTCTTGGCCAACGACATTGATATCCGCAACGGGGACGCGCGCAGGTTCGATGGGCTTCGGAGCCTCTGGCAACTTCTCGGAAGACGATGGAGTTGCCGATGTCGATGCCGACACGCCAAAAATCTTTCCCAGTTCCGCGATCATTCCAACAGCATTCGAATGTCGTTGCGATGGATCGACCGATGTCGCCTTGACAAACCACGGGTCGAACGCATCGGGCAAACGCACTCCGTATTCGGCAGCTCGAGCACTCGCCGAAACGGCCGCTCCTTTCATGATCAGCATCATGAACGGATAGATCCCGCTCACCGATTTTCGCTCGACATGCCAGTAGGGTTTGCCCACGAGCAACGTGAACGCGATGTGCGCAAGCGAGTACCGATCAACCGCAGGACCAATCTTCAATTCGCCCGAGATTTGTTCAGGGCCCATGTACAAGGGCGAACCCACGGTTTTCGTCGAGTTTGCATTGACAGACCCATCCGCGACAATCTTTGCCACACCGAAATCCAAAATTTTCACCCGCGGAGATCCATCGTCTCGACGCGTAAGAAAAAGGTTTTCCGGCTTGAGATCGCGGTGAATGATGCCCGCAGCATGCGTACGTTCGAGCGCCAATGCCGCTTGATGCAAGTACGTCACGACATCTTCCGGCGACAGCCGTTTTCGCTCTTTCAAGAGCGCACCGAGCTCCTCGCCTTTGAGCAGTTCCATCACGATGAACGGCATGCCCGTGGCTTGATCAATGCCGGCATCCATCGTCTCGACGATGTGCTCGCTCTCGATGCCCGCAGCGATTTTTGCTTCGAGCTCAAACCGAGCTCGCATCTCGGGATCCGTCACGAGGCTCGGAAGCATCACTTTCAGCGCGCGATATCGCTGTGTACTGGTCTGAAGCACCTCGTACACAGCGCCCATGCCGCCAGCTTTGAGGCACCGCACGACCTCGTACACACCGTGAAAAACCGTGCCTGGTGCCAACGCGGCAATTTCACCGGCAGGATCACGCGACTCGTCGACGGCCATCGAACGCGCAGGTTATCAAAACCCGATGCGTCTGGGAGCTTTGCTTCCTCGCCCCGTGCACTTGCATCAGTCGCGACGTTCCCCAGGCGATTTCCAGCCAGTCAGTAACGCCACCTCACGTACGCTGGCTTGGACAATTTCGTACTTCCATGACGCGCCGCAAATCAACTCCCGCCCTGTCGACGATGTACCGCCTCGGAAGATGGCTCGGTCCCTGGACTGATGCGCAGTTTGTCCCGCCTAACGTCGAACGCCGCGAAGCCGTCGTCAATGCTTTGAACGCCAACGAACGCGTCTTCTCGTGCTTCGTTTATCGACCAACGGATCGAGACGTAGTTGGTTCGCTTTTGGTCGTACCTGGGCTGCACTACGCCGGACCGCTCGATCCAAGAATGGATCGATTTGCGCGAGTTCTAGCGGCATCTGGCATCTTTGTTCTGGCCCCACGACTGCCGGATTTCACGGCGCTCATTTTGGACCAACGCGTTTTCGACGACACCCTGCGTGCTTGGAAAACGCTCGAATCGCTGCCCGATCGCCCCACAGGACGCCCTGGCGTATTCAGCATTTCCTTCGGCTCATTACCTTCGTTGTGGCTCGCGTCCGCATCGCCCGCCGCATCATCTGTGGGCTCGCTCGTTGTGTTTGGCGGGTACGCTGACTTCGGCGACACGTTGCGATTTTGCCTGCATGGCCGTCCCGGCGCCGCACATGACCCGCTCAATCGTCCCGTCGTGTTCATGAACTTGATGCCCTACCTCGATGGTCGTCCTGACGAACCTCTTGAACTTTTTACGGCGTTGCGGAGGTACGTCGAAGCAACATGGGGCGAACCCGAGATGAAGGTCGA
>JBGAOI010000831.1:0-3627 GCA_044221885.1 Polyangium sp. (in: bacteria)
TTCGCGACGATGGCTCAAGCGCGCCTCTGGCAAGAGGTAGCCGATGCCGCGCTCGGTCGAGGTTCACCGCCATCAATCGCGGAAAACGCACTGCTCGCAGCCGTCATCGCGCTTGGGGATCTTGGACAATACGGACGCGTAGGACACGTCTATGACAAACTCTCCGCGCTCGACATCGACCCGGCTCGACGCAAGCATTACGCCACCGCTCGCAAGCGATACGTCGAAGCCGCGGATGCACGTATCGACAGCCAAGCCTTACCCGCGCATCTGCGCCACGAAGTAGGTTTTCCCGATGTTTGGCATGTCGATCTCGTCGAGTGGGAACAACGAGGAAGCGCGGCCGAAGCAACTGGAGACGTCATCCTCGATTCGACGTGGGCCGAAGTCACGCGACGTCGCGCATTGTTGGCTCGTCTGACGGCGCTTGTCGTGGAAGCGCAAGAGCACGCCGAACCGATGCGCGGCGCGAACCCGCAGCTCTACGTCACGCTCGCGGAACAACTCGCGCTCGTCGAGCTGTACACGATTCTTTCACCACTCGAACGCTTGTTCCGAAGGCCCGATCCGATGGTCCGTGTGGCTGTGGTTCGAGCGTTGTCACGGTTCCTTTACAAGCGAACGTTCATCACGCTTCGCGATGCGCTTGGTGATTCGGAAGGTACGGTCGTGCAAGAGTCGGCCAAAGCGATCGAAGATCTGCGGTTTCCGCATGCATTCGATCCGCTCGCGCGCATCTATCGCGAATCGCAAAGTCCAACGGTGCGTGCGTCCGCGGTACGCGCCTTGGCCCACATCGATACGCTCGAAGCTGCGGAGCTTTTGCTTTCGATCATCGAACACGATGGACGTGACGAACAGAAAGCTGCGGTCGAAACGCTCAAGAAAGCCCGCGGAATGAAGTTTGTCGACGTTGCCCGAAACGCCCTGCCTACATTGGGTGAAGCGTCGAAAGTGACCGTTCGGGAAATTCTCCGTAGCCGTGGCGTGAGCTGATCCGGCGACGATTCAAATTTCCTTTGAGCTGCAATCAAGTGCGTCAGGCGCAACCGGTAAGGCATTTCCTGTACGTGAATTGCAGTTCATCCCGAGCGACTGCGAAATCGAGTGCGCGTATGCATGAAGGTGAAGACGGTGCGCTTCCTGGGGGGGAAGCGCCAACGTTGCCGTCACGGCCCCCGGGAGGTTCGCTGCTCGATGCGGAAATCGACTTTTCAGCGACTCCCGGTGGCCGTTTCGTTTTAGGAAATTGCGTCTTACAGGATGGACGCGAGTGCAGGGTCGAGGTTTGGCCAACGAAACTCGTAACCCAACTCGATCGCTCGCTGGGGCACGACGCGTTGTCCCGTGGTCAAAAATTCCGAAGCTTCGCCCATCGCGATCTTGATGGCTGTTTGAGGAACGCGCAGCCACGACGGCCGATGCATCGCGCGACCAATCGCCTTGGACAGTTCGGCGTTGGTCACTGCATGAGGTGCGACCGCGTTGATCGCACCACGAGCCGCTGGTTTGTCCAAACAGAACAGGATCAAATTCACGACATCATCGGCATGAATCCACGAGATGACATGCGAACCATCGCCGATGGGACCACCGGCAAACATCTTGAACGGCAGGATCATTTTTTCGAGCGGCCCGCCGCCTTCCCCAAGCACGATGCCGATGCGCAACATGATCGTTCGAACACCAAGGGATTCCGCTGGCTTTGCCGCCGCTTCCCATGCATCGACGACATCGGCGAGGAACCCTTGGCCGCGTGACGACGATTCGGTGAGACGTTCTGTACCTGGACGTGATCCGTAGAAGCCAATCGCGGATGCAGACACAAACACGTCCGGCTTCTTCTCGGCACGTCGCATGCCTTCAACGACGAGACGCGTGGACTCCACACGGCTCGAAATGATTCGACGACGTGCATCCTCCGACCAACGTTGCGCGACGTTTTCGCCGGCGAGATGCACGACTGCAGATGCTTTACCGAGTTCCTCGAGCCACGGTCCTTCACGTTCGGGCTCGTACGCCAACGCTTCCGCACCTGCAGGAAGCCGGCTTCGAGTGCGTGCAGGATCGCGCGATAAGACGGTGACGCGATCACCTCGTGCGAGCAGAGCACGCGTTAACTTCTGCCCGATGAACCCCGTGCCGCCCGTGAGGAGGACTGACTTGACCACGTTGCTGTCTACCATGCTAAGAGCGTGGCCGTGGACCTCGAAGTCTTCAAGAAACAACCTCTCGGCGGAACTGATCGACGCACCATCGTTTCAGGTTTGGCCCAACATGGTCCACGCGCCGCGCGTGAACTGCTCGACAGCCAGCTCGCGCATGTTCGGTCGCGAGGTGCGGTCATTCCAAACGACACCGCTGTGCTCATTCTTGGCGGGTCGAACGGCATCACGCGCGCAGTCGCGATCGAGCTGCTCTTTGGAGCGCGCGCGGCCGTTTTCGGCGTTCATTACGACAGCGAGAAGATGCAGATCGGCGTGCATCACGTGGCTGCAATAAGTGAACGAGCGACCGCTGAAGGACTGACGGCTCGCTTCTGGAACAACGACGCGACCAAGCCCGCCACGACGGAAGAAGTCATCAACGAATTGCGCGGCAAGTATCGCGTTGTGCATCTCATCAACGGCATCGCCGCGGGCGCCACGAAACGTTACGTCGAGCACGGTCCGACGAAGGTGAAGGACATCGACGTCGCGTTTGATCCGATCATGCAAGTGCCCGACTTCAGCCGTCCGGAGAACATTCGCCGGGTTGGGTTTGTCGAGGTTGAAGTCGCTTCCGACACGGACATCGAGCGCACGAACAAGTTCATGGGAACGTCGTCGTTGATGTGGGCCGAAGCGTTGGCGAGTGCGGGGTTGATCGTTGCAGGTCAAAGCATCGTCGCGTTTTGCGACTACGACTTCGAACCGGACGATCCCGTGTATGCAATGGGGCCATTGGCTGGAGCGAAGAAACTGCAGCGCGAAACGATGACGCAAATTCGCGAGCGGTTTGGCGCAAAAACCGTGCGTCTTTGTTATCCGGCCGTGGCGACGACAGCCCTGGGCGCAATTCCTGGCGGCCTCTTGATGTACGGTTTGTCCGCACAAATCTTGAAAGAACGCGGCGAATATCAAGACGTGATGGACCTGGGTGCAGCGACGATGAAGATGTTCGTGCCAGGGTTCGACGCGGAAATCCTGCGTCTCGACGATGCTTATCAAGCGGCATTACCGGAATTTCATCGTCGCGAGAAAGCGTTGGGCTCAGCGGACCTCCAAGCAGCGTTCTCGGCGTTGTATCGAAGCTGAAAAAAATCTTTGGATCGTGGGTGAATGAGTCTGGTTTCGCTTCGTCGAAGCAGACTGGCTTTCGTGTGTCGATGTGCCCGACATCGATGTACGCGATGGTTTCTTTGCAGAGACGCTTGCTTGGTTTTCCGTTGGCTCGTCGCGTTACGGGCTCGCTTCAATCACGATGCACGAACATCACGTACGGATCATGCGCATGGTTGGCCCAGCGAGACAGCTCTGCTACTGTCGGCCCTGTCCTTGTACAATTCGGGTGCTTACCTGGAGGAGTTTGAATGAACCTGCGTACTTTTGCGGTGGTTAGCGCGGTGGCGATGTTGGTGCTCGGCGG
>JBGAOI010000832.1:0-3627 GCA_044221885.1 Polyangium sp. (in: bacteria)
GGCGCCTCCAAGTGCAACCTTGCAGCGGTCACCACAGGCGCTGCCATTCGACTCGTGCAGGTACCAACCAGCAGCTCCGCAATAGTCGAACGTCGCGGCCAATTTTCGCGGAATGAGGTTCACCCACTCGCCAGGATTCGACGTGATGTAACGGACTGCGGCGTGTCGAAAACACTCGTCTTTTGCCGCTTCATCCCAAACTTCACGGCACTCGTAGGGAACCTTGACGGGTGACCAGGCTCCGGTCGACGCCGTGTCGGCTCCAATGAGCAGGTTCCACCCTCCGTTGTAGCTGACGAGCGCGCATCGTCCCATGCGCGCGCAATTGCGTGCTGTCCAAGGCGTGACCAAGACAAACGCCGCGATCGTTGCAATACCAACGGATGTTGCGAGTCGCTTCCAGGAAACATTCACGCGCGATCCGAACACGGCTGCGAAGGCAAAAAGCGGTGCGAACACAATGCTTTGAGGTCGTACGAGTGTCGCTAGGCCCGTGATCACTCCAAGCAGGATGCACCATTTCCAGGGGAAACCTGGTTTGTCTTCACGGAACGCATCATTGAGGCGCGCAGCAACCCACGCAGCACATGTGACGAGCGCGGCTGTAACGCCTTCGCTCATGAGCGCGGGTGTATACGCCGCAAGGCCCGGATGAAAGGCCACGACGAGGCCCGCGACGAGCGCATAACGAGGAGACATGGATCGCAATGACAAACGGAACACAGCCAACGCGGCGAGCGATCCGACAACGGCATTGAGCGCCATGGCCACCGCTGCGTGCGTACCAAACAACGCATACCCAGCGCCGAGCAGCGCCGGATAACCAACGGGATAGTGTCCGGCGTACGTGACGACACCGTCGGGCCAGAGCCAGGTGTAGCCATGGCCTTCGGCGATTCGTTGGGCGATGCGGTGGTAGAACGTGCCGTCCGCCGTTGGAGGAAATCGAGACGCAGCCCAGACGACGATCCCGATCCGCACGAGCAACGCGACGGCGAAAACGATGATGGAGTCGCGTCGTCTACTTTCGCGCATCACGAAGTACGAGCGCGTGGAAAGCGCTTCAAAAGGCCGAGATGGCGCAACGCAGCGATAACTTCACACGCGGGCAAACCAACGACGTTCGAGTACGACCCTTCGATCCGGACAACGGCAAAACTCCCGACGCCTTGGATCGCGTACGCACCAGCTTTGTCGAGTCCTTCACCGGTAGCGGCGTAGGCAGCGATCTCCTCGTCGTCCAACGTTCGAAACGTTACGCGTGTCCGTACCGTTTCTGCATGTGCGGGCACCACGGAGGATTCACCAGCAGCGATGGCAAAACGCGTCCAGACCTCATGCTCGCGCCCACTCAAACGCGCAATCATGTCGCGCGCGTCGTCCACTCCTGAAGGTTTTCCCAACACACATCCATCCAGAATCACGCTCGTATCGGCGACGAGTACAGCAGCACAACCTGTCGCGTGACGAGCTGCATGCTCGAGTTTGTCCTGGGTGATCCGCACGAGATAGTCATCGGCAGACTCGGCGGCGTGCATGCGTTCATCGACGTCGACCGAGAGGACACGCAAAGGCAAGCCCAGCGTCGTCAGGATTTCTCGGCGTCGGGGCGAACCCGATCCCAGAAGCAATGGTCGTGTTTCGTCGATCATTTTCGCCGCACTGCTTTCCATCGCGAAGGCTCGAAATGCTTCGAGCGGCGCCTTTCCTATCACGCCCGTCGATGCGCGCGAACGAGGCGACACTTGGCGTTTTGACTCCGCGCGAAAACGAAGTAGACGTCGTGCGAAACATTCGCTCGGTCGTTCAATGTCGAAACACCATCGCCCGGCGCGAATACACGCCATGATTGAAGCTCTCGCCCCTGGATCACTGGCGACAACCTCGCGCGGGGTGCGACATGCGCTCTCGTGCGCGTTGGTGCTCGTTGCCGCAACCGCATCGAGCGCACCTGCTCTTGCCGATGAATGTGCGGCAACGCCGTACAGCGGGTGCATCAACGCGGACAACCTGTGGCCACATGCTGGACCAGGCCCGTTTCTCTCCATCGGCAGTCCCACGACAACGCCGGATGGCAAAGCCGCCATCGGACTTGTCGCAAGTTACCTATCGCGCCCCATCGGCATTCGGGTCGCATCGCCTGACCCTGACGGCACGATTCTTCCCGTGCTCGACAACGTCGTCGACGTGACCTTCGTCGGAGCGTTTGGAATTACAGACCGTCTCGAACTCACAATCGCGGCTCCCGTCACGCTCTACCAAGATGGTACGGGCCTTGGTGCGATCATCGGAAGCGACGACGAACTACGCCGCAGCACCATGCGCGATACGCGGTTCGGCATCTCGTTCGCCGCGCTTCCACGCCCACGTGCGGGAAGCCAGAACGGCTTCTCGTTGACGGGCCGATTCGAGTTCGCCGTGCCGGTAGGAGAAGCTCAAGCGTTCGCGAATGCACGTACACCCACCTGGTTTCCTTCTCTCGCCGCAGCGATTCGAAAGGATCGCTTTCAGCTCGGTATCGAAGCAAGTGCACGCCTTCGTGGTGAGAGCCAATTCGCCAACGTTCGCATTGGTAATCAAGTTGGCGGCGCGCTCGGCACGTCATTCGACATCCTTCGCGGCGGGTTGCTCACTGCATCGGCCGAAGCGTTTGTCTTGTACTCCTTGTCCAAACAGGATCCGCCGTCGACTGCGGCAGAAGGCGTCGCCGCTTCTCCCCACATTCCTGCCGAATGGATTGTCTCGGCAAACTCGGCACCGTTCCTTGGTGGCGACGTTTCCTTCTCGATTTATGGCGGTGGACCGATTCCATTCTCGACCGAAGCCGCGGTGACGGCACCACGGTTTCGCTTTGGTTTGTCCGCGCGATACGCACCCACGGGAGGCGATCTCGATGCGGATCGCGTGCTCGATCGAGACGACGTTTGTCCGAACGTTGCGGAAGATCGCGATGGCTTCAAAGACGAAGACGGATGTCCCGAAGCGGACAACGATGGCGATCGGATACCGGACAAAGTGGACCTCTGTCGGGATGCGCCGGAGACGGTCGATGGCTTCAAGGATGACGATGGATGTCCGGATCTCGATGATGACGAAGACGGCGTCGTGGACGAACTCGACAACTGTCGCAACGAACCCGAAGACAAAGATGGGTTCAAAGACGACGACGGCTGTCCAGAATTCGACAACGATGAAGACGGTCTGCTCGATGTGAACGACAAGTGTCCCAACGGCGCTGAAGACAAGGACGAATTCAGAGACGAGGATGGTTGTCCCGATCCCGACAACGACTTCGATCAGATCCTCGATGCGGCGGATCAGTGCCCAACAGCGCGTGAGGATCTCGATGGCTTCCAAGACGACGACGGTTGTCCCGAGCCTGATAACGACGAAGACGGTCTGCTCGATGCGCAGGATCGATGCCCGCTCGAAGCAGAAACCATCAACGGCAAGGACGACGACGACGGATGTGCTGAGCCCAATGCACGTTCACTCGTGCGTTGGACGGCATCACGCATCGTTGCGGAGACAGCACCCCGATTCGAGCCAGGAAAGGCCAAGCTGACAAAACCTCTCGAAGAGACCATTCGACAAATGGCGCAACTCGCACGAGGTCATCAACCCATC
>JBGAOI010000833.1:0-3626 GCA_044221885.1 Polyangium sp. (in: bacteria)
GCTCGTTGAGTAAAGCCAAACGCGAAATCAAATCATGCAATGCAACGAGATCGCAAGCGACTCCGCCGGGAGACACCAATTCGTCATGAAATGTGACGGGCGAAAGATGACCACCACGTTTGTCCGCTTTTTTACGCCGTGCTTTGTCAACGAGCACTTGGCGCATGGCCGTTGCCGCCAGGGCCATGAAATGCTCGCGGCCGTGAATGTTGGCGGCTTCTAGTTCCGCAAAACGCAGGTAAACCTCGTGAATGAGTGCCGTGGGTTGCAGGGTGCTCGACGTTGATTGACGGCGAAAGAGTTGCTCGGCGAGGGCGTGGAGTTTGGGGTAATTCGAGTGGAAATGCTGGGAGACGTTCATACGGGATTGGACCTGCTTGGCGGTACAAGCAAGACGTGAGCCACACGTCTCGGCATCGAACGATGAGCGGACAAACCTGCGAAATAGAGCGTCATTGGATAGCAATCGCCGTATGATTTACAAGCTTGCGCGCGTGGCAAACGTGCACGATGTTGCGCATGTGGCGTTCGTGCTACACACCCAGAGCGTAATGACGCGGCGTGGTATGGGGGCGAGAAGCATCCGTCGAGGTTGCGTCTCATGGGTGGACAATGACTTGAGGAATCGGCCCCATTTAGGCTGGACGACGACATCGGTTAAACGACGGCGTAGGTTATCGAGGCTGGGGATCTGAATCAAGCACACAGCGTCATTGCAACGCGGCATTCACCCCGGCGCGCTCAGGGGCGCGTGTTCGGGATCGCCCCCGGACGAACTTCGCACGTGGATTCTCCGGTATTCGAGCGACTTCGATCCCATCGCATCCCGAACGACCCGTTTGAATCGCAAATACGCTTCATACGCCGGTTCGAGCGCTTCGGCGCGGGTTTTTCGAGCATCCGCCAAAGCCCGCGACGCGGCAATGGCTTCGGCCAATTCATTCATCGTCGACGTTGCCGTTTGTCCAAACACACCACCCCGCAATTCGCCGGCCCACGATTGAGACTCGTATTCCTTCAACACGTCGAGCAATCCTCCAATCGCTTGCAAACGATCGGTATCCGTGGTCAATTGTTTTAACGTTGCCGGCACCTTGGCTGTCGGGACAAACGCTTTTACGACACTTCGCGCCTCGCGATAAGGCTGGTCCAATCGCTCGAGCGCCACATTCGCTTCCCGCATTTCTTTCGCCTGCAACGATTCGATTTTCACCACGGCGCGATTCGCGTCCATAAAAGCGTGAGCCGGCTGTTCCAGCACGCCGAGGTATGTCAATTTCACCATGGGTTTGGCATCCGCTGCCAAAGCGATTTCTTCACATCGCATCAAGAGTCGGGCCATTTTATCGAGATCCACCATTGCCATGAGAGCCTCCTTTCGAGGACATGGACCTCCGTTGCCAAAACTTCGCTGACGTTCAAATTTTTTTGGGAGAAGAGATTTTTTGTTCGAACCGGGTCGAGCTGTACCGGAAGCAATTCCAGTTTTGCTGGAAGCATGTCGAGGTTCACGGGAACCATCTCCACGGGCGAATGAAGCTCCTTGCCGTTTGCACGAAGGATTCCCTGCGGCATTTCTCGCAAGCGCACGGTCATTTGGAGCAGGCGCACATTCACCTGAGCCGCTCCCACTTTCATTTGGACCAGGCGCACATTCACCTGAGCCGCTCCCACTTTCATTTGGACCAGGCGCACTGCCATTTGGGCCAAGTGCACAGACAAATGATCAAACCCCTCGTGCCAAGCTGGCGCACGCTACGACAAGTTGACGAGGTCGAGAGTTGCGGCACGATGGAGAACCCGGATGGACACCCTTGAAGGTTTTCCTCGCCAAGGTACCCGTTCGTCTGGACGAATGAATCCGCCACGAGTCAGAAAACGTCGATCTTTCGCTTGAGATTTTGCGGATTCTTCTGGCAGAATGATTTCCATGACAACCTCTTTCCGCCGAAGCCCTGGGCGCTATTTCAACGCCCTAGCAATTTGTTTGGCCCTTGGTTTACCGAGCTGTACACCTGCACCTACGCCTGCGCAGCGTCCCGTTGTCGACGTGTCGACGACTGCGGGGGCGGCGCATCAAGAAGCGCCGCTCGTGAGCTTCGAAGGAGCGGCCAAAACGCTCGCACCTTCCGCCATTTCCGATTTCGTCACTCGTTTTTTCGAGTCGATGCACAAGGATTGGAGGAGCGGCATTCAATTCATGGATCCTGAAAACTATCAGGAGCTGAAGGCGCAAAACCCGAAGCTCGATCCTGTCTCGAACGATGCGAGCATTCTCGTTTTTGCCATTTCATTGATTCGATTCAACGGCAGCGGGGATCCACCGGACACCGACACCGATATCGAACGGATCAAAGCCATCTCGAGCGTGCACGTCAAGAGCTTCGAACAGAATGCACAGGTCTACCAACTTGGGGGCGAAATCAAGCTCAAGGACGGCCGCACGTACGGGCTGCAATTGGTGCTGGCCCGAGACAAACTGGCCGTGGTGGGTCCGTTGTGAATGGCTCGGGAAACATGACCAGCGGCAGTATCCTATGCGCCGTTTGAAAACTGAAGTATTCGCAATGGATCCGGTTTGCGCCGCGGGGTTCGTCCGAATGACACGGCATCCATCATGCAAAGAAGTTGCGTACGCTTGGAGGATCGAGTAGGTTTGGCGGCCGGAGACGGCATGTTGACGATGAACCGCGAACTCGAGCACGAGCTGCAAGCTTACCTGGGGCGATGCGATCCGGACAGCCCAATCAACTGGCAAACAGAAGCAGCGCTGTATGAACCTCTGGACAACGGGGTACGAGGCAGCGATGCGTTGAGTTGTGTAGACGAGCTTGTACGGACGATACTGCGACGGGAAGTCAAGGGACCAACGTGCCAGCTCTTTACCGGCTTCCCCGGGACCGGAAAAACGACCGAGCTGCGACGATTGCGACGATTGCTCGAAGAACGCTCCGACATACCGACATACGTACTCTATATCGATTTCGAGGAATTTATAGACATCTACAGTCCGATCTCCATCACGGACATTCTAAGAGTGATGGCCTATTCGCTCGATCGAGCGGCGACGGTTGAAGCGGCCATCAAAGCCGGAAACCTGGATCCGGACAACGTCAAGGTCAAATACCTCGAACGGCTTTTCGAGTTTGTAAGCAGCGTCGACTTCCAAATCAAAGAGATCGGATTTGAAGCCTACGGCATGCAACTCATGGCCGAAATCAAAAACAATCCAAATTTTCGACAACGCGTCAACGCGGCACTGAACCTGCGATTTCAGGTTTTCGTGCAGGAGGCGAAGCAGATGATGGCCGACGCCATCCGAAGGCTGAAGGCTGCAACGGCGAGCGGCGACATCGTTATCATTGCGGACGGTCTGGAGAAACTAACGTATCTGCAGGATGAAGATCGGGAAAAAGCCGAGGGGAGTGCCGAGACGACGTATGCAACGCATAGCAAATTGCTGCGCCTCCCGGTCCACGTCATCTATACGTTTCCCTTTTGGTTACGATTCCGAGCACCGGAACTCGGTGCGCTTTACCATGCCGAACCACGCGTCCTGCCGATGGTGAAGATCAATCACCGCGATGGGCGAATCGCTGTCGAGGGCAGGGAAAAACTTATCGCGC
>JBGAOI010000834.1:0-3622 GCA_044221885.1 Polyangium sp. (in: bacteria)
GCGAGAACGTCACGGCCGCCATACGCTCGTGCAACGTTGCGGATCGCCGCCTGGATCCGGGCTTGTTCTTCAGAGGTGGGGATGACTTGGGGATTTTTTGCGCCCTTACGACGCGCAGAAACTTGGCCCTTTGGGGCCGGATAAACTAGACGAAGCATCGGGTACGACTCCGCGTTGACGGGGTTGCGCCAAGTCGCTCCGCAGGTTTCCTAGAGCCTTCGGAGCGGCGCCCTTTTCGGGCTCGCGCATTGTACGTCGCGGCAAAGTCGAAATTGTCGAATTGGGACAAGATCGTTCAGATTAGGACACTGCCCGTCCCGTGGTAGCCCCTCCCCGTCGACGCGATGGTCCATCGCGTCCACGTCCTCCACAAGCACGTCAACTCAGCCCTTCCCCATGTCGCACCGTTTCAGCTATCATGCGCAGCATGAACGCTGCCGACGCCGAGCGAGACATTGAACGTGCAACGCCCGAAGAAATTGCCGCATCTTTACAGGCCCATTTGCACGGAGCAACGGTGCTGGTTGGTCCGGGCCAGTATTCGCCGTACGCCAACCATGGACGCGTGATCGTGCTCGTCGTCGATCCTCACGCCGAAAACAAGCCGCACGTGATTTGGGATCGATTCCTGCCCACGCCCGCGATCACGCCCCTATGTGAAGCGCTACGCGCCTACGCGCGCGAGGCTTGTCTGGGTGAATTCGATACGATGTATGGCACGCCTTGGGGCTACGCGTGGACAACCCCGCCAAACGTGTTTCGCCTCTACGACGAACAGGGATTGCTGCTCGCGGTTCGAGACGGCGCCGTTTGTTTTCGCCGGCAAAACACCATGGCACTCATTCCATTGCAAGATATCGTGCAGGCGGTTGGATGGCTTTCGCCCGATTGGTCGGAACGCGGCGTGCGACTCGATTTGCGTGAAGGACCACCGCTGATGGTCGCTGAAAAAACTGAATACATGGCGCACCTCGATCCAACATACGATGGCATTGACTTGATGTGCGATGCGGCGTGGGTGGGACAGTTGGGCAATGCGATTGCAACGGGGCTCGGCGTTGCGTACGTGGCGGAAGATTCGGCGCTCCGATAACTATCGCTTTTTGGCCTTCGACTTGGATGCCTTTTTGCGTTTTTTAGCGCCAGGTTTGTCTGGTGTTGCCGCCGCCCGACCCAAATGAGCACGTATTCGATCCCGAATGCCCTGTTCTTTCGCTTCGACGCGAATGTTGCTGCGCGAAAGAAACGGAACATCGAGCGTGTTTTGCGCGTCGAAACCATCCACGTGCAAAATGAGCGTGCCTTTTTCGAGTTTGGGCAAGGAAACTTTCCAAGGCCCCCAAGGCAAGTGCAACGTCAGCTTTTGCACTTCGACAAGTTCAGGTAAAACCAATTCGCGAGATTGTCCCAGGGTCACGTTGCCAAAACGCAATTTCTGAAGCTTGGGCAATTCGATGTGTTGTTCGCCGCTGCCGCGGAGCTCCAAACTGTCAGCAGCTTCGAGGTATTTGCCGACAATACGTTCACACGCGCCTTGCACGTAAAACGACGTGGAGTATTTCATGACGCGCACGCCACCAAGATCCACGATGCGCAAGCCATAAGCAGACGGATCTGGACGCGTCTCTTCATACGAGTCGACGACTTGGAGGCGCCCTTTGATGGTCTCGACATTCGTGAGGTCCGGCCAAACCCCTGGTTTTCCGACGAATACGTTCAAGGACACAATTTCGTTTTTCGCCGGAACTTCCGCAACGGGTTTTAACGGAAATCGTTCCTGTGCGTGATCGCGCCAATACGAAAAACCCACTTCGCCCGAACCGCGAATAACCTTCACTGGGGGCAATTTCGGAGATGACTTCGTGCGTTGCTCAATGACGAGACGTTCGGGTTTGGCACGGTCTTTCCGAAGCACGACCATGCGACTTGTCGCGCCAATGGATTTCCATGCTGGATTTGTGGACCAGCCCAAGGTCCGGAGGCCGATGACAACAGCTTCGCCTTCGCGAGGAATGGCGGGATCTACGTTTCCTGTCGTAATGGCCACTTCGCCGCCGTCGGAACGCACAACGAGGTCGGTTTTGTCTTCGTGGGAATGCCGAAACACGACATCGCTCGAAAAGAAATCGTGATATTCCATCACGGCATAATCGAGCCTGGCCAAACCGAACATGTCGCGGAAAAAGCCGGCAGCCATGGCGGCATCGCGCTGAAACACGCTACATACGAAGGTAAACCACGTAACGCCATCGACAGGTTCGGCCAGCAAACAGAGCATGGATTGCGGGGATTCGTCGAAGTCTTGCGCAATTTGGTCGAGAGCTTCGAGCAATCGAGCTTCCGAAACGTGATTGCTGTGGATGCCAAAAAAGACGGTGTAAGTCATGAGGATCCCAACCTCTCCCCTATTCGTCGCCTTTGTCGTTTCAGCTCAGTTCATTGCAGATTTTTCTACCAATGAAAACCGCAACTTCATCACGGATACATCGTCTCCGGGCCAGCACACGGCGTATCGAGCAGCAACGAATACGTCAATGCATGCGCCGGGTAACCTTGAACTTCGACGATACCAGCCGGTTCCGTGTGCGGTTTGTCTGGCGCGCACAATACGCCATCGCCGTCCACATCGAGCCACCCGTACACCACGAGTCCAAACCCTTCGACCTCCGGCACGAGCAACGTTTTGCTCGTTGCTCCCATGGTCGAAAGCACCTCACGGTCGAATTCACCCAATGGATGCGCCAAGTCTCCCTCCCCAACCGACCGGGCGTGGTGATATTCGAGATGTATTTGCCCCGTGTTCGGCAACCCCGATGCTACGGAGATTTGTCCCGACAAGGCCACTTCGTACAGTTTCGTTTCTTGGTTGATGCACCCGATTTGCGCCATGCCAAACCCGAGCGTCATCACCGCCCATGCTGTTTTCATCGATGACCTCCATAATGCACACCCACATGAAACCCTGGCAATGCAATCGAATCCGGCGCTCCTACCCACCCGTAATTGATACCCAAATCAAGGCCCCACGCGCGCGTAAGGGCTACGCCTACGCCCAAGGTTGCCCACGGCGTCCATTCATGCCGCACAGACCAATCCGACTCGGTACCCGAAGCCCGCTCGATCGTGGTCAAATCCGGCAGGAAGGCATGTCGCGTTCCGAGCACCATATATGGGACCACACGCCGCAACGGAATCGCCATGCGAACACGAAGTTCGGCATTGGGTCCACGGCGAATTTCTTCCGAATTTTGGAACAACCATCCCACCAAGGCATCGCCGGTCAAACGAAACCCAGGTTTGTCAATCCAACGCATTCCCACGCCCATCATGGGACGATTACGCAAGAGCAATACCGATTCCACTTCGCCGATGAACGCCAAACGCTTCGTAATGCCCACCTGCGCGCGAAGAGCCGAAAATGCCCAGCCTGCTTGAAGCGACAAAACGAAATCACCGCGCGAAGGTGCGCCGCCGACAGCGTCCGCAATACCTCGATTGAGGTCGACATTCGGTGGATCTGCTGCGAAGGAGGCGCCTGCATGAAGCAAAACGCTCAGTCCGGAAATCATCGTTCCGACGACAAACCTATTTCTATTCATTCTCTCGTGCCTTTTGTGAAAAA
>JBGAOI010000835.1:0-3620 GCA_044221885.1 Polyangium sp. (in: bacteria)
ACCCCGAAGCTCATCTGCATCCACGCGGACAGGCCCGAATGGGGGAGTTTCTCGCTCTCGCGGCGAGCGCCGGGGTGCAAGTCATTCTGGAGACGCACAGCGACCATGTTCTGAATGGCGTGCGTATAGCCGTGCATGACGCCGAGCTCGCGCCCGAGAAGGTGCGTCTTCACTTCTTCGAGCGAAAAAATGCCGTGGATCGTGCGGTTCACCAGATGCTCTCGCCTCGGATGGACCGGGACGGACGGATCGACCAGTGGCCCGCGGGGTTTTTCGACGAGTGGGACGCTGCCCTTGACAAACTGCTCATGCCCGGGGTGAGGTGACCGTTGGAACTCCTGTTTAACGAGCTGTCGATGCTCTCGATGGCTCCCGATCAGGCCACCGCTCGAGCCTGGTTCCTTTCTCTGCAAGAGACCGTCCAGGCAGC
This sequence comes from Polyangium sp. (in: bacteria), assembly GCA_044221885.1. Taxonomy (GTDB): domain Bacteria; phylum Myxococcota_A; class Polyangia; order Polyangiales; family Polyangiaceae; genus Polyangium. Next base: position 431 of record JBGAOI010000835.1, read on the forward strand.
GGTGCAGCGAGGCCTGCCCTCGATTCTCCGCATCCACGAGGGCTTCTGGGCTGCGCAGACTGCTGTGGGTTATTCGCTGGCCAATTGGCTGGCGGACCCAACGATTGAGCGTGAGCGCAAGCAGAAGCTGAGGAGCGCGGTCGGCAAGGCGCCGTTTCTTGAGACATTGCACAGGTCAGCCGAGGATGAGCGCTCCAGGGCTGTGGAGGCGCTCTGGGAGGGGCAACGTGCTCTTGGCCTTGGATTGGCGGTGATGCGTAGCGATCCTGTTGTCAGCCTCTCCACGCCCCGATTTTGTATTGACCCGCTCTCCGTGATTGTGCGGTATGTCAGCGATGCGGACGATACCGAAACGATTGAGACCGTATGCAATTTCCATGGGCATCGGGCGGTCGAGCTGCGCAGCGGCTGGAATTCACGAATACCGCAATCGCGCAGCTTAATCATTTGACTGGTAATGAACCAGTTTTTCCCTTTGTGGTACGGCATCTCTTCGCTCTCAACGAGCAAGCCCGGGGATGGGACGGGACAAAGCCATTTTCGGATGGCTATCCGTTCCCCTGCTCGGAAGAGAGCGGGCCGACTCTCCAGATGTACGGGGAGACAAGACGGTTTATTTGCCCCGACGGCGAAAAGCGCCTTTTCACGTGGCATAGCAAAATTAACCTCGAGAAGTGGCGCATCCATTTTATCGACCAACCGTCTGTTCGGCAGGTCCTTGTTGGCTATATCGGGAAGCATCTACCTCTCGCGGGTTGACGGTAGTCCCATTCTAGTTTGTCCCGTCGAAATGAATTCTTGGCCGCGAACCCAACCTCCTATTACGCCGACTTGCCGGAAGACAACAATGCGTGCACAATAACGTTTGCACGAATGGCACGCCGTCGCATCCATTCGAGGTGGGCTTAGGAAAAATAACCCGACAATTTCGCACTTGACGCGTCTCCGTTGCCCAGCGGCACTCCTGCGAATTTGTGCACGCACACGCATCCAGACATCGTCCCGGTTCGCTCCGAAATCGTCGACGCTCACTCGCGTCCCATTTTCTCGAGCCGCGGACGCACCAATGCATCGGCGCCGGCCAATACGAGCCGACAGACGCAAGACGAATTGACTACCTACAACGACTTCGTCAGCGTATACGTTATTTCGCACCACCCGAAACGGCTTCGAGCGCGGCAATACGATCCAGAAATGTCCGGCCGCGATCCGGATCGACCATGTACACGAACGCCGCCAATCCTTTGAGCTGCGCAAGCGTCTCTTCGCCCTTACCAGGACGACCAAGTTCGCGATTCTTAATCGCCGCCCGAAGCTTGCGTACGACCTCGCGCGGAACGCGAGCCGCCGCTGCCCCCGGCGCATGATTGACCACCAGCCCCGTCACCGATTGCCTCACACCACGACGCATCACACTGGTTTTTTTATGGTGGATGCGAAAACCCTCATTGCGTATAATGGCATTTACGCAGCGAAAAAGCATTCCAATGGGCGCTCGCGATTCACCGTCCGACTTTTTCCACGAAAATGTCAGGTCATCGGCATAGCGGGTGTATCTCATGCCCAGCTTGCGCGCCAAACCAGAAAGACGCCGGTCCATACGACGACACAGCGTATTCGTAATGGCCGGCGATGTGGGCGCCCCCTGAGGCAATGCCCGCGGTCCCGAAGCAACATGCACCGTTTTGCCTTGATGCACCATTGGATCTCGCGGAGGTTCGGTCGAAAGCAATGCCAGCACCGTCGCCACTTGCTCGGAAAGACCCGCCTTGCGGAGCAACCCCTTGACTCTTCGAAACGTGATTGTCGGGAAAAAGTTCTCGATGTCAATCTTGACGATGACATCCGCTCCCGCGTGAACCTGGGCATTGGTGACGATCGAGCGATCCGTCAAGAAACCATGTGCCGCACCATGAACGGGGAGTTTGTCCCAAACATGTCGTAATGCCCAGCGCTGCGCCACCTTGAGATGACGCTTCGGCGCCGTAATCGTCCGCATCGAACCATCACGCTTCGGAATATGCCACGTCCGATAATGCGTTCCCGTGTCGACCTCGCGATGATACGTGAGCCACCGAAGGCGCGATATGGTGATGCCGAGCGCAGAAACGAGTTTTTCGAGACTGTCAATCTCGGTGAGCTGATTGTCTTTGGCGCGTTCTTCTCGACCGTCGATATCGAGTTTGTCAGGGCTTGCATCGTCGTCCCAATGGACCGCACCCAGGTGGGCGATATGCGTTTCGCGATATGCATCCCACGCCAGGCGCTTCATCGCCCGGCGCGCTTCAGCCTCGGCTCGTTTCTTGTCTTTGAACGAACCCTTCTGGCGATCCGTAAGCGTGGAAGGATCGATCCCCTCGGTCGAAACGCCCTTCTTGGCCAGCTCCGCACGAACCCAGGCCGCAATGCCGCCCGCTTCCCGAATTGACTTCCAACGCGCTCTTCGCTCTTCACGCTCAGCCAAAAGCCGCGCCTCTTGCTCCGGTGTACGAGCGTACGGGCGTGAGCCTTCTCGGCCTTGTTGCGGCGTGCCTGGCGAATGGGCCACGTCGGCTCTTGCCGGAGGATCCGCAGGAAGATGATGGTCGAAACGAGCCGTCATTGTTTACTCTCCGCGCACCAATCAACGCAATCAACGTTCAAAGCGCGTCGGAGAAGCTGAATTCAAAGAAGTTCGCGGGGGTCGAACAGCCGAGAGAGGCGTGATACGCATCACCATCTCACATGGGGCACGGTAGCCTCACCGGTTCTCCGCGCTAGGCGCCCCTAGCTCGCGGGGAGAAACGGCGCTTCAATGGAGCCGCTCCCTTTCGAGAGCGGAATGCCGTCGAAAAACTCGTGTCCTCTTCAGGTGCTCGCTTGCTTCAATGGAGCCGCTCCCTTTCGAGAGCGGAATGGGGCGCGTGGCCTGCTTGCACGAGCGGAGATGGCAGAACGCTTCAATGGAGCCGCTCCCTTTCGAGAGCGGAATGGGTACACGTAGGTTCGTCTCGTACACACGCCCCGGGTTAAAACCCGGGGCTACACAAGACGAAGTCCCCCGTTCGGGGGACTTCGAAGGGGCGTTCTGATTTGAAATCGCCATTCACGTTCCGTGGTCGTGCAAATGGAGAATGGCCACGCGCTTCACGATTCGCATGCCCGCAATTCAACGGACGCGCATTCATTCACGCAGACAAAATGGGGGGTA
>JBGAOI010000836.1:0-3613 GCA_044221885.1 Polyangium sp. (in: bacteria)
AATCTCATGCTCTTCGATGCGTTGACGCACGAGCTCGAGCGTATGCGGAGGTCCCCAAATCGGGAGGTCGGCGCCGACGCGAGAAAGCAGATACGGCACGCCTCCGATATGGTCTTCATGCCCGTGCGTCAGGACCAACCCGCGGATGCGTGAGGGGTTCGAGAGAAGGTGATCGAAGCGCGGGTGATACGTGTCGATGCCGAGATCGGTCGTTGGAAACGTCACGCCGCAATCCACGAGCAACACGTCGTTGCCTTGCTCGAAGGCCATGCAATTCATCCCGATTTCGCCCAGTCCGCCAAGCGGAATGATACGAAGCGACGCGGGGTCTACTGCCGGATCGGTCGCCAACGAAACGCTCCTGATACGATTGAGGACCAACGATGGATGTGTTGGTCGAGTGGCGAGCGAGTGTAGCCGAAGCTGGCCGCTGTCGTTTGACGTCCTCGCGCTCTAGGGTGCATGCATCCCGGCAACGTACGACATCATTCGATCACCCATCGCTGCTTCAACCGTGGCTCGCAGCTCGCCGCAACTTCGGCGCTCGGACAGCACCTTGATCTTCGCTCTCCTCACCAATCTCCTGCTTCTCATCACGTTGCCGTTTCGTCTCCTCCGACGCGCTCGGGCGTTTCGGCATGAGGGATACGTTTGGCTCGATGTCGATGGGCGCGTCGTGGACACGGCGCCGCAGAAGCAACCGCTCTTGGCGCGATGGACGCAGCCCCAACGACCTTCGTTGACCGTGAAGTCAGTTCAGGACGTCGCGGAGCTCATTCTCGAAGACCCGCGTCGAAAGGGTCTCGTCGTACGAATTCGCGACCTTTCTGCGGGGCCGAGTGTCTTGGCGGCGTTTCGAGATGTGCTCGTCAAGCTTCGTGAGGCGGGAAAAGATGTCGTCGTGCATGCACCGATGGGTGCTGACTCAGCGGTCATGTTTCTCGCTTCGGGCGCCAAACGCATCGTCGTTGGACCAGAAACGCACGTGGCACCGATTGGCTACGCCGTTGAAATGCAGTTCGTCAAACGCGCCCTCGATCGCTTGGGCGTCGAACCGCAAGTCTTCGCTCGTGGCACGTACAAGTCGGCAGCCGAGCCCTTCGTGCGTGAAGACATGAGTCCCGCGCAACGCGAACAACTCAATGCTCTCCTCGACAGTCGCTACTCACTCCTCGTCAGTGCACTCGCTGAACGTTGTGGAGGTGATCAGGTCAAAGCTGCGCAGTGGATCGATGAAGGTCCACATCGATCGAATCGAGCGCTCGAACTCGGTCTCGTCGACCACGTTGTGTACGACGACGAGCTCGATGGATTGCTCGGTGCTCCCGAAGGTGAAAACGCGCGCGTCATCTCGGCCGAGAGATACTTGCGACTCAAACGGCCCACCCGATGGCGGTCGCTGTTGCCCAAGCCCAAGGTCGCACTTGTCGAAGTGCACGGTCCGATTGTTTCGGAAGCTCGTTTTGCGTTCGGGGCGGTTGCTTCCGAAGAATCCCTCGCGCGGGCCATTCGAGCTGCTCGGCTCGAACCAAGTGTGCTCGCGGTCGTCCTGCACATCGATTCACCTGGTGGCAGTGCGCTCGCGTCCGATCGTATCCATCACGAGGTCGAGCGACTCGCGGCTGAAAAACCTGTCGTTGCGTATCTATCGAACATCGCGGCGAGCGGTGGTTATTACGTGGCTGCGCCGGCGCGCGTCATCGTGGCTCGACCTCAAACCATCACCGGTTCGATTGGCGTGGTGGCCACGCACTTCGTCGTGAAGGGTTTGCTGGAAAAACTCGGCGTCAGCACGGATGTCATCAAACGAGGCGCTCACGCTGACCTGCACTCCATGGCCCGACATCTCGAAGATGACGAACGAGCGCTGCTCGAACGCGACATCGATGCGTTCTACGCAACGTTCGTGAATGTCGTGGCTCGAGGGCGAAAACGTTCGGTCGAGGAAGTCGAGAAGCTTGCACAGGGACGTGTCTACAGCGGCACGGATGCTTTGGCGTGCGGTCTCGTTGACGAGCTTGGAGGTTTGGACTTTGCGATTCACCGGGCCACTGAACTGGCAGGTCATCAGAAGCTCGAAGCTGTGGTTGTCCGGCCGCCGAGTTATTCGATTCCGCCACCTCCACCCGCGGCGAAGACCGCCGAAACTGTGCTTTCTACCCTCGGACTGGGCCGGTTTTTGGGGGAGCGACTTGTCTTGGGCCTCAACTTGCGTCAGCACGAGCGCGTTTTGCTCTACGAGCCGTTCGGTTCGGATGGACGAACGTGGATGTGACGTAGCGTGCATGTTTGGCCGGTGCGACCGAATGAAATGGGGGGTTTGGGGGCGTAGCCCCCATCGTCAACAGGGTTGAGAGGCTGTCTTGGAACTCGCAACGATCGTTCGTCTCGACACACGCCCCAGGTTAAAACCTGGGGCTATTCAATAAAAAGTCCTTCGCTGCCGCTCTGGACTGGCTTCATGGTTTCACTGCGAGAAGTCGTTTCACTCGATCAACGAAGGCAAATCTCGATGAGGATAGAAAAACGAAGGTGGTAGTCCGGAACGGCAGTGGAGGACTTTTTATTGAGTAGCGCGGGGTTTTAACCCCGCGCGGGGTCTTCGCAGGCCGCGTGGTTGAGGTTGTCGGGGTTGGGGTGGTCTGGTTTGGCGGAGTATTCTCCGTGATCGATCCCGCAAAATTTGCGTTTGGCGCGACGTTCGCTTGTCCGGACCGCATGTTTTCCCGAAGAACGCAGAGGCAAGGAAAATATGCATGTATCCCAACGCACTGCGTTGGGAGGGTCAAACCGTTGGAGAACTGGGCGAGGCTTGTGGACAAACTGCGCGAAATTTGTGCAGTTGTTCGGGGCAACCGGTGGTCTGGGTACGTGTGTTCAGGAATCGCGCAAAATTCTACACAACGCTACTGGTAGTGAGAAACCTTGACGCGGCACCATAGGTAGGGCTACAGGGGTTTTGTTGGCCGGCGGTTCGGTGACGCAACGGTTTTGTTGGCTCGAACCTGGTGAACGTATTGTCAGTGAACGGGGTACGGTGGCGTGTTCGTCAGTGAAGAACGCCGCGGGCCCCGTTTTTTGTCCGGGAGATTGTGATGGCGCAGCCGATGATCGTAGGGGATGGCGGAAATGTAAAGGTGACTCCGGAAAACGGGCATTCGGACAGTCGTCCGCCCGAGTCCGGTGCGGTGAAACGGGTCGTCAAAGCCAAACCCGTGGCCAAAGCTTCCGCAAAAACCCCTGCCAAACGAGAAGCAAAAAAAGTTTCGCGCCCCAAGGGTCTTGCATTCGATCGGCAGTTCACTCGTCGCGGTATCGACCCGCTCAGCGAAATCGTTTGGGAACGAAGGTCCAGCGTCATCACCAACCCTGACGGTTCGGTCGTCTTCAAAATGGAAGGCGCTGAGATTCCTGCGAGCTGGTCGCAACTCGCGACGGACATCGTCGTCTCCAAGTATTTCCGCAAGGCCGGCCTTCACGGAAACAAGGACGTCGGTGAAACGAGTGTGCGGGAGGTCGTGCATCGCTTGGCCAAGACCATTCGTGAAACGGGTGAGTCGTTTGGGGGCTACTTCGCGAACGCCAAAGAGGCCGACACGTTCGAGGCCGAGCT
>JBGAOI010000837.1:0-3610 GCA_044221885.1 Polyangium sp. (in: bacteria)
GTTCGCATCCCCGGAAGCGTGGCTGGCCGTGGCGGGGCAGGCGCAACACGAGGCGGATTTGGCGACGCAGCCGCGGGTCGAGGAGGCGCGGCAGGCGGTGGAGGAATGGTTGCGGGACGCGGAGCAACCGCGGGCATGACGCCAGGAATTGCCGTGATTTGCCGACTCGGCATCGTCTTCATCGGCGCTTGTGCCGGAGACCCTGCCATAGGAGGCGGAGGAACCGATGCAGGTCGTGGAACGGTCGAAACGGCTGGACGTGGCACACCCGGTGCTGCCGGTATTGGCGGCGGCGGAGGCACAGAACCACGTCGAGGCGCACCAGGGTCTGAATCAGAACCTTTCACAACCGTAGGAGTTGAAGGCGGCGGCGGAGGAACGGAACCACGTCGAGGCAACGTTGGAGGCTCGGGCATGCTCTCCGGCGGTGCGACGATCTTCTCGGTGATCGACGGCAATGGACGACGCGAACGCGCGGTGCCCGGACGTTCGAACGGCTTCGTGATCGTATTGCCAGTGATCTCTTTGCGCTCGTCGAAGACCTCGATGGCGTCATCCGGAATGTCCATCGTGGGTTCGTCCACGATGGTTCCTCCACGCGGAGAACTCCCCGCCAACGCACCAAGCCTCGCCTTGACCGCAGCAGCAACTGCGTCACGACTCAAGATCGTCGTCACAGCTTCGTACGCTGTCTCGTCGTCGTCTTGGTCGTCACCACCCATGCACGCTCGAATGTACCGCGGTCGTGCGATGACCGGAACCGATCATTTCCCATGCGCCGTTCTTTTGTCGCTCCGAGATGCTCGCAGAAACACGTCGGCAACAACCTCGCTACCCACCGTCGCCGTGATGTGCCGCGACAACAAAGGGCCATTCGAGCGCAGCGGTTGGCAATTTCTTACCGGATGAAGAAAAGGATGCGCTGGAGCGTTTGGGATCGGCAATGCGGTCTACACTCGTTTTCTCGACCGGTTACCGGTCGGTATCTCCGTTGCACCGAAGTCCTTGATGACCCTGGGAAAACCCGCCGCAGCTTTCGTTCTCTCCACTTTGCTTGGATGCTCGGAAGCGTCGATCGGTTCGTCCGGGAACAATCAAGTTCCGACCAATCCGAATCCGAACAACCCCTTCGCAAGCGCGCTGTGCGCAGCCGATGCCGGAGGCATCATGGTTGGGATGGACAAACGATTCCTTTTCGGAATGAACTATGCCTGGGCAGACTTCGGGGCAGACTTCGGTGGAATATCAGGCTGGGGACAAAGTGGCGTAGCGAGTCGCTCGACCGAACACGCGCAGAACTTGACGACCATGCGCAAGAACGGTGCGGGCTTGTTGCGATGGTGGATGATGCCCGACTTCCGCGGTGATGGAGTGACGTTCGATCCGAATGACAAACCCACGGGACTTGGAGGCACGATGCTCGAAGACCTCGAAGAGGCCTTACGCGTAGCCGATGCAGCCGACATGAATTTGATGTTGTGCTTGTTTTCCTTCGACGCGTTTTTCCCGACGCGCGACGTTGGAGGTCAAAAGATTCGCGGCATCTCACCTATCGTGCGTGATGCAACGTCCCGAGCGATGCTCATCGAGAATGTGATTCGTCCGCTGGCCAGCGCCGTACGCAACAGCCCGCACGCGCAACGTGTCCTTGCCTGGGATGTGATCAACGAACCCGAATGGGCGATGATCGGCTCGAGTCCTTACGGCGATCCGAACTACGACCCTATGCCCACGATCGATCCGGTGACGCATCACGAGATGGAAACGTTTGTCCAAGAAGTCACCCGAGCGCTCCATGAAGAAAGCATCGCGTACGTGACGGTGGGCAGCGCAGGCGCGAAATGGGCGCATGCGTGGAAGTGCGTGGACATCGATTTCTACCAGCTTCACGTGTACGACTGGGTCGATCAGGGTTGGCCTTACGACAACCCACCCTCGGCATACGATCTGTCTGACAAACCCGTGCTCATTGGTGAGTTCCCTGTAGAAGGTTTGTCTCGAGCTAACTTGGCAACGATGCTCGAACGTTTCTATCAAGCGGGATACGCGGGGGCCATGCCTTGGGACTACCAAACGACCACGCCAACGGACTTGGCCACCATGGTGACATTCGCGACAAACCATGCGTGTGGTGGCGTGACGAACTCGAGTCCTGCACCGGCGGGCAATTGCGTCGACGTTCCACCCGACAGCACGTACACGTGCGAACAGCAAGCAGGCTGGGGCAAATGCAGTGAGCCTTGGATGCAAGGGTTCTGCTTGAAGACCTGTGGCCAATGTCCGTGACACGTTGGTCTTCGTACGATTGTTTCGTGCACCAACTTCTTGGCCCGTAGCGCCCTGCCTTGTTAACACCCGGGCGCATGCCGAGTCACCCGTCCATTTTGAAGTCCCAATACAATGGAACGCTGTTTGTCGGGGACAATCTCGACATTTTGCGCCGGCATTTGCCAAATGGCTCGGTGGATCTGGTCTATCTGGATCCGCCATTTCAGAGCGGAAAGACGTACCACCTCTACACGGGCGTCCGTGCGGAAACCCCTGGACCCATGGTGTTCGACGATACGTGGACGTTTGGCGCGCATACGCAATGGGCGCTGGATGCGCTCGTCCGCGAGCATGATCGTTTGGGCCGAGCCCTCGTTGGGTTGTTCGGATTTCTCGGGCCGTGCGACATGATGGCGTACCTCGTGACGATGGCCGAACGAATTGTAGAAATTCATCGCGTGGTGCGCCTCAGCGGAAGCGTCTTTTTGCATTGCGATCCGACCGCGAGCCATTATTTGAAAATTGTCATGGACGCCGTGTTTGGCGCCGAGTGTTTTCGAAATGAAATCATTTGGCGATATCGACGCTGGCCCACGAAAGCGCACCGTTTTCAACGGATGCACGACGTGATTCTGTATTACACGCGCACTCCGAATGGTTGCCACACGTTTCATACGCTTTACGGCTATGAAGATCTGGCAGAATCGACAAAAAAAACGTTTGGCACGAAGAAACAAAAAGCCGATTTTTCGGCTGGCCATCGTAAACCAGGTTTGTCGGATGAAGAAACCGCCGGACCGCCTTTGTCGGATGTTTGGGAAATCGGCGTCATCGCGGCCAAGGGCAAAGAGCGGCTCGGGTATCCCACGCAAAAACCAGAAGCGCTTCTCGAAAGAATCATTCTTGCCGCAAGCAACGAAGGCGACGTGGTGCTCGATCCATTTTGCGGCTCGGGTACGACCCTGGGCGTAGCCCAACGTTTGGGAAGACAATGGGTCGGCATCGATCGGACGACAGAAGCACGGCATACCGTCGAAGTCCGAATGCGTCGTTCGTTTGGAAAAACAGCACGTTGGATCGTGATCGACGACAACACCTCCAAACCGCAACTGCGACCGCTCGCGAAAATCATTTCCGAAGACGTACGCATCATGAACGAAGTCGCGTAATCGTCACGCAAAACGAAGCTTGACAGGAGGGGCCATTGTCAGAAAGGCTTCCGAACATGCGCCTGCTCCGCATGAGATTCGCGTTGCCTTGGTTGTCGCTCTCCTTGAGTGCTTGTTCCGGCTCGACAACGGCTCGTCCCTACCCCGTTTGCCCTCCGCCCGAACATACGAGC
>JBGAOI010000838.1:0-3609 GCA_044221885.1 Polyangium sp. (in: bacteria)
ATGACCCGCACATCGATTTTTCGCGGCTGTGCCGCGCCGACCGTTTGCACTTCACGCGTTTCGAGCGCCCGTAACAAGGCCACCTGCAATTCTACGGGGGCTTCGCCGATTTCGTCGAGAAACAACGTTCCCCCCGCAGCTTGCTCGAAGTAGCCCACTTGTCGTTTCAGCGACCCGGTGTAGGCTCCTTTTTCCGCTCCAAACAATTCCGCAATGGCCAACGAGGGCGTAATTGCGCCCAGGTTGACAGCGACAAACGGTTTGTCGCACCGATTGCTCGCCCGATGAACGGCCTGCGCCACGAGTTCTTTGCCGGTTCCCGTCTCGCCTCGCAAAAGCACAGGCAAATCCAAGTCAGCAACGCTATGGATCTCCCATAAAACACGCCGAATCCCGTCGCTTTCCCCAATGAGCTCGCGAGGTTGCCCCGAAGCGTCTGGACCGGGTACTTTTTCCAATGCCGTCGTGCGATGCAAAAGAAGCACGACACGCTGACCTACACCCAGAACCACACCACGAGCGAGATCTTTCGGTGACAACACCACGCTGCGCTCGAGACGTCGACCACTCACACTCACAGCGGTTCCGCCATCGGCCACGTCGATCCGGACACCGCCCTCCGGCGTGATGGAAAACAAGGCGGGTTTACGGCTGATATGGTCGTCCTCAAGAGGTGCGCCATCGGTCGCCCCCGCAGGAGCAAAAACGGGCTCGATGCGCGATAACCGAACTGGGTTGTTCGAGGATGCGCGTTCGAGCGAAGCGCGTTCGCCAATTCGTTCGAGCTGCGGGTGATAAACGATCGTGAGCGTGAGGGATGGCGTTGCGGCCCCCGATGAACTGGCAGTGCCGCGATCGTCGACCGTAGCGCGACTGTTGATGGTGTTGCGAACGCTCGGCATGGCAGCGCACGAGGGTAAGACGCTCGTCGCATCGGGGCAAGAAGTATTTCGTTTCGAGACGATAGCGGAGTCGGCACGATCTGCACAGCAACACGCGTGGCCGTCCAAAAATCGCTTGGTTCTGCGGAGCGCGATGACGTTGTTCGGGGTGCCGCCACCAACGCCTCGGCGAACGATTCTTTGACCTGCAATGAAATCAGGGTCCTATTCGGCGCCGCCGTTCCCACCATGACCAGACGCTCGATGTTGACGGCACGCCCCTCGGAAATCCTGCACGGAGATGCCGCGATTACACGGGGAAAACGCTCCGTTTGCACCATGAATCGGCGCCGTTGCGCTCTACGTTCGAAGCGTGTAGTTTGTCGAAATGACGCCTCAGGGCACCGCCGGCCAAGTCATTGAAGACCGCTATTCGCTCGTCGAACATCTCGGCAGTGGCGCCCATGGCGACGTCTGGGTCGCCAAAGATCGCATTCTCGACGAGTTGGTCGCGCTCAAGTGGATGCGGTTTGTCCACGGGAAAATGCAGGCTCGTATTCGGCGCGAAATCACGACGCTCCGCACACTTCGTTTTCCTGGAATCGTACGACTCATCGACGAAGGAATCGCCGAGGATCGGCCATTTCTGGTCATGGATCTCGTCCATGGCCGACCGTTTCCGGGTCTGGACGAAAGACGGCCTTCATGGCCTGCGCTTTCCGGTCCAACGCTCGCCCTCTTGGAAACGTTGGTGCACGTGCATGCCGCGGGCGTCGTACATCGCGATCTCAAACCCGACAATGTGCTCGTGCGTCAAGACGGACAACCCGTGATGCTCGATTTCAGCGTTTCCGTCTTGCATACTCCAGAATCGAGGCGACTCACGTCGGAGGGACAAGTCATCGGAACACCGATGTATCTTGCCCCAGAACAAATCCTCGACAAACCCGTCGATGCGCGAACGGATCTTTATGCCATTGGCGTGATGCTTTACGAAGCATTGACAGGCCGAGTTCCTCACGATGCGAAGGACATGTACTCCATCGTGCTCAAGCGGCTCGGCGGTCCGGTAAAACCCATTGAGCAGCTCGAACCCACGTTGCCGACCGACGTGGCATCCGTGATCAACCGATTGCTGGCGCAACGACCCGAAGATCGGTTTTCCTCCGCGGCAGACGTCATTGCGGCATTACGTGGAGAATCGACCCATTCCACCATCGTACCCAAGCTCGATACAGCGTTGGTCGACCACCAGGCGTTGATGTCGTTTTTCTCGGGAACGGATCGGCTTTTCCATGTTCGCGAAGATGCAGCGCGTCTGTTGTTCGAACGCACCGGTGGAAAAACCTCGCAAATCGAGGCGGAACTCGAGCAATGGGTCAGGATCGGTTTGGCACGTCGAGATGGCCAAACCTTCGTGGTGGACCGGAATTCGTTGCGTCAACCACCACCGAGCCAGGCGACGACAGCAGCCGAAAGGCGACGGCAGGAACAGCTCGCCGCAGGGTTTGTCGAAGAACCCGTTCGCGAATGGATCAACCAAGCCCAGGATCTCGCGACAACTGGCGACCTCGATGCGGCCACGACGGTGCTCGGCCAAGCTTTGCGTGTCGCCCGAAGCGAAGATCTCGTCACGGCAGAACGCGAAATCTTGTGTTTATGGTCGAAAGTCGCCTTGGCCAAGGCCACACCTCGAGCGCTCGATGGTGCGCTTTATGAATTGGCGCGAATGCGATTTCCAAACACGGATACGCAACGATTGCAGGTTCTTCTCCGAGCCGCCATTGCCGCGCCTGGAGCCAATGGATTCAGCGTACTCGAAATGGTCGACGATCTGGGTCGGTTTGCCGATTCGTACCTCGAACGTGCTCGACAACGCATACGAATCACAGCCCTCGCAACACGAGCTTCCCCTGCACTTCTCGCCGAAGCACTGGAAGAAATCGATGACTGGGCAGAGCAAAGTCAGGATGCAATGGCCCGACTCAGTGCCGCCGAAGGGCATGCGCGACGACGATATCACGAAGGTCGTTTTGCGGACGCTGCGGCGCTCTATGGTCGAGCCGCAGCGCTCGAACCGTGGACGACGGGGAGGATTGAGGCGATGCTCCGGAGTGCTTCGGCATTGCTGGAAGCGTTCGAGCACGAAAAGGCGGAAAAGGCGGCGGACGAGGCGCGAAATCTGGCCGCGCGTGCGCGACATCCCTATTGGGAAGGCCGCGCAGAATGGTTGATGCGTTCGGCAAAGTATCGAATGGACCACGTGCGACAACCGGACCTCGAACTCGTAGACGCCGTGACTCGCGTTGGAGCACAAGACCTCGAAGCCTTGGTTTGTCTGAACGAAGCGGCCGTGGCGATGCGCTTCGACATTCAGGAAGAGGCGCAAATGCTGGCGGATCGTGCGGCAGCATTATGGCGCGAAATGGGACGACCTTTTGCAACCATGTTGGCTCGGGCGCTGGCGATTGCGTGCGGCGCATTCGCGGATACGAACGAGGTCAACGCACTCGTGAATCGAGCGCTGACGTGCAAAGGTGCAGGAATTGGGATTCAAACGCTGGGGCTCTTGGGAAGGGTTTTTCCGGAAAGGCGAACGTCGTGGCAACACGCCATCACGACGCTCATGGCGAACGTTCCCGAAAAACATTGGTCGCAAAGGATGGATGTGCTTTCGATGAACTAATCACTTGCGGGAGCGAGAGGCTGAGGTTTCCGGAGCAAACGC
>JBGAOI010000839.1:0-3602 GCA_044221885.1 Polyangium sp. (in: bacteria)
AACAACACGTGCCCGTGCGACGGGGCGAGTTGATTCAAATACTCCGGATGGTGCGACGCGACGAAACATTGTGGACCACTGCCGTCGAGCGCCTTGTCCAACATATCCATCAGGAAGGGCTGAATCTCGTCCAATGAAACGAAGTTATCTGGTTCGTCGAAAGCGATCGTTCGTTGACCATCCATTTGCGTGTATAGCGCGATGTACAGCAAGATCAGTACACGTTGTCCATCCGAAAGTTCGTCGAACTGTAATGAATACCCTTTGCCACTGGCATCGATGAAATTGGCGCGCAGCCATCCTGTTCGTTGTTCGTCGACGCGAATGGATAAATCCTGAAACCCGTCGATGACTTTGCCGAGAGATTCGATGGCGCGGTACACATCCCGCCCGCGTTCCTGATGAACGTATCGATACCAATTTGCGAAATTCACCGCATCCGGCCACAAGAACGAATTTTCCGACGGAGCCAACCCGGTCATCAACAACGGATTCGGCCGCAAGACGAGCAAGTGACCAAGCCATTGTTTGAACCAAGTCAACTGTAGATTCGTTGGTCCCGGTACAACGATTCCGAGCCCGGATTTTTTGACATTTGCGGCGATTTCCGCTCCTGGATTGCCGCGGTCATCGTACAATTGGATTTGACCAGCCCTAAACGAAAACAGTGGCGTATCGTCAAGATGCAGCGTTTCTTGCACAATTCGCGCTTCGCCACCAACCTTGGTCGACTCGATCGTTAGTCGATACCGAAAGCAACCCGTGTCGCGTCGTACATCAATCTCGAATTGCTGTGAAAGCCGTTTATCCCAGCGAACTAACGATTTGCTGGGGAACAATTCCGCCACGAGCTGCTCGTTGCAGATCAATGCTTGCAGGCGATGGAGCACATCGAACAGCGTGGACTTTCCAGTGCCATTTCGACCCATGATCAACGCGACGTTTTGCGGTTTCCACTCGAAGTTTTGGAATGTCCGGAAATTGTCGATGTACAGGCGCTCAATCATACGTGTTCCTCGTCAACACGACCGATGACGTCAAGGCTGCTAGGGTTGCACCTTTTTGCCTCGTTCACTTCCCCAGCGCAATGGCCCGCCCGGCGACGGGCGCTTCGGCCAAGAGCACCAGCGTTTCCACACGCTTCTTTTCGCTCTTGTCGTCGACCACTTTTAACGTGCCCGCCAAGTTGTACGCCATTTCCCAGCCAATCGCATCATCGGACGAGAAAAACGCATACGACGATTCACACGCCGCCAAGTCTTTCTTGATCGTATCCGCCGTATTCGACAAATCCGGCCCGGCCAAACCTTTGCGTTGTTTCTTCGCCGTCGCCCCTTTGACCGGCCAAACCGCCGTCGACAAATCCTTGAGCACACTCACGACCACCGAACATCCCGGCGGCGCCGATACTTTGCTCGGCGGAACCACCATCAATTCCTTCGGCACGTCGTCGCGACCGTCTGTTTTCAAGAGCACCTTCGTTGCCCCAGCTTTGCCCAGCTCATCCACGAGCGCCGCGACATAAGGTGTTGCTGCGCGTTTCTCCGCCACCACCACCACCGGCTCGTCGGGCTTGATGGGAAAGTCCTTGATCACCGTCGCCATCTTCTCGCGCCAATTCTCCGCCTTCACGTCGATGCGCGTGATGCCCAAATACGGGCCCATCGAATCAACGATGAGTGCCGGCACCGTCTTGGGCTTCGGCGGAGGTGCCGCTTCTTTCGCCACGGAAGCGCTGGGCGCCGAACTGGCTTTTGCGCCAGCCTTGTCGGTAGGTTTGCCCTCGTCACAACCGATCACGGCTGAACCAAGGGTGATCACGAGGGCACACGTAGCGAGAGCATCGAATCGATTCGCGAACATGCTGCGCAGTGTACCCAAAGAACGGCCGATCGAGAAAAGAATGACGCACATCTTGCAGTTTTCCCTTCCCGCTGCGATCGTTCGGCCATGTCTTCGCCCCTCGTTGCGCGTCTTCAGGCTCGAAAACACGAACAACGGCTCGCCGTGCAGGATGATCACGAATCGCGAACCTTTGCCGATTTGTGGGATGGCGCGCTCCGCGCTCGAGCGAGCCTCCTCGAAGGCCGTACGTCGCTGCACGGTGACGTTGTCGCGTTGTTCGCTTCGCCAGGTGCAAGGTGGCTCGAGGCGTTTGTCGGAATTTTGTTGGCCGGTGGCGTGGTTCTGCCGCTCTCTCCGCAATACCCCGCGCTCGAACTGGCATGGTTTGGCCAGGACGCACACGCCACGACCGTGATCGTCTCCGACGACTTGCGCGAACGGGCCGCGCTGTTATGCGAAGGGCGCCGAGTTCTCCAGATTGGTTTGCTTCGAGAAACCCCGACGGCACCGGATGAGGTTTCACCTCGCGAACCGGAGGACATTGCGTTGTTGCTTTACACGAGCGGCACCACGGGAAAACCCAAAGGCGCAATGATTACGCATGCAAACGTGGCCATTCAAGCGCAGCTATTGGAAGAAGCTTGGGTGTGGACGACGGCGGATCTGTTGCTGCACGCGTTGCCTTTGCATCATTTGCACGGACTGGGCATTTCGCTGATGACGTCGGTTTTGTCCGGTGGAGCGACGCGCATGTTGCCCAAGTTCGACGCGCGGCGCGTGTGGGAAGAATTCGCCGGACAAACACCGCCGACGACGTACATGGCCGTGCCGACGATGTATCAAAAATTGTTCGAAGCGTTTGACGCGGCCGATCCCGAGACGCAACAACGTTGGGCGGCAGGGGCAAAAAAATTGCGTCTATCGACGAGTGGGTCGGCGGCATTGCCGGTAACGTTGGCGGAACGGTGGCGATCGATCACGGGCTGGGTGCCGCTCGAAAGGTTTGGCATGACCGAAATTGGCGTTGGGGCATCGAATCCAATCGATCCGGCAGGACGTCGTCCAGGTTCCGTGGGCAAACCATTACGTACGGTCGAAAGTCGCTTGGTTGACGAAGCGGGAAACGACGTCACGACGGGCTCGGGTGAATTGTGGATTCGCGGTCCGAGCGTCTTCAAAGGGTATTTGGGGCGGGACCAAGCCACGCGGGAAGCTTTTGCCGAGGGCGGTTGGTTTCGCACGGGGGATGTGGCGGAAATATCGCCCGATGGTTACGTGCGTTTGCTTGGACGAACCAGCGTGGATATTTTGAAAAGCGGCGGGTACAAATTGTCGGCGCTGGAGATTGAAGAAGCATTGCGGGAAAACCCGGCTATTGCCGAAGTGGCGGTCGTGGGTTTGCCGGATGAAACATGGGGCGAACGCGTCGTGGCCGTGGTTGTCCCAGCGCCGGGGCGAGCGTCCGAATGTGCGGGGGATGTCTTGCGGGCGTGGGCGAAAGAGCGGATGGCACCGTATAAAGTGCCGCGCGATGTGCACGTGGTGGACAGTTTGCCGCGGAACGCGCTGGGTAAGGTGGTGAAGCCGGAGGTTGTGAAGGGGTTGAAGGGGTCAGCTCATTAACACTACTCCGCCAGATTGCTCAATGCGTTGCTTGGCGAGTGCTTGATTTCTTGGCGCAGCGGCGGGGCCCCACTGTTTGAGCCCGCGGAGCGGGCGAGTTTGGGGTGCCGCGAATGCCGAGAAATCAAGCCTCG